>NZ_JBIVUV010000010.1:0-301575 GCF_044768525.1 Streptomyces sp. NPDC091287
CTAGTAGCGGAGCTACTCGGGCATTTCGGCAACGCCGCGAGAGTGCGTGCCAGGCGTCGTGGGCCAGACGAGACTTTGCGGACACGACCTAGGAGCCGCCCGCCGCGTGTCCGGTGGTCCAGCGCCCCTCGGGGATGAGGACGCCGCCGGTCCGCAGCGAGCGGGTGACGGCGGTCGCGGCGAGGTAGACCCAGGCCCGCACGGACTCCCCGGACTCCGCGGATTCCCCGGCCTCCGCCGTCGCCCGCGTCGGCAGCTCGACCTCGCGGACGACGCGTTCGTACAGGTTGCGCGGGTGGCCGGGGCCGAGGAACTCCTCCAGGTGGTCCAGCAGCCCGAGCAGTTCCCCGTACACCCCGGGCGCGGCGACGAGCAGGGTGCCGTGGACGCGCCCGTGGCCCTCGATCGCGTACGGGTAGCCGGGGCCTTCGTAGAGGAGGGCCCGGGGCAGCACGGCCGGCCGCTCCCCCGCCGTACGGCCCCGGAGGAACAGGTCGTGGTTGGGTTCGCCCGGCAGCAGCGTCCCGTACACGAAGAAGGGCAGCTCGGCGGCGACGGGGCCGCCGGGAACGGTCGTGGTCATGGCCGCCGTCACAGGGCTGCCGGGGGCGCCGTCTCCGCCGTCACCCAGCCGAGGTAGCGGGCACTGCCCCGGATCACCGGCAGGGCGATGATCTCCGGCGTCTCGTAGTCGTGCTCCCGCTGGAGGTGTTCCTCCAGTTCGTCGTAGCGCTCCGCCGTCGTCTTGAAGAGCACCTGCCACTCCTCGGTCGTCTCGATGGCGTTCTGCCACCGGTAGACGGAGGTGACGGGGGCGGAGATCTGCGCGCAGGCCGCCAGCCTGGCCTCCACCGCCGACCGGGCCAGGGCGTCGGCCTTGTCCTCGCTGTCGGTCGTGGTCAGTACGGTCAGCCATGCCGGCGGCGCTGTCATCGTCGGTCTCCTCGGAGTACGGCGGGCTCCTTGCCCGTGGGCCTTCGATGCGATTGTCGGCCCACGGCGGGTCAGGCGCCGTACGGACGGAGATTCCGGGCGTCGCGCAGGGCGGTGCCCCACCACACCAACTGGTCCAGCAGGGTCTTGGCCGCCGCGTCGGCGGGCTCCGGGTCCAGATGGCGCCCCTTGTCGTCGAAGAGGGCGCCGGCGTTGTGGAAGGACACGGTGTCGCGGACGGTGACGGTGTGCAGTTCGGCGAAGACCTGCCGGAGCTGTTCGACGGCCCGCAGCCCGCCGGAGATGCCGCCGTAACTGACGAAGGCGACGGGCTTGGCCTGCCATTCCGCGCTGTGCCAGTCGATGAGCGTTTTCAGTGGTGCGGGGAACGAGTGGTTGTACTCGGGGGTGAGGACGACGAAGGCGTCGGCCGCCGCGAGCCGGGCGGAGACCGCGCCGAGCCGGGCCGCCTCCTCGGGCCCGGGGCTGAAGGTGATCGCGGTGGGGAGGTCGGCCTCGGCGACGTCGACCAGGTCGGTCTCGATGCCGGGGTGGCTCGCCGCGCGGGCCAGGAACCAGTCGGCGACGACGGGTCCGAAGCGGCCGTCGCGGTTGCTGCCGAGGATGACGGCCACCTTGAGGGGGGCGGGCTCGGTGGCGGGCACGGTGGATGACGTGGATACGGCTGTGATGTCCATGGCGTCGACCTTTCCGCCTCAACCATGGTTGAGGTCAAGCGTGCCCGTCCGGAGCCTGCCCGACCCGGTTCCGGACGGCCCGCCTACGGTGGCCGCATGACGACGCACCGGCCGGACACGCCCCTGCCCCACATCGAGTTCGACGGCCGCCCGGCCACCGAGGAGGACCTGCGGATCCCCGCCCTGTACGGCTACGGCCACTTCACCGCCATGCAGGTGCGGGACGGCGGGGTGCGGGGCCTCGGACTGCATCTCGCCCGGCTGGACGCCGCGAACCGGGAGCTGTTCGGCCTGCCGGTGGACGGCGACCGGGTGCGGGAGCTGATCCGGCACGCCCTGGACGGGGCCGGGCTGCGGGACGCCTCGGTGCGGGTGAACGGCTATCTGCCGCCCGGCGCGACGCACACGACCCTGATGGTGACGGTCCGGGAGCCCGCCGCCCGGTCAACCGGGGCGCGGAGCCTGATGTCGGTGCCGTACGCGCGCACGGCCCCGCACATCAAGCGGCCGGGCGAGTTCGGGCAGACGTACTACGGGATCCTGGCGGGGCGGGCGGGATTCGACGAGGCGCTGCTGACCGCGCCGGGCGGAGTGGTGACCGAGGGGTCGATCACCAACATCGGCTTCTGGGACGGGCGTTCGGTGGTGTGGCCCGACGCCCCGGCGCTCGCCGGCATCACGATGACGCTGCTGGAGCAGGGACTGGAGCGGGCCGGACGGCCGTCGGCGCGCCGCCCGGTGACGCTGGAGGGCCCGGGCGGGGTGGGCCGCTTTCCGGCCGCCTTCGTCTGCAACTCGCAGGGCATCGCACCGGTGCGGCGGATCGACGACACGGCGTTCGCGGTCGACGAGGAGCTGATGAGGGAGTTGGGGGCGGTGTACGACGGCGCCCCTGAGGACGCCGTGTGAGACACCCCGCACGGGAGGGCGCGGCGCCCGCTCCGGCCGTGCCGGACCATGGGGGCATGCAGATCCATATCGAGGCCTCAGCCCTTCCCGGTCGCAGCTGCGGCCCGGACAGCGACTTCCCCGGGTACGCCAACATCCACGTCGGGGTCCAGCGCAAGGACCGGCCGGGCGAGCTGCTCGGCCCGCACCCCGGGGACGCCCCCTCCGCCTCGTGGGTGCTCGACTGCACGGCCACCGCGACGGCGGACGGGGTCGAGGTGTCGGGGCCGTACGTCCAGAACCGGCTGGGCGGGCGGTTCGTCTATCTGTCGTGGGGCACGGTGGACGACGCCGGGGTCTTCACCATGTTCCGGCGCGCCAAGCTGATGTTCGACGACATCGATCCGGACGTCCTCGAAGCCGCCGCGCGCTCCGGACACCTCACCGGGCGGCTCGGGCTGACCGACGCCAAGGGACAGCCGCTGTGCGCCCGGGTGCGCCCGCCGCAGATCGTCTGGAGCGCCACGCACGGGGCGGGCGGGGCGGGCGGGGCCTGAGGATGCGGCACCGCCCCCTCCGATCCAAGGGGGGGGTGGACCGGAGGGGGCGGCGCCGCGGGGGGCGGGGGGTCCGTCCCGTGGGGGGTGTCTTGCGTGTGCCCGGGGCCCGCGAGCTCATACATGTGACCTGTGTCACACTTCGCGGCCGCGCCTCACCCGATCGGCACCCACACCGGCAGCACGGGCCGAACGGCCCAGCCGCACCGCCGCGACCTGCGGTGATCCATTCCGGCAAGGGTGCCGCGCCGGTCCGTACGGGTGAAAGCTGACCCCACGTCAGGAGGCGTGGCGGGGCCGGCCCCCGTTGGCTCGGGGCAGGACACACCCGCTCGCGCCGTCTGCCCGGAGGATCCCCATGCGCAGTCCTGCCCGCCTCGTGACCGGCACCGTCGGTGCCGCGTTCACCGTCATCGCGTTCGGTCTCACCGCCGCCGCTCCGTCCGCGTACGCGGGCGACTTCGGCCGTCTGGAGATCACCCCGTCGACCGCGGCACCCGGTGCCACCGTCACCGTGAACACCACCGCCTGCGGCAAGAAGGGCTCGGGCATCGGCGACGCGAACTCCCTGGACGCCGGGGACTTCGAGGTGCGCCCCGGCACCCACAAGGAGGTCGTGGTCGGCCAGTTCACCGTGCCGCACGACACCCGGCCCGGCACCTACGAGATCATCGTCTCCTGCGACAACGGCAAGGACGCGGTCGGTGATCTGGAAGTGATCGGCGGCGGCAAGCACGAGAAGCCCATCCACGACCGCCCGTCCGGCCATGTGCGGACCGGGGTCGGCGGCAGCGTCGAACCGAACTCCACGCAGGTCGCTCTCGGCGTCGGCGTGATCGGCCTGGCCGCCGTCGGCGGACTGTGGCTGCTGCGCCGCCGCACCGAGGGCGCCGAAGGAAGCTGAACCGCCGCTTCCCCCTGACCGGGCGGGGCGCGTCCCCGAGCGCGCCCCGCCCGCCCCGGACCACCGACCGAGGACGACGCCGTGTCACCGAGCGCGCAGAAGGCCAAGGGCTGGCTGGTGGGCATCGCCGTGCTGTGCGGCATCTGGCTCATCCAGAACGGCCCCGGCGGCCAGCTGATCCCGCCGCAGCCCTCCAGCGCCCAGGCCTTCGCCGCCGGGCCCCAGCTCCAGCCCGGCTCCCCGGTCGCCGAACCGATGAACCCCTCCGAGCCGGTCCGCATCCGCATCCCGAGCATCGAGGTGGACGCGCCGATGACGCGGCTGGGGCTGGCCGCCGACGGCAGCCTCGACGTACCGCCGGACGAGGACCGCAACCTCGCGGGCTGGTACGAGGACGGCGTCCCGCCCGGCGCGCGGGGCACCGCGATCGTCGCGGGGCACGTGGACAACGCGGACGGCCCGTCCGTCTTCTACGCCCTGGGGGCCCTGACCAAGGGGACCGCGGTCGAGGTGGTCCGCAAGGACGGGCGCACGGCCGTGTTCTCGGTCGACGCCATCGAGGTCTACGACAACGACGACTTCCCCGACCAGCGCGTCTACGGCGACTCGCCGCACGCGTCGCTCCGGCTGATCACCTGCGGCGGCGGCTTCTCGAAGGAGACCGGCTACCAGGGCAACGTGGTGGCGTACGCGCACCTCACCGAGGTGCGCTGAGACGACGGCCGGTGGCCGTCACGCGTTCCACTGGTCGAAGCCCAACTTGGCGACCAGCGAGAACACCACGGTCAGCAGCACCGCCCGGACGAATCCGCTGCCCCGGCTCAGCGCCATCCGGGCCCCGATCATCCCGCCCGCCAGGTTGAAGACCGCCATCACGGCCGCGAGCTGCCACAGCACGGTGCCCTGGTACGCGAACATCGCCAGCGCCCCCGCGTTGGTGCACACGTTGACGATCTTCGCGGTGGCCGACGCGGTCACCAGGTCCAGGTGGAGCACGGCGCTGAGGGCCAGCACCAGGAAGGTGCCGGTGCCCGGCCCGAACAGCCCGTCGTAGAAGCCGATACCGCCGCCGACCAGCACGATCGCCGTGACGATCCGGGCCCGGGTGACCGGCCGGTCCGTGCCGTCGCCCCCCGTGGGCGACCCGAAGGACGGGCGCAGCAGCACGAAGGCCGCGACCCCCAGCAGCACGACCATGATCACCGGGCGGAGCACCTCGCTGCTGATCCCGGCGGCGAAGAACGCCCCGGTCATCGACCCGGCGAGCGCCATCAGCCCGACCCGCACCGCCAGCCCCACCCGTACCGGGGCCCGGCGCAGGAAGGTCACCGCGGCGCCCGAGGTGCCCACGATCGCGACGGCCTTGTTGGTGCCGAGCACATGGGCCGCCGGGACGTTCGGCAGGCCGAGCAGCAGTGCGGGCAGGAGCAGCAGTCCGCCGCCGCCCACCACCGCGTCGATCCACCCCGCGGCGGCCGCGGCGAGGCAGAGGAGCACCAGTGTGGTCAGGGTTATGTCAGGCACGACCCGACATTAGACGCCTGTCGCCGGGGCTCTTCCCCAAGGGTCTTCCGTTCGGATCCGGGCTGATCCGGTCTGATCCGAACGGAAGGCCCTCGGCCCCTCACAGGGCCCCGGCGCCCCCGCTGAGCGCAAGGTTCCGCCCGGGAAACAGACGGGATGCGGCCGGGTAACACCTCCAGCCCACGCTCGGGGCATGAGGACAACCGACGGAGGCCACTGAGATGCCGGAGCCCACCACCCCGAACGCCCTGGCGCACAGCGCCGTTCCGACGATCGTGGTCGTCGGGCACGGCATGGTCGGCCAGCGTTTCCTGGAGGCCCTCGCCGACCGCGGGCTGACCCCGGCGGCCGGCGCCGCCCGGGTCGTCGTGCTCTGCGAGGAGCCCCGGCCCGCCTACGACCGGGTGCGGCTCACCTCGTACTTCGACGGGCGGAGCCCCGAGGACCTCTCCCTGGTGGAGGCGGACTTCATGGACCGGCACGGCATCGAGCTGTACGTCGGCGACCCGGCGACGGGCGTCGACCGGGCGGAGCGGACGGTGACCGCGCGGTCCGGGGCGGTGTTCCCGTACGACACGCTGGTGCTGGCGACGGGCTCGTACCCCTTCGTGCCGCCGGTGCCGGGGAAGGAGGCCCGGGGCTGCTTCGTGTACCGGACCATCGAGGACCTGCTCGCGATCGAGGAGTACGCCAAGGGCGCGGCCACCGGTGCGGTGGTGGGCGGCGGGCTGCTCGGTCTGGAGGCGGCCGGGGCGCTGAAGGGGCTCGGGCTCAGCACCCATGTGGTGGAGTTCGCGCCCCGGCTGATGCCGGTCCAGGTCGACGAGGGCGGGGGCGCGGCGCTGCTGCGCACGATCGAGGACATGGGGCTCGCCGTGCACACGGGGGTCGGTACGCAGGAGGTCGTGGCGGGCGCGGACGGTCGAGTGACCGGGATGGCCCTCTCCGACGGCTCCTCGCTCGACGTCGATCTGGTGGTCTTCTCGGCGGGGGTGCGGCCCCGGGACCAGCTGGCCCGGGAGTGCGGTCTGGCCGTCGGGGAACGCGGCGGGATCGTCGTGGACGAGGAGTGCCGGACGTCGGACCCGGCGGTGTTCGCGATCGGCGAGTGCGCGCTGGCCGTCGACGGCCGGGTGTACGGGCTGGTGGCGCCGGGCTACGAGATGGCGCAGACGGCGGCCGAGGTGATCGCGGGCGGCCGGTCCGCGTTCACGGGGGCGGACCTGTCGACGAAGCTGAAGCTGCTCGGCGTGGACGTGGCCTCGTTCGGCGACGCGCACGGGGCGGCCGAGGGGGCGCTCGACGTCGTGTACTCCGACGCCCGGGCGGGGGTCTACAAGAAGCTGGTGATCGGGCGGGACGGGACGCTGCTGGGCGGGGTGCTGGTCGGGGACGCCGACCAGTACGGCACGCTGCGGCCGATGACGGGCACGGTGCTGCCGGTCGCCCCCGAGCAGCTGGTGCTGCCGGCCGGGGCGGGCGGCCCGGTGGCGCTCGGCCCCTCCGCGCTGCCGGACGAGGCGGTGATCTGCTCCTGCCACAACGTGACCAAGGGCGCGATCTGCGAGCACACCACCCTGCCCGAGGTGAAGAAGTGCACCAAGGCCGGTACGGGCTGCGGCAGTTGCCTGAAGGTGATCGGGCAGCTGATGCCGCCGCCGGCGGACGCGGGGCTGTGCGGCTGCTTCCCGTACAGCCGCAGCGAGCTGTACGAGATCGTCCGCACCCTGGAGGTCACCTCCTTCGCCTCCCTGCTCGACTCGCACGGCCGCGAGGAGGCGCGGGGCGGGGACGGCTGCGAGGTCTGCAAGCCGACGGTCGGCTCGGTCATCGCCTCGCTCGCTCCGACCGTGGGCGCGAGCGGCTATGTGCTGGACGGCGAGCAGGCGGCGCTCCAGGACACCAACGACCACTTTCTGGCCAACCTCCAGCGCAACGGGTCGTATTCGATCGTGCCGCGCATCCCCGGCGGTGAGATCACCCCGGAGAAGCTCATCGTCATCGGCGAGGTGGCCCGCGACTTCGGCCTCTACACGAAGATCACCGGCGGCCAGCGCATCGACCTCTTCGGCGCCCGGGTCGACCAGCTCCCGCTGATCTGGACCCGGCTGGTGGACGCGGGCTTCGAGTCCGGGCACGCGTACGGGAAGTCGCTGCGCACGGTGAAGTCCTGTGTGGGGCAGACCTGGTGCCGCTACGGCGTGCAGGACTCCGTGAGAATGGCGATCGACCTGGAGCTGCGCTACCGGGGCCTGCGCTCCCCGCACAAGCTGAAGTCGGCGGTCTCCGGGTGTGCCCGCGAGTGCGCGGAGGCCCGGGGCAAGGACTTCGGGATCATCGCCACCGCCCAGGGCTGGAATCTCTACGTCGGCGGCAACGGCGGGGCCACCCCACGCCACGCGGACCTGCTGGCCCAGGACCTCTCCGACGCCGAACTGGTGCGGCTGATCGACCGGTTCCTCATGTTCTACATCCGCACCGCCGACCGCCTGGAGCGCACCTCGGCCTGGCTGGAGCGGATCGACGGCGGCCTGGAGCACGTCCGGGACGTGGTCGTCCACGACTCGCTGGGGCTCTGCGAGGAGTTGGAGCGGATGATGGCCGACCATGTCGCCGGCTACCGCGACGAGTGGGCCGAGACCATCAACGACCCGGACCGGCTGCGGCGCTTCGTCACCTTCGTCAACGCCCCCGACGCCCCCGACCCCTCGGTGAGGTTCGTCCCGGAGCGGGACCAGATCAAGCCGGATCTGGAGCTGCTCGCGGGACCCGTGCTCGCCGTTCGCACCCTCGAAGGGACCGCCTCCTGATGACCACCGCGACGATCACGACAGCGCAGGACACCGGCTGCGTCCGGCTCGCCCACGGGAAGGACTGGCTGACGGTCTGCGACCGGGCCCTGCTGATCCCCGGGCGGGGAGTGGCGGTGCTGCTGCCGGACGGGGACCAGGCGGCCGTCTTCATGGACCGGGCCGGCCGGGTGTACGCGATCGGCAACCGGGACCCGTTCACCGGGGCGTACGTCCTCTCGCGCGGCCTGCTCGGCTCCGTGGGCGGGCGGCCGTTCGTGGCCTCGCCGCTGCTGAAGCAGCGCTTCGACCTGGCGACGGGCGTGTGCCTGGACGACGAGGGGGCGGCGGTGCCGGTCTTCCCCGTACGGGCGGACTGACCGACCGGCCTCCGGGGGGAGCCAGGTCGCGGCACGCGGCCTGTGCAACTCCTCCGCCGCCCGTTCACCCGCGCTTGATGCCCCGTCAACTCACGTCTCCTACAGTCCTGACGCGCGACCCGCCGGTCCGTCCGGAGCGGCGGGCCCACACTCATGCGTGGAGTGATCGTGGAACGTCGGACCTTCTTGCGCACCGCGGTGATCGGCAGCTCGGCGGCCACCTTCGGCGGCACGCTGTGGCGGGGCGCCGCCTTCGCCGACCCGGCCCAGCCGGCCCCCGGCCCGTACGGCGCTCTCCAGGCGGCCAACGGCAACGGCATCCAGCTGCCCAGCGGCTTCACCAGCCGCATCGTCGCCCGCTCCGGGCAGACCGTGCCCGGCACCTCCTACCGCTGGCACAGCGCGCCCGACGGCGGGGCGACGTACGCCGACGGCTCGGGCTGGATCTATGTCTCCAATGCCGAGGTGTCCCCGAGCAGCGGGGGCGGGGCGAGCGCGGTGAAGTTCGACTCCTCGGGGACGGTGACGTCCGCATACCGGATTCTGGCCGATACGAACAACAACTGCGCGGGCGGCGCGACCCCCTGGAAGACCTGGCTGTCCTGCGAGGAGGTCACCCGCGGGTATGTGTACGAGACCGATCCCTGGGGCGTGAACGCGGCGGTGCGGCGTCCGGCGATGGGCCGTTTCAAGCACGAGGCCGCCGCCGCCGACCCGGACCACGGGTACGTCTACCTCACCGAGGACGAGAGCGACGGCCGCTTCTACCGCTTCCGGCCCACCACCTGGGGGAACCTGTCGAGCGGCACGCTTCAGGTGCTGGTGGCGGGCACGGCGACCTCCGGTCCGGTGACCTGGGCGAACGTGCCCGACCCGGCCGGCTCCTCCACCCAGACGCGGCACCAGGTGTCCGGGGCGAAGGTGTTCAACGGCGGTGAGGGCTGCTTCTACGCGGCGGGCACCTGCTGGTTCACCACCAAGGGCGACAACCGGGTGTGGGCGTACGACGCGAACACCTCGTCGATCTCGCTCGCCTACGACGACTCGCTGGTGACGGGCGGCTCGGCCCCGCTGACCGGCGTGGACAACGTCACGCGGTCCGGGTCCGGGGACCTCTACATCGCGGAGGACGGCGGAAACATGGAGATCTGCCTGATCACGCCGGACGACACGGTGGCCCCGTTCCTGCGGATCACCGGCCAGTCCGGTTCGGAGATCACCGGGCCCGCGTTCTCGCCGGACGGCCGCCGGCTCTACTTCTCCTCGCAGCGCGGGACGAGCGGAAGCTCCTCCGGGGGCATCACGTACGAGGTGAAGGGACCCTTCCGCGGCTGACGCGGACGCCCCACGTGCGCCGGCGCCCGTCCCCTGGCCCGGCGCACGTCCCGCGGCTCAGCCCTGGTCCCCGGCGGCGGCGGCCGGGTCCATCCAGATGACCTCCCAGATGTGGTGGTCGGGGTCCTGGAAGGAGCGGCCGTACATGAAGCCGAGGTCCTGCGTCTCGCCCGCCGGAGAGCCGCCGGAGGCCAGGGCGGCGTCCGCCAGCCGGTCGACCTCCTCACGGCTGTCGCAGCTCAGGGCCAGGATGACCTCGGTGGTCTTCGAGGCGTCGGCGACATCCTTCTTGGTGAAGTCCTTGAAGCGCGGTTCCGTCATCAGCATGGCGAAGATGGTGTCGCTGATGACCAGACAGGCCGTCTTGTCGTCGCTGAAGGCGGGGTTGAAGCCGTAGCCGAGCTTCTCGAAGAAACCCTTGGTGGTCTCCAGGTCCTTCACCGGCAGGTTCACGAAAATCATCTGAGCCATGATCGTTTCCTCTTCCTCTGTCCCGTGGCGCCCGCGGTGGTCCGTCCGGCGCTTTCGATGGTTGGACGGCGGAGCCGCGCAGAACTCATCGGCGTACGACAGAAGATTTGCACGGCCCACTGACAACGGCCCCCGGACAGCCCTCAGGGCAGGGCGAGCGGGGCGCCGCCGCGCAGCAGGGAGCCGCCGAGCGGGGTCAGCGTGTGCAGGACCGAGCTGCCGTGGCGCAGCGTCAGGACCAGGCCGGCCTCGCGCAGCACGGAGGCGTGCTGGCTCGCGGAGGCCAGCGACACCCCGGCCCGGCGGGCGAGTTCGCTGGTGGTGCAGCCGTTGCCGATGGAGGAGAGGACGGCCGAACGGGTGTGTCCGACGAGTCGGCCGAGCCAGGGTCCCGGCTCGGCGAAGACCGGGGCTCCGGGGTTGGCCACCGGGTAGACGAGCACCGGCGGCAGCGACGGATCGCGGTAGACCACGGGGGTGCCCCGGCAGAAGAAGGACGGCTGGAGCAGCAGCCCGCGCCCGTCCAGGTGCAGATCGCGGTCGAACGGGTAGTCCGCCTCCAGCACGGGCGAACGCCACCGGATCATCGGCGGCAGCGCGGCCAGGAGCCCGTCCGCCCCGCCGTCCAGCAGGGCCCGGCCGCGGACGGCCCGGTCCGCCTCGACGCTGGCCCGGATGTGGGGCCAGTAGGGCTCCACGGCCGCGTGGTGGTAGCTGCGGAGTGCCCCGATGAGCCGGGCGAGCGGCTCGGTGCGGCCCTCCATGAGCGCGGCGGGCAGCGCCGCGCTCGCTCTCCCCGCTCCGGGGTCCCGTTGACGCGGGCCGGCGGACAGGCCGGCCCGCTGCCGTATCCGCCCGGCGGCCAGCAGCTCCAGCTCCGCGTGGACACGGTCGGCGGGAGTGTCGCGCAGCGCCTCCATTCCGACGTCGAGCCCGAAAGGCTCGGCGCCCTCCTGGGAGGGCGTCAGGAAATCCGGGAAATAGCCGCGGGGCGGGACGACCGCCGCCAGCAGCTGTGCTTCACCATTCAACCGCGCCCGGGATTCCGAACGCCATTTTCCGAACACCGTCGAAGCACGCCGGTCCCTGATCCGGTGAAAACTGAGAATGGTTTCCCACAGCGCGTCCGGCCTCGTGGCCATCCGCACCCGCGAAAGGTCCAGCCTGGACACATGGATACGCAGCACTACTCCCCCACCTGTTGCATCCGCAATTGCCCCCACCGAAGGGTATGCGGACCGTCACAGGAGGTCACCACGGGGTTTCGGCCAGAAGTGAAAGGTCTCGCCCCGTTCCGCTCCAGCCGAAAAGCTGTACGGCGTCGGGTACGCATCCGGTGCCCACCGGATGAGCACGTGAAGGCCGTGGGGGGCTTTGTGTGTTCGGCGGCGGTGGGCGACGGTGCGGCTCCGTACCCGACGGGGGTAAGCCGGGTGCGGTCCATGGGTGGGGATCCATGGACCGCACCCCGGTCCCCCGGCCCGTCACCCGAATTTCTTTGCGCATTAAACGAAGCAATGTGCTCTGCGCCACATTCTTCGCGCGGCATTCGGTGCGCGCTTCTGACGACTTCCCCGTAGCGCCGGTCATTTCCGCACACGCCACTTCCGTACCGCCGGTCACTTCCGGTCAGCGGTCGCTTCCGGTCAGCGCAAGGCGAAGCGGCGGCACCCCCGCACAGGGTGCCGCCGCTTCTCGGGGGGCCTTCGAGGCCCTGGTCGGTGGGCAGGGCTGTTCGTGCAGCCCTGCCCATGAGGTCGGAGGCTGTTCGTGCAGCCCCGACCGGTGGGTCCGGACCGTCCCTGCGGCCCCGACCCGGTGAGTCCGGATCAGCGGCTGTCACTGCCCCGGGACTCGGCTGCGGCCCGGCCGGCCTCAAGACGGGCGACCGGGATCCGGAACGGTGAGCAGGACACGTAGTCCAGGCCCACCTCGTGGAAGAAGTGCACGGACTCGGGGTCGCCGCCGTGCTCGCCGCAGACGCCGAGCTTGAGGTCCGGGCGGGTGGCCCGGCCGGCCTCGACGGCGCTGCGGACCAGCGCGCCGACGCCGTCCTTGTCGATCGTCTCGAACGGGGAGACCCCGAAGATGCCCTTCTCCAGGTACGCGGTGAAGAACGAGGCCTCCACGTCGTCGCGGGAGAAGCCCCACACCGTCTGGGTCAGGTCGTTCGTGCCGAAGGAGAAGAACTGCGCGGCCTCGGCGATCTGGCCCGCCGTCAGCGCGGCGCGCGGCAGCTCGATCATGGTGCCGATGGTCAGCTTGAGGTCGGTGCCGGTGGCCGCCTGGACCTCGGCGATGACCCGGTCGGCCTCCTCGCGGACGATCTCCAGCTCCTGGACCGTGCCGACGAGCGGAATCATGATCTCGGGGCGCGGGTCGCCCTTGGCGTTCTTGCGCTGGGCGGCGGCCTCGGCGATGGCCCGCACCTGCATCGCGAACAGACCGGGGATGACCAGACCCAGGCGCACCCCGCGCAGCCCCAGCATCGGGTTCTGCTCGTGCAGTTTGTGCACCGCCTGGAGCAGGCGCAGGTCGTTCTCGTTGGCGTCCTTGCGGGACTCGGCGAGCGCGACGCGGACCGACAGTTCGGTGATGTCGGGAAGGAACTCGTGCAGCGGCGGGTCCAGGAGGCGGACGGTGACGGGCAGTCCGTCCATCGACTCGAACAGCTCGATGAAGTCGGCCTTCTGGAGCGGGAGAAGCGCCGCCAGCGCGCTCTCGCGCTCGTCGTCGGTGTCCGCGAGGATCAGCTTCTCGACCATCTCGCGGCGCTCGCCGAGGAACATGTGCTCGGTGCGGCACAGGCCGATTCCCTGGGCGCCGAAGCGGCGGGCCCGCAGCGCGTCCTCGGCGTTGTCGGCGTTGGCCCGCACGCGCAGCCGGCGCACCCGGTCCGCGTACGCCATGATCCGGTGCACGGCGGCGACCAGTTCGTCGGCGTCGTCGGCCCCGGCGTGCATCCGGCCCTCGAAGTACTCGACGACCGGGGACGGTACGACGGGTACCTCGCCCAGGTAGACCTTGCCGGTGGAGCCGTCGATCGAGACGAGGTCGCCCTCCTCGATCACCCGGCCGCCGACGGTCATCCGCCGTCGCTTGGTGTCGACCTCCAGGTCCTCGGCGCCGCAGACACAGGTCTTGCCCATGCCGCGCGCCACGACCGCCGCGTGCGAGGTCTTGCCGCCGCGCGAGGTCAGGATGCCCTCGGCGGCGATCATGCCTTCGAGGTCGTCGGGGTTGGTCTCGCGGCGGATCAGGATGACCTTCTCGCCGGAGCGGGACCACTTGATCGCGGTGTACGAGTCGAAGACGGCCTTGCCGACCGCGGCGCCCGGGGACGCGGCGATGCCCCGGCCGAGCAGCTCGGTCTTCGCCTCGTCGTCGAAGCGCGGGAACATCAGCTGGGCGAGCTGGGCGCCGTTGACGCGCTGGAGGGCCTCGGCCTCGTCGATCAGGCCCTGGTCCACGAGCTGGGTGGCGATCCGGAAGGCGGCGCCGGCGGTGCGCTTGCCGACCCGGGTCTGGAGCATCCAGAGCTGGCCGCGCTCGATGGTGAACTCGATGTCGCAGAGATCCTTGTAGTGGTTCTCCAGGGTCTCCATGATCTGCATGAGCTGGTCGTACGACTTCTTGTCGATCGACTCCAGGTCGGCGAGCGGCACCGTGTTGCGGATACCGGCGACGACGTCCTCGCCCTGCGCGTTCTGGAGGTAGTCGCCGTAGACACCCTGGTGGCCGCTGGCCGGGTCGCGGGTGAAGGCGACGCCGGTACCGGAGTCGGGGCCCAGGTTGCCGAAGACCATCGAGCAGACGTTGACGGCCGTGCCGAGGTCGCCGGGGATGCGCTCCTGACGGCGGTAGAGCTTGGCCCGGTCGGTGTTCCACGAGTCGAAGACCGCGTTTATGGCCAGGTCCATCTGCTCCCGCGCGTCCTGCGGGAACACGCGTCCGGCCTCGGACTCGACGATCTTCTTGAACTGCTTGACGAGCTTCTTGAGGTCGGCCGCGGCGAGGTCGGTGTCGACCGTGACCTTCTTCGCGTCCTTCGCCGCCTGCAGCGCCTCCTCGAAGAGCTCGCCGTCGACCCCGAGGACGGTCTTGCCGAACATCTGGATGAGTCGGCGGTAGGAGTCCCAGGCGAAGCGCTCGTCGCCGGACTGGGTGGCGAGACCGGCCACCGAGTCGTCGGAGAGGCCGATGTTCAGGACCGTGTCCATCATGCCCGGCATGGAGAACTTGGCCCCGGAGCGGACGGAGACCAGCAGCGGGTCGTCGGCCTGGCCGAGCTGCTTGCCCATGCGCTCTTCCAGCGCCTTGAGGTGCGCACTCACCTCGTCGCGCAGCGCGGTCGGAGCGTCGCCGCTGTCCAGGTAGACCTTGCAGGCCTCGGTGGTGATCGTGAAGCCCGGAGGGACGGGCAACCCGAGGTTGGTCATCTCGGCGAGGTTCGCACCCTTGCCGCCCAGAAGATCCTTCAGATCCTTGTTGCCCTCGGTGAAGTCGTAGACGAACTTCTGGGGATCTTTGTTTTCCGACACGGGTCTCGACTCCTCGAGGACGCGGTGGCTGCCCTGACGGCGAGGAACATACCCAGATCGAAGGTGGATGGGTACGTCCACTTGGTCGTCATACGGCCGCAACCACCCGTCCGCCAGCAGATCGAAAGGCTCGCCCGGCCGTAACACCTGACACTCCGCCTTCACCTCCTGAATGCGGCATGGCCGAAACTTGACCACAGCCGCTCTTCTGAGCGGGTGGCTCGCCAGATGAGTTTACTTCTCGAATCCAGCAGGGTGGCACTGAGTGCCACGCCTTCCAGAAGTGCACCCATGTTGAAATCGCTCATCTGAGCGTCACCCCGATCAAGGGTGGCGCGAATCACGCCCGTTTCGGACCCCGGATTTCAGGATCCGGACGCCTCGGGCAGTCGCTGGGCACCCCGGGGCCGACCTCTTCCAGGCTACGGGCGAAGGTCCGCCCCCGCGCGGGAACCATCGGCGGCGGGGGCCCCACCGGCACGGCGCAGCTCCAGGCCAACGGCGTGCGGTACGAGGAATGGCGGCAAGGCGGCAAGCGCGAGAGGCCCCACCGCTTACGGAACGCGAAAGGCCTCCCCCATACGGAACGAGGGAGGCCGTCTTCTCCGTACGCGATCAGCCGCCGGAGGTGTCCAGCTCCGCGTCGGCGCTGATGCCCGCGCAGTCGTACGGGTCCTTCAGCCAGCCGTCCGGCAGGACGACCCGGTTGTTGCCCGAGGTGCGGCCGCGCGGCCCGTCGGCGCCGTCCGGCCAGGGCTGGTCGAGGTCCAGCTCGTGCAGCTGGCTGCTCAGCTCCTCCAGCGAGGAGGTGATCGCCAGCTTCTTGCGCATCTCGGAGCCGACCGCGAAGCCCTTGAGATACCAGGCCACGTGCTTACGGAAGTCGATCACGCCACGGGCCTCGTCGCCGATCCACTCCCCCAGCAGCGTCGCGTGGCGCACCATGACGTCCGCCACCTCGCGCAGGGCGGGTGCGTGCCGGGCCTCGCGACCCTCCATGGCGCTCACCAGGTCGGCGAAGAGCCAGGGCCGCCCCAGGCAGCCGCGCCCGACGACGACTCCGTCGCAGCCGGTCTCCCGCATCATCCGCAGGGCGTCGTCCGCGCACCAGATGTCGCCGTTGCCGAGCACGGGGATCTCCGGCACGTGCTCCTTGAGCCGGGCGATGGCGTCCCAGTCGGCGGTGCCGCCGTAGTGCTGGGCGGTGGTGCGCCCGTGCAGGGCGACGGCGGTGACGCCCTCCTCGACGGCGATGCGGCCGGCGTCGAGGAAGGTGAGGTGGTCGTCGTCGATGCCCTTGCGCATCTTGATGGTGACGGGGAGGTCCCCGGCGTTGGACACGGCTTCCTTGAGGATGGCCCGCAGCAGGGGCCGCTTGTACGGGAGCGCGGAGCCGCCGCCCTTGCGGGTGACCTTGGGGACCGGGCAGCCGAAGTTCAGGTCGATGTGGTCGGCGAGATCCTCGTCGACGATCATCCGGACCGCCCTGCCGACAGTGACCGGGTCCACTCCGTACAGCTGGATCGAGCGCGGGGTCTCGGTCGCGTCGAAGTGGATGAGCTGCATGGTCTTCTCGTTGCGCTCGACCAGCGCCCGCGTGGTGATCATCTCGCTGACGAACAGCCCCTTGCCGCCGGAGAACTCCCGGCACAGCGTCCGGAACGGGGCGTTGGTGATGCCGGCCATCGGGGCCAGCACGACCGGCGGCCGCACGGTGTGCGGGCCGATGCGGAGCTGCGGGAGGGCGGGGGCGAGCGTGGTCATGGCTCCATTGTCGCGTACGCCGAAGAGGTGACCTCCTCGGCGGGGTGATCGTGACAAGGAGCGCCCCCACGCTCGACCGGGCGTGGGGGCCGGCGTGCGGCAGTCCCCGCGGTCAGAACGTCACCGCGTCGCGGATCAGCGGGCAGGTCATGCAGTGCCCGCCGCCCCGGCCCCGGCCCAGCTCCGCCCCGACGATGGTGATGACCTCCACCCCGGCCCGGCGCAGCAGCGCGTTGGTCTGGGTGTTGCGGTCGTAGGTGAAGACGACGCCGGGCTCCAGCGCCACCGCGTTGTTGCCGCTGTCCCACTGCTGGCGCTCCGAGGCGTAGACGTCGCCGCCCGTCTCGATCACCCTCAGCTGGGGAAGGCCCAGGGCGCGGGCCACGACCTCGGTGAACGGGGTGCTGCCCTCGTCGGTGATCTCGATACCGGGCGCCAGGTCGGACGGCCGCAGCGAGAAGGCGCGGACGCCGTCCATGATGCGCGGGTACAGCGTGACGATGTCCCGGTCCGCGAAGGTGAACACCGTGTCGAGGTGCATCGCCGAACGCAGCTTCGGCATCCCGGCGACGATCACGCGCTCGGCCGCCCCCTGCTCGAACAGGGCGGCCGCGACCTGCGTGATGGCCTGGCGGGAGGTCCGTTCGCTCATGCCCATGAGGACGACGCCGTTGCCGACGGGCATGATGTCCCCGCCCTCGAACGTGGCCTGGCCCCAGTCCTTCTCGGGGTCGCCCCACCAGACGGTGCTGCCCCGGAAGTCGGGGTGGAAGGTGTAGATCGCCTTCATCAGCAGGGTCTCGTCGCGCCGGGCGGACCAGTACAGCGGGTTCAGCGTCACTCCGCCGTAGAGCCAGCAGGTGGTGTCACGGGTGTACAGGGTGTTGGGCAGCGGAGGCATCAGGTACTCCCGCGCCCCGGCCCCCTCGCGGGCGAGCGCCACGTACCCCGAGCGGAACGCGTCGGGGAGGTCGGCGGTGGCGAGCCCGCCGATCAGGTACCCCGCGAGCTGCCGCGGGGTCAGGGTCTCCAGGAAGGCGCGGGTGTCGTCGATCAGGCCGAGGCCCACCTCGTTGGCGGTGATCTTCCGGTCCAGGAGCCACGACCGGGCCTCGGGCAGAGCCACCGTGGCGGCGAGCAGCTCGTGCAGTTCGACGACCTCCACGCCGCGCCCGGTGAGCTGGGCGACGAAGTCGGCGTGGTCGCGCTGGGCGTTCTCCACCCACATCACGTCGTCGAAGAGCAGGTCCCCGGAGTTGGTCGGGGTCAGCCGCCGGTGGGCCAGTCCGGGGGCGCAGACCAGGACCTTGCGCAGACGTCCCACCTCGGAGTGGACGCCGAGGGCGGAAACGGGGGTGGTGCTGTTCACGGTGGGCCTTTCACTCGGTGACGGCGGAGGGTGTGCGGGGTCGCGCGGTGACGGCGGAGGGTGTGCGGGGTCGCGCGGCGACGGCAGAGAGGACGTGCGGGGGGCTCCGAGCGAGGACGGGCGGGGCCGCTCAGAGCTCGATCCAGCCCGCGGCCAGTGCCACGACCCCGGCGATGGCGCCGGCGACCGAGACGGCGCAGATGACGGCCTCGCCCGGGGAGAAGAGCCTGCGCCCCTGTTCCCTGCGGGACTTGACGAAGAGGAAGGTGGCCGGGGCGTAGAGGACGAAGGAGACGAGGACGAACTTCAGCCCCGCCGCGTACAGCAGGAACGCGGTGTAGAGCGTGGCCACCACGGCGATCACCAGCTCACGCCGGGTACTGCGCCCCTCCACGTCGGACCGGCCTGGCCGCCGTGCGATCCGTACCGCGAAGGCGGCGGCCAGGAGGAAGGGGATCAGGCTGAGCGCGCTGGTCAGGTCGAGGGCGAAGTTGAAGGCGTCGTCGGAGAACAGCGTCACGACCAGTACGACCTGGCTCAGGCACGTGGTCATGAGCAGCGCGGCCTCGGGCACGTCCGCCCCGGTCGACCGCCCCAGGAAGCGGGGCATGTCCTTGTCCTTCGCGGCGACGAACAGGACTTCGGCGGCCATCAGCGTCCAGGCGAGGTAGGCGCCGAGCACGGAGACGATGAGGCCCACGCTGACGAAGACCTTGCCCCAGGTGCCGACCGCCGACTCCAGCACCTCGGCCATCGAGGGCTGCCGCAGCTCCGCGATCTCGGCCATCGGCAGCAGTCCGTAACTGACGATCGTGACGGAGGCGAAGACGGCGAACACGCTGAGGAATCCGAGGACGGTGGCCCGCCCCACGTCCTCGCGGCGCTTGGCGTGGCGCGAGTAGACGCTGGCCCCTTCGACGCCGAGGAAGACGAAGACCGTCGCGAGCATCGTGCCGCGGACCTGGTCGAAGAGGGAGCCCGCGTAGTCGGCGCCGCCGAAGTTGTCCGCGAAGACCGAGGCGTCGAAGTAGAACAGCGCCAGGATCACGAAGAAGAGGATGGGCACGATCTTGGCCACGGTGACGATCCGGTTGATCGCCGCGGCCTCCTTGACGCCCCGGCGGATCAGCAGGAAGAACCCCCACAGGCCGACCGAGGAGATCACCACCGCCGTCACGGTGTCGCCGTCGCCCAGTGCCGGCGCCACCGCGCCGACCGTCGACATGATGAGCACCCAGTAGGTGACGTTGCCGACGCAGGCGCTGGCCCAGTAGCCGAAGGCGGAGAAGAAGCCGAGGTACTCGCCGAAGCCCGCTTTCGCGTACGCGTAGACCCCGGCGTCCAGGTCGGGCCGGCGGACGGCGAGCGTCTGGAAGACGAAGGCGAGCATCAGCATGCCGGTCCCGGCGACGGCCCAGGCGATCAGCGCTCCCGCGACGCCGGTCTCCTGGGCGAAGCGTCGGGGCAGCGAGAACACCCCGGCGCCCACCATCGAGCCGACGACCATCGCGGTGAGCGTGAGGAGCGTCAGCTTCACCGCCGGGCGTGCTTCGGCCTGAGGTTCGGCGTGCGTCATGACGTTCCCCTGTCGATGCGGTCATCGGCCAACCAGGGAAAGCTAACAACTTTATGGGGCAATACATCCCATATCCTCACCGGCGGAGTGGTGCACCGAGCCTGCTCGCGAAGCTGAACACCGCAGGTGGCCCCGGCTCGTTCCGGGCGCGCTTCCGACCGGACACCCCCGCCGGAATCGCTCGCCGCCGCCGCAGGATTCCTCGACCGGGCCCATGAGAAAGACGTCAGCGGGCAGAAGCACTCTCACACTTTGGGAGGCTGTGATGAGACGTGACCGGATGGGACTGGCCGAGGTGCTGGCGGCGGCGGAGAGCGCGGCCCCGGTGGACTCGATCGATGTCGTGGCGCGCAATCTGCGCACCCGGTTCGGTGCGCGGTACGTGTCGTTCCTCTTCGTCGACGTGGTCGGCAGCCGCCTCCTGCGGGTCAACGACACGGCCGGCTCCTCCCAGGAGCACCGGACCGAGCGAGTCCCGCTGGCCGGCAGCGGCATCTACGACAAGGTCCTGCGTGCACAGAAGCCGGTGCTGGCGGAGGAGGGCGGGCTGGGGCAGCGCGTGCTCGCGCCCGTCACCAACCGCGGTGACACCATCGGCGTGCTGGAGCTGTACCTCGACGTCGCGACCGAGAGCGTGCTGGAGCAGGTCGAGGAGGCCGCGCACGCGCTGGCGTACATCATCGTCACCGACCGTCGCTTCACCGACCTCTACCACTGGGGAAACCGCACCACGACGGTCAGCCTGGCGGCGGAGATCCAGCGGCAGCTCCTGCCCTCGGCCCCCTCCTGCGAGGCGGCCGAGTTCGCCCTCGCCGGAGCCCTGGTCCCGGCCTCCGACATAGCCGGGGACACCTACGACTACAGCCTCGACCACGACACCCTGCATCTGTCCGTCACCGACGCCATGGGCCACGACGTCGACGCTTCCCTCACTGCCACCCTGGTCGTGAGCGCCTCCCGCGGAGCCCGCCGCGCCGGAGCGGACCTCGCCGAACAGGCCCGCCACATGCATGAGACCCTCCTCGACCACGGGCGCCACGCCTACGCCACCGGCCAGTTGCTCCGCATCGCCCTCGACGGAAGCGGCGCCCAGTTGGTCAACGCGGGGCACCCGGGGCCGCTCCGGTTGCGCGACGGCGCGGTCGAGGAAGTGGGTATGGCCGTCAACATGCCGTTCGGCTTCACCGCGCAGGGCTCCTACGAGGTACAGGACATCGACCTGCGCCCCGGCGACCGTCTCGTGCTGTTCACCGACGGAATGCAAGAACGCGAAGCGGAGACGGTCGACCTGCCCGGCCTCCTGCTGCGGACCGCGGCCGAGCATCCGCGGGAGGTTGTCCGCACCCTGGTCGCCGCGGTGGCCGATGCCTATGGCGGCCGGCCGCCGAAGGACGACGCCACCGCCCTGTGTCTGGACTGGCACGGCCCTCGCAGCGGGATCCGCCGGTCGGACGCCTGAGTTCGCACGCTCCTCAGGCGAGGCGGGAGGCTCCCCAGGCCGCCTCGATCATCCGGAAGATCTCGTCCACCGCGGCCTGCGGATCGGCCGCCTCACGGGCCAGCGCGTAGGCGTCGATCGCGAACCTCGCGATGGTCCGGCAGGCCGTCGACGTCTCCGGTACGCCGAGATCGGCGGCGATGGCGGCGGCCAGCGACTCCGCGTGGCGCAGCCGCATCGACTCCTCGTACTCCCGCAGGGAGGGCGACGACTCGATCATGTTCCGGACCGGGGCGGCCCCGGGGGCCCCGCAGTGGCGTACCAGGGCGTGGATCTCGCGGCGCAGCGCGGGAATCAGCGGCTCGTCCGGCGTCCGGTCGGCGACCGCCCGGACGAGGCCCTGCTCGAATCCCTGGTCCTGCTCGAACACCAGTGCCTCTTTCGAGGCGAAGTGGGAGAAGAGCGTGGTGACGGCCACGTCGGCCTCGGCCGCCACGTCACGGATGCCCACGGCGTCGTACCCGCGTTCCAGGAAGAGCCGCAGAGCGGTGTCGGCGATCTTCTGGCGGGTCGCGGCCTTCTTGCGCTCGCGACGCCCGGGGAGCTCGGTCATGCGCCGACACTAGCAAGCACAAAAACGTAACCGATGTGAAAAGCTAACGGTTAGTGCTACGTTCGACGCATGAAGAAAGTGAGCTTCGCCGCGTTCGGCGGCCCGGATGTCCTCCACCTCGTCGACGCCGAGGAGCCCCACGCGGGCCCCGGCCGGATACGCGTCCGCGTCCGCGCCGCCGGAGTGAACCCCGTCGACTGGCGCATCCGCGAAGGCCAGGTCCTCGGAGCCCATCCGGTCGAACTGCCGTCAGGAGTCGGCCTCGACGCCGCCGGAGTGGTGGACGAGGTGGGTGAGGGCGTCGAGGGAGTGGCGATCGGCGACCACGTGTTCGGCGAGGGCTCCGACACGTACGCCGAGTTCGCCGTGCTGTCGGCCTGGGCCCTGATGCCGGAGGACCTGACGTTCGAGGAGGCGGCCGGCTACCCGTCCGTGGTGGAGACCGCGCTGCGCGTCATCCGGGAGGTCGGAGTCCGCCCCGGACAGACACTGCTCGTCAACGGCGCGTCCGGCGGTGTCGGTTCGGCGGTGCTGCAGATCGCCCGGGACCGGGGCGTCACGGTCATCGGCACGGCGGGCGCCGCCAACCAGCAGTACCTGCGCGACTTGGGCGCGCTCGCCACGACGTACGGCGAGGGCTGGGTCGAGCGGGTGCGGCTGCTTGGCCGCGTCGACGCCGCGCTCGACCTGGCGGGCTCGGGCGTGCTCGCCGAACTGGTCGAACTGACCGGCGACCCAAGAAAGGTGGTCACCATCGCGGACCTGGACGCAGCAAAGTTCGACGTCCGATTCTCCGGCGTGGCGGGGAGCGTGCCGGACGCGCTGGCCGAGGCGGTGACGCTGATCTCACGCGGCCGACTGCACATCCCGGTGGAGAAGTCCTACCCGCTCACCGAGGCGGCCGCCGCGCACGTGGACAGCCGGGCGGGGCATACGCGGGGCCGCCGTGTCGTGATCGTCTGACCGGGAGGCGGGTCACGGCCCGTAGGGTACGCCGGGCACAGGGGCAGCCACCGGCGCGGGGACAGGGGACGGACGTGCTCGATTACGACGACGAGGCCCGGCACTACGACGCGTCCCGGGGTGGTGAACCGAGGGCCCGGGCCGCGGCGGACGCGGTGGAACGGCTCCTGCCGCAAGGGCCTTGCACCGTCCTGGACATCGCGTGCGGCACGGGCATCGTGACGGAACGGCTGCCGCGTGCGGGGCGGACGGTGGTGGGCGTCGACCGTTCACCCGGAATGCTGGGCCTCGCCGCGCGGCGGGTGCCGGGAGGAATCGTGCGGGGCGACGCCACGAGGCTGCCCGTCGTGTCGGACGCGGTGGACGCCGTCGTGATCATCTGGCTGCTGCATCTGCTGCCGGACCCCGTGCCCGTGCTGACCGAGGCGGCCCGGGTGCTGCGGCCCGGCGGGGTGCTGATCACCACCGTCGACAAGAACGACGCGTACTTCGCCGAGGACAGCGACGTCGCCGAGGTCACGGCGGACCTGCGCCGCCAGTACGCGCCCCAGGTGCCCGACCAATCCGCCCGGTTGCTCCGTTGGGCGGCGGAACAGGGCCTGGGAGCGGTCGGGCGGTCCCGGTTCCCCGGCACGGGACAGGGCCGCAGCCCTCGCGGCTGGCGCGAGGTGATCGAGGCGGGCCGCATCTCCTGGTGCACCCACGCGCCCCGGGACCAGGTGGCCCACGTGTGCCGGCGGCTGGCCGCGCTGCCGGACCAGGACTCGCCCCGCCCGGACCCGCTGTACCGTCTCATCGCCCTGAAGTCGTGACGCCACGGCAGCAGTTGGGAGCCACAGTGGTGACCGATGCCCCCGCACCGCCGGGTGACGGGGCGTGGGAAACTCGACCATGCCTGTGACCAACCCGTGGCTGGCCGGCCCCTCACCCGAGAAGCGGCTCGATCGCGATCGGCTGGAAGAACGCATCCTCAACCTGCTGTCGACGCAGAACATGTGCGTGCTCGCGACCGCGGGCCCGGCAGGGCCCCTGGCGACGCCGGTGCGGTACTTCCCCCTCGACTTCGCGGTGATGTTCAGCACGGCGCCCGGTTCCCCGAAGATGAGGAACCTCGCCGCCGACCCCCGGGTGTCGGTGGGAATCTTCGCCCCGCTGGCCGGACAGGCCAGCAGCCGGGGGGCCCAGCTCTTCGGGCGGGCTCGCGTCCTGTCCGAGGACGACCCCGACTTCGCGCACTACTGGCCGGCCTTCCGCTGGCAGTCCGACCATGTCGAGCGGTCACGTTCTCTCGACGAACCCCCGTCGGGCCCTCTCGTCGTGATCGACGCGGAGCGGATCGTCTATACGGAGCACTGGCTGCGGCGCGAGGGCTTCGCACCGCGCCAGTTCTGGTCCAAGACGGTCCGGTAGCCCGGCGCTTGCGTCAGAAGACGGACAGCCCGGTCAGCGTGGTGAAGCGGGCGAGGGCCGACACGCCCGCCACCGAGTTGCCGCGCCGGTCGAGCCCCGGGCTCCATACGCACAGAGTGCACTCACCGGGCACGATGGCGATGATGCCCCCGCCGACGCCGCTCTTGCCCGGCAGCCCCACCCGGTAGGCGAACTCTCCGGCCGCGTCGTACGTCCCGCAGGTGAGCATGACCGCGTTGACCTGCTTGGCCTGGCTGCGGGTCAGCAGCGTGGACCCGTCCGCCCGGATCCCGCGCCGGGCCAGGAACCCCGCGGAGAGGGCCAGGTCCGCGCAGGACGCCTCGATCGAGCACTGGCGGAAGTAGGCGGCGAGCAGTTCGGGGACCGGGAGCGTGATGTTGCCGTAGGAGGCCATGAAGTGGGCCAGCGCGGCGTTGCGGTCGCCGAAGGCCGCTTCGGAGGCGGCGACCTCCGGTACGAAGTCGATGGCGGCATTGCCGCTCTCCGAGCGCAGCAGCTCCCTCACCTGGCCGGCGGCGTCCCCGGTCAGCGCCTGGAGCCGGTCGGTCACCACGAGGGCTCCGGCGTTGATGAACGGGTTGCGGGGGATGCCGTTCTCGTACTCCAGTTGCACCAGGGAGTTGAACGGGTTGCCCGAGGGCTCCCGGCCGACTCCCCGCCATATCTGCTCGCCGTCCAGGGAGAGCGCCAGGGCCAGGGCGAACACCTTGGATATGGACTGGGTCGAGAACGGCTGCTGCCAGTCGCCGACGCCGTAGACGGTTCCGTCCGGCTCCGCGACGGCCATGCCGAAGCGCCGGGGGTCGGCGCCGGCGAGCATCGGGATGTAGTCGGCGGGGGTGCCGTGGTCAGCGAGCGCGCCCATCTCCTCGGCGATACGGCTGATGACGTCGCTGAAGCGGTGCGCTTCGGCGCGTGGAGCTGCACTGCTCGCCCGGGGGGCGGCGGAGGGGTGGGACACGGCGATTCCTGACGGAGAGAGGAGCGAGAGGGCCTGGCGGGCGGAGCCTAAGCGGGACAGCCCTTAGTCTGGCCCGCCCACCCGGGCGTCCAGGAATCGCCCCGCACCGTGGGGCCCCGGGACGACTGCCCGGTCCGGCTCTCCTCCCGCCCCCTCTGCGCCGCGCGGAAGCGTTCCACCCCGCGGCGACTCCCGCGCCCACACCCTCCTCTCAGGGCAGGCGGGCTGCGCATGGACGGGCTGCCTGTCGCGGAAGAGAGCCATGGGGACGCCGAGGCTCTGCTCGTCCTCGACGGCCGGCTGGAGCTGGAGGTGGACGGCATGCCGGTGTCGGTGGGGGCGGGCGAGCTGTTCATGGTGCCGGCGGGGGCCGCACACACGGTCCGCCCCAGGAGCCGGGGCACGTTGGTGATCGTGGAATGGTCAGTCCCTGTGAATGATGGCTTTGAGCGATCAGGTGGTGGTCACTGATCCGCGAGGAGGCCGGGCAGTCTGCGCATGTCGTCGAAGACGACGGTGCCGGGTCCTTCGAGTCGGTCCACGGGAGTCATTCCCCCGTCGTAGGCGAATGCGCGCATGCCTGCGGCTCTGGCAGCCTGGAGACCGTACTGGCTGTCCTCGACCACGGCGCATGCCTCGGGCGCGACCCCCATCTGTCGCGCGGCGTGGAGGAACAGATCCGGAGCCGGTTTGCCGTGCTCGATCTCGGTGGCGCTGAAGATGCGTCCTTCGAAGCGCGGGTAGAGGCCGGTGATCCCCAGGGTGAAGCGCATCTTGTCGTGGCTCCCGCTGGATGCCACGCAGGTGGGGAGGTGCGCGAGCGCATCGAGGGCGTCGACGATGCCCTCGACGGGGGTGAGTTCAGCGGCGAGCGCATCGTGGTAGAGGGGCTTGAACTCTTCCTCCCAGTCGGCCGGCAGGCTGCGCCCGAGGTGCTCCTCCATCTGCCGCGTCATCGACTGGCTGGAGCGGCCCATGAACCGGTCGATGATCTCGGCTTCGGTGAGTTCCCATCCCAACTCGGCCAGGACGAATGCGTCCACGCGCACCGCGATGCGTTCGCTGTCGACCAGCACGCCGTCGCAGTCGAATATGACGAGTTCGATCGGTTGGATCATGCCCGCAGGATAGACGGGCCGTCCCCGTCACGCGGCAGCACAGCAGACCGCCCCACCACGCTCCGGCGCTCAGCCGCAGAGCAACTCCGGCTCGGGGCGGGCGCCGTCGTTGCCCTTCAGGAGGCGTGCTGCTTGTCGGGTCGCCAGAACGCGATCGGGTCTGTGTGAGCGGCGGCATCCTCACGATGGCCCGGGTTCTTCACCGATGCTCCGCTTCGAATGCCTGGGCGACGGCCAAGCTGTCCTCGTACACATGGTGCCGGGTGACGAGGCCGTCCGCGACGGTGAGGTGCAGAGCGAACCGCGCCCGGTAGGCGTGTCCGGTGGGCCGGGCGGTCTGACGGATCACGCCAAACACGACCGCGTCGCTTCCGTCGACAAGGATGCGCTCGACCTCGGTCGCCACCTCCTCCGGCACGTGGTACTCGGCAAGCTCGCGGTAGTGGGCAGCCGCGTCGGCCCGGGTGGACCGGTGGCGGATCCACGGTGTGGCACTACGGCCGTGCTCGGCCTCCGGCCAGGAGAGCTTCCAATCACCCTGCTCGGCATACATCTCGGCGATGCGCTCGGGGTTGCCCTCGCCGATTCTGCGCAGCAACTCCTCAATCACCGTGCGCGTGCTCGTAGACGTGGCTGTGGACATGACCGACCTCTCCGTCCGGTCCGCGTCCTGCGACGCGGAGAGATCGCCAACCCTGCCAGCGCGGTCACACCAAGGCGATTACCTCGGAAGTAGGGTGAGCGGATTACCCAGTTCCACTTGCTTGCGCACTGAGGGCGGAGACGACTTCGAGGGAATCCCGGCCCGCGAGGAATCCGCTTGGCCGACCACCGCGACCGCTGCTACGTTCCAGGAAGCCGTGCTGGAGAACGAGGAGGTGGTACCCGTGAACGCTGTATCGACATGGGTGCTCCCCTCCGGGGTCACGGTCGGGCGGTAGGTCGTCCGGGAGCGCCGTTCATGAGCCTCCCGAAAGGCACGACCATGCATTTCACCTCTGAACAGCGTCTCGACGGCGGAGTCCTCGAACGCGCATTCAGCTTCGGCGACATCCCCGGCATCCTGTGGACGCCCGCATCCGCGTCCGCGCCGACGCCGCTGATCCTGATCGGCCACCCCCCGCTCGGACTGCGCAGGATGTATACCCGACTGGCGGGGCGGGCCCGTCACTACGCGGCGGAGTACGGATTCGCCGCGGCCACCATCGAGCTTCCCGGGAGCGGCGAACGACCCCGTTGGGCCGCCGCCGAACAGGCCCGCGCCGACCTGCGCCGGGCGATGGAGGCGGGCGAGCCGGTCGGCGGCGAGATCGTCGACGCCCTCATCCTGCCGCTGGTCGACAAGGCGGTCCCGGAATGGCAGGCCGTCCTGGACGCCCTCCTGGCACTGCCCGGGATCGGCGGGCCGGTCGGGTACGAGGGAGGGGTGATCTCCATCGGCGTCCGCCTCGCGAGGGTGGAGCCGCGCATCGTGGCCGCCGGGCTCTTCGCCGGGAGTCTCGTGCCCGCCGCCATGTTCGAGGAGGCCAGCCGGGTCACCATTCCGCTGCACGTCCTGCTCCAGTGGGACGACGAGGGGAACGACCGGCAGGCGGCCCTGGACCTCTTCGACGCCTTCGGCTCCACGGAGAAGACCCTGCACGCCAACCTCGGCGGGCACACGGGTGTCCCGCAGTTCGAGCTGGACACCGGGGCCCGGTTCTTCGCCCGGCACCTGAACAGGACGGCACACCGGACGTAGGCTCCCCACCTCGTCCGGGGGGTCTCCCCACCCCGCACGGGCCCGCTGGCCCGACCTCGGACAGGCCCGCTGACCGGATGGATCAGGTTCTCTTGATCGCGGAGGCTGAGCATGTCGAACATGCTCAGCCGATCGGAGAACCAGTGTTCCGCTTGAAGTCCTCACGCCGTACGGTGGCGCGCGCCGCCGCAGTCGTCCTGGCCGGGGCAGCATGTGCCGCCACGATGACAGGCAGCGCTGAAGCGATCGTCAACGGTACGGATTCCACGCAGCGTTACCCGTCCATGGTGTCGATCCCCGTGTCGGGTGCGGACGATCCCACGTTCAAGGGTGTCTGCGGGGGATCGCTGATCGACTCGCGATGGGTGCTCACGGCTGCCCACTGTGTGGACCCGAGGCTGGTCACCCTGGACGGCACCGTCCGGATCGGCAGCGAGTGGAAGGACTCCGGGGGCACGGTCCGGTCCGTCGCGAAGACGGTCTCCCACCCCGGCTACCGGAACGGCGAGAACACCGGCCCCAACCGCAACGACATCGCCCTGATCCGTCTCGACCGCCCGGTCGCGGAGAAGCCCGTCCCCATCGCCGACCGTCCGGGGCGGCCCGGCACCCCGACCCGGATCCTCGGCTTCGGCAGGACCGACGACGCACCCGGCGCCCCGTGGGTCTTCCCCGACCGGCTCCAGGAACTCGACACCCGCCGGGGCGCGGTGACGGACTGCGCACCGGGCTACGCGGACCGCACCCGCCTGTGCACCATCAGCCGGACCCCCAAGGCCATGGCGTGCAACGGCGACTCGGGCGGCCCCCAGCTCCAGCGGGACCGGAGGGGGCGCTGGGAGCTCATCGGCGTCACCTCCGGCCCCGGCGCCCCGGGCGTGCCCTGCAGCGAAGGGCCGGGGCTCTACACCAGCGCTCCCGCCTACACGGGCTGGATCCGTGAGGCGACAGGCCGCCACGGCTGATTCAGGACTCCACTCGTCGACCCCACCGCGGCGGCCATGCCCTGCTGCGCGCCACCGATACGGCGTCACACGGGCAGCGGCGTCGGCCCGTACGCTCGTGTGCTTCTCCGGCCGAAGCGGTCATTCCCCACCCCTCCGCCGTGATGGGACGTCATGGCTTCAGACCTGCTGGGGGTGGCCGCCGTCGCCCTCGATGACGAGCCGGTCCGTGCCGGGCTCGTCCGCTCCCTCGACCACCGTCACGTCGATCGCGCCGTCGCCGGTGGTGTCGAACTGGTAGAGGTCCGCTCTCCCGTCGCCGGTGGTGTCCGTCATCCATACATCGGGCTTGCCGTCGCCGTTGGTGTCGGCGCTGAGGAGGACGTGGTGCTCGTCCCCCTGGGTCGGGGCCACTTCTTCGGTGTGCGCGTTGGTGTCCATGGCGGCCGGTTGCCCCCAGGGCGCGGCTCGAAACCGTGACGCCTCGGTGCCGGAGCGGTCCGGGCCCGGCCAGGGGCGCCGGGGCGAAGGGCCCGCGCGACTTTTGCACGGGCCCCTCCTCACCTGGTGTTCCCCTGTCGCCGGTTCAATGGCCGGGCTGCGCCCCGGTACCGGAGTGGTCGATGACATTGCCGTTGCTGCAGTTGTTCTGGTGGTTGCCGCTCCAGTCGGCCAGGGCGGGGACCACGGCGAGTTCCTGGACGCACACGTCCGCGGCCGTGAAGTTCCAGTTGTTCGCCGCGTTGACTCCACTCCCGAAGTTGCTGTCGTTGTCGGCGAAGGCGGGCGTTGCGGCGGAGGCGGACAGGGCTGCGGCGGCCAGCAGGCCACACGTGATGATCTTTCGCATGGCTGATGAACGCGGACCCTGTCGTCAGGTCACGCGGTGATCACCCGAACGTGACAGAGCCACGGGAGCCGTCCCCCGGGTCCCGTCCACCCGGGTGCGGCGAAGGCCGGCTGTCGCCAGTACCGGCTTCTTCGCGGGCGGCGGTCACCGCCCGCCGCCCGCGAAGAAGCCGGTACTGGCGACGGCGAGCAGCAGATAGACCCCGGGGAAGGCGATGTTGTGGAAGACGCGCGTCCGGACGTGGACCAGCACCGCTCCGACGAAGAACACGGTCAGACCGGCTCCTGCGGCCAGCCCCGGCCAGGGGATCCCGAACAGGCCGATGAGGAGGCCGGCGGCGCCCGCGAGTTTGAGCGTCGCCAGATACGGCACCGCCCAGGGCGGAACGCCCACCTCCGCCGAGTTGGCCAGCACGAAGGGCGCCCGTGTGTAGTCCGCGATCGCGACGGACACGTTCGCGACGGCACAGGCCACAGTGGCGATGAACAGTACGGAGGTCATGTCGTCACCGTCTGTCGGCGCATGGCATTCTCATCTCCTCGGGACCCGCGCGGGCAGGCGCGGGCGGGAAGGCGTACGAAAAAGGGTTCAACCGACCGTCCTGACGTCCGCCCGCCCCGGAAGGTGACACCCATGCCGATCACGGCCGAGGAATTCGCGACCGCACGACCGCATCTCCTGTCGGTCGCCCACCGCATGCTGGGCTCGGCCCACGACGCCCAGGACGCCGTCCAGACCGCATGGGTGCGGGCCGCCACCGCCCGGTCCTCCGCATCGGTCGAGAACCCGTCGGCCTGGCTCACGACCGTCACCGCACGGGTCTGCCTGGACGAGCTGCGCGCCCGACGCCGTCGCAACGAAGGTCCGCTGCTCGCGGACGCCGTCCCGGCGGCGGACCTGGCCGCGGACGAGGCGGTCCTCCGTTCCGAGGACGTCTCCCGGGCGCTGATGGTCCTGCTCGACCGGCTGACCCCGCCCCAACGGGTCGCGTACGTCCTGCACGACCTGTTCTCCACGCCGTTCGACCGGATCGCGGAGGTGCTGGGCGCGACCGTGCCCAGCGCCAAGCAGCACGCCAGCCGCGCACGCCGACGCCTCGCCCCGGCACGGCAAAGCGCGGAGGAGAGCGGCCGGGCGGATCAGCGGATCGTGGACGCCTTCATGGCGGCGGCCCGGACCGGGGATACGCGCGCGATGATCCAGCTACTCGCGCCCGACAGTGTCCGTGACGCCGAGGCTGCACTCCTGCCGCACGGCGGCCGCACGACGGTGACCGGCGCCTCCGACATCGCCGCCGAGACCGCCCGGTTCCGCGACCGTATCCGAGCGGCCTGCCCGCTCAGCGTCAACGGCAGGTCGATGTACGTGATCGCCCCGGGCGGGCGCCCCTTCGCCACGATCGAGATCAGCACGGCGGGCGGACAGGTCACCCGCATCACGCTGCGCCAGGTGCGGACCGAGGACCGTTTCGACGCCCCGGAGCCGCTGACGGCCCTCTGAACAGGTGTCCTGCCGATCGGTCGCGGTCCGCCCTCGTCAGACGGGAGCCACCGTGCCCGAGCGCGGCGACCGTACGGCAGGGGAAACGCGAACCTGCGCCGATGCCTCGGCCTCAGCCCCCGGACGAGGCCGAGGAACCGCTCTTAACGGAGGTACGTCTGCTGCCACTCGATCGACGTCATGGTGAGCGCGGCCTCGGCGAGGGCCTGGGCAGAAGAGGTCTTGAGCTTGGCGATGCTGCTGTCGATCCAGGGCTGGACATTGGAGCAGCCCTGTTCACGGTATTCGACGGCTTGGAGGAGGCATTCGAGCTTGTCGGCGTCGTGCGCGCAGACGACTTCGAGGGAGTCGCCGTTCTCGTACTCCTCCACGATCCGCTGGGCACCAGCCCTGACCGCCGGATGCGCGGCCGACACTTGGTCAGCGGTGACCTTCTCGTTGCCGGCGGCTTCGAGGTAGCGGCGGCCGATGTGCGGGATGTCGCTGACGCGGGTCTCCTGGGTGTCGTGCCACAGGCCGAGGAGAGCAGCCTTCGCCGGATCGGCGCCCTCCATCATGGCGAGTACGGAGCCGATCAGCGCGACTCTGAAGCTGTGCTCCGCGATGGTCTCGGGGTCCTTCACCCCCGCGATCCACCACCCGGACCGCTTGGCGCGCTTGAGCATCCCCATTTCCAGCAGAAAGCCCGTCGTGCCCTTTGCCTGCTCCTGCTCCGTGTCCGCCATGAAATGCGACCTCCGATATGTCATGTGCGGTTCTCGCGTAGAACGTAATGCACCGCGCTGAGTTCCCGCCTCGCCCTCAGAGAGATCCCCCCGTGGTCAAGGAGCTGGGCGGTCTGTGCGGCCAGAGCATCCGCAAGAACCGGGTCTGCCAGGGGCAGCCACCGGTTGGCGGTCAGCAGGGCCCAGAGCGAGTGGATGTAGAGGTCCATGTACGCCGGAGCCTGCTGAAGGCCGATGGCGAGTCCGCGAAGGAGCCGTACGGGCTCCCAGTTGGCCGGAACGTGCCGCATAAAGCCGTCGTCCGGCTGCGCCTCCCGGATCGAACCGAACCAGTAGGCCCAGTAGTTGAGGTTCGCGATCTCAGCGGAGTCGTCACCCGCCAAACCTCGGTCAATGAAGTCCAGCAGCGGCCGATGGTCGCCAAGCCTCACCAATGCGGCGGCAGTTGATCGCGCGGTGGCCCAGTGCGGAGTCCAGCCTCGGACGGAGATCAGGTCACGGTTGTGGTGCAGAGCATGCAGCATCCAAGAGGTCGCCTCGGAGCCTTGGTCGTAGGAGCAGAGGTAAAGGCACTGGCGGTGGAGCAGCAGCCCGTCCTCTCCCGCGCGCAACGCGGATTCGGCGGCCTCACGAAGGTGCGCGAAGAACACGCTTCGGTCGGGCGCAGACAGAAGCGGGGCCTTGGCCACGGGGCCGCGACGTCTCGTAGCCGCTCTACGGGCCAGAGCGCGCGGAACGGTGCCGTTGAGAGCCCAGGCGATCATGTGGGCCGTGTCGCGGGTGTGCACCCAGGCCGCGAGTGGGTGCCGGGAGTTGACCTCTGGATAAATCGTGGACGTGATGACGCGGTCTGCATCCATCGCCGGGTCGAGAAGGTGAAGGACATCGGGGTCGGCGCCCAACGCAAGTAATCGGCGCCGAATGTCGAGCAGGACACCGGCCTTGACATGGGCAAGCGGTCGTCGTCCGGTCTCCCAGCCCTGCCAGGTGGCAAGATCAACCGCCATCGCGTCAGCCATACCGGCCTGCGTGCGGATGCTTGTACTCTCCCGGGCCACGCGGAGTACGAACCCGGCGACCACGCCCGCGGTCGCGCGTCCGCGAGCGACTTCCTTCGCGTTCATACCGCACCCCCGATGTCTTCGGTCGCCCAAACCCGTACCTCCGGTCAGTCCTACTCCATCGACGGTGACCGTAGCTTCTGATTCGACAACAACCACCCCCGTCAAGGAGGCCGGAATGGCTACCGCAATTGAGCACCGCGTGCGTCCCTGGGGAGCCGGTCGGCTTGCCCCGTACCCGACCGTCACACATCGCCCCCACACGTCCATCGCGCTCGACCCCGACACCCAGCTCGGCATCTTCGCCGACCGCGTCGGCACGGTGGTCGAGATGGGCAAGCACGGCACCGCCAAGGGCACCGAGACAAGCACGATCACGAACTCGGACTCCGCCCCCGACCAGGGGCACGACCAGGACTCCGAGCAGGACTGACCGATGACCGACAACAGGCCGGTGCTGGTGGCCACCGAGGCGGACGACCTGACCGCCGACATGGTGATCAGCGAGCTGAATCGGCGCAACGTGCCGGTCACCAGGTTCAACCCCGCCGACATCGGGGTGGCCCTGACGGTCTCCGCTTGGTTCGGGAGCTGTTCGGTCCCTGCGACCGGGCAGCTCCGCACCCCGTCACGGACCGTGGAGCTGGCCGAGGTCCGGTCGGTGTACTGGCGCCGCCCGGTGTGGCCGGCCTTCGACCATCTCAGTGCGGACGACGCACGGTTCGCGGCGGCCCACACCCGCTACGGGCTCGGCGGTACCCTGTATGCCCTCGACGGACCACTATGGGTCAACCATCCCCTGCGCAACGCCGCCGCCGACTACAAGCCGGCCCAGCTCGCGGTTGCCCAGCGCCTCGGGCTGACGGTGCCGCCGACACTGGTCACGAACGACCCGGACGAGGCACGGTCCTTCGTCGAAAGCCACGATCAGGCGATTTTCAAGACGCTCCGGTGGACGCCCTACCAGCGAGGCGGTATTCCCCTCACCGGGTGGGCCGACCCGGTCGTGGCGACAGAGATCGACGAGCGCGTGGCTGTGGTGCCGCACCTCTTCCAGGCCGTGGTGAACAAGACGGCCGATCTTCGCGTGCTGGTCGTCGGCCGCCAGGTGTTCGCCGTACGGATCGAGTCCGGGATGCTGGACTGGCGCAAGGACTACTCGGCCTTGTCCTACCGTGTGGTGGACCTGCCCGACCGCGTGGAGAAGGCGCTCCTGGCGTACCTGGACCACTTCGGGCTGGCCTCGGGAAGTTTCGACTTCGCCGTCGACGAGGCCGGATGTCTCTGGTGGCTGGAGCTGAACCCGAACGGGCAGTGGGGGTGGCTGGAGGAGTCCACCGGCCTCGCGATGTCCGCCGCATTCGCTGAACTGCTGACGCAAGGAGTCGCCCCATGACCGACACCGCCCAGGAGCGGCGTGCCCTCGCCGGACGCCTGACGCAGGCGGGCGTCCTCATCAGCTCCCCGTGGCGGGCGGCGGTGGAGGCTGTTCCCCGCGAGCTGTTCCTGAACCCCGGTGTGTTCCTGCCCGCAGAGGGTGGCCGGTGGCACCCGGTGACCGCTGCCGGGAGCGACCCGGCCACGTGGGTACGGATCGCCTATCGCGACGAATCCCTGACCACCCAGCTCGACGGACACCTCACCGCCGACCAGGTCAGCAGCCCTGTGACCGGCTCCCCGACTTCCTCGTCCACCACCCCGGTCACCGTTGTGGACATGCTGGAGAGGCTGGAGGTGGAGGACGGTCATAGGGTCCTGGAGATCGGCACAGGAGTGCGACACGAGGTCGCACATTGCAAGTAGACACGAGTAGGAGGGTTGGCTCTCTGAATTAGCCAATATCGCTGTCTCAGGTCAGTGCTCAAGACCTGTCCCCGCCTCGGCGTGCGTCGTGAGTAATCGCGGGGTGCGAAGCCCGAGGAATGTGGCCCAAGGGGTCCTGTTCCATCCAGGATCCACAGGCCGGGGAAGGCCGAGCGGGTGAACGAAAGTGAATCCTCATTGATGCCTCGTTACGAACCAGGCCCGTGGGTGGAGTGCGTGAAGGGCCGTATAGGGCTGGCTGCTGTGAAGCGGCAAGTGCCGACCGGCGATCCGGTGCCGGTCGGGCGAGCACCGCTGCTCCGGGGTATAGAGGGCACCCAAACCGGCCGCATCTTGCATGTGCGAAACGTGGAAACCCCGTTGGAGTCCAGACGTGCATACGCCTGGTAAGCCGACCGTAAGGGAAGCCCAATCCTCCAGCGGGAGTAGGAAGGCCCGAGAAGCGAATGCCGGCGGCCGAAAGGAAACGGGAAACCGGGCGAGGCAAATCGATACCTCCGTCGAATGCTCGGATAACCGGCCGGATACAGGCGCTATGCCTGACCCGAAAGGGGGCCCACGCGGGTCTGGTGAGTCTGTGAAGCAGACGACGACGAAGATTCTGGAGCCAATGGGCAAGTTAGACGTCTCGGGTGTTCCCGAGACGAACGGACCAGAGGGCGAAGTCTTCGACTGGCAGTCAATCGACTGGAACTCGGTCGAGGGCGACGTACGGCGTCTACGTCAGCGAATCTTCACGGCAGCACGGAAAGGGGACCTCAAGAAGGTCCGCAATTTGCAGAAGCTGATGCTCCGATCGCGCTCCAACGCACTAGTGGCGGTACGGCGGGTTTCGGAGATCAACGCAGGGCGTAAAACCCCTGGGGTGGACGGGTACACCGCAATGCGGGAGAGCTCCAAGGTCATGCTGGCCGAATGGACGCAATCCCGCTTGAGGACCTGGAAACCTATGGCGGTAAAGCGCGTGTACATCCCCAAGAGCAACGGGAAACAGCGCCCTTTGGGTATTCCAGTCGTCCGGGACCGAGCCATGCAGGCTCTTGTCCTCAACGCATTGGAACCCGAATGGGAGGCGCGGTTCGAGCCGAGGTCGTACGGCTTTCGCCCCGGCCGTGGCTGTCATGACGCGATCGAAGCTATCTTCTGCGTGACGAGAGGTCGTCTCTCAAAGCGCAGATGGGTACTCGACGCAGACCTGGCGGCAGCGTTCGACCGCATCGATCACCAGCGCCTTGTCGCCTCGCTTGGAACCTTCCCAGCCAGGGCATTGGTGCAAGCATGGCTCAAGTCCGGAGTGATCGAGAACGGTAGATTCGCCCCCACGGAAGAAGGAACCCCGCAAGGGGGAGTCATCAGCCCGTTACTGTTGAACATTGCTCTTCACGGAATGGAAGAAGCCGCAGGAGTCAGGTACCGCACCGATGGTGTTCACACCGGAAAGACGGCCCCTGACAGCCCGGTATTGATCAGATACGCCGACGACTTTGTTGCCCTGTGTCATTCCTATGATCAGGCGCAAAGGGTCAAGGTGCAGCTTGCTGACTGGCTGACGCCGAGAGGGCTGGCCTTCAACGAGGAAAAGACGCGTATCGTCCACCTCGAAGAAGGCTTCGACTTCCTCGGATACAACGTCCGTCTGTACAAGGGAAGCAAACTGCTGATCAAGCCAAGCCCTGCGGCGGTGGCCCGGTTCCGAAACAGACTACGCACGGAACTGCGTATGCTGCGCGGGACCAATTCACTCGAAGTGATCAGTAAGTTGAACCCGATCCTGAGAGGGTGGGCCGCCTACTACCGGAACGGAGTCTCGAAGCGGGTGTTCAGCGATATCGACGACTACCTATGGTGGGCCGTATTTCGCTGGGCGACTCGCAGACATCCGAACAAGTCGAAGAGGTGGGTCAGCGACCGCTACTTCGGTGCGTTCAACTCCGCCAATCAAGCAAGGTGGATCTTTGGTGACCGAGCCACGGGCCAATATCTCACCAAACTTGCCTGGACACCGATCGTCCGGCATGTAATGGTCAGTGGGAGTGCCTCCCCAGATGACCCAGAACTCGCCGAATACTGGGCACAGCGACGGAAGAAGTACAAGCCGCCGCTCAGTGATGCGCGCGTCCGGATGATGCGACGCCAGCACGGAAAGTGCCCGCTCTGCGGCGAATACCTGCTCTATGCCGACACTGAGCCACAGCACCCGGACGACTGGGCGAAGTGGCTCACAGGAATCCGTAAAGCGATCCGCCTCCAGGCGGTCACCTTGCTTTCGGAGACCAACGGAGCAAGCGATCGGAAGGTTCCGCGTGAACAATTCATCCATGCACACTGTGGTAAAAGGCTGGAGCAGAAGCCTCAATCACACCTGCGTGCATCGCCTTTCCTCAAGCCAGTAGGACTCGCTTGAGCCGTGTGCCGTGGAAGCGGCACGCACGGTTCTGAGGGGGGACCGCCGCAGCAATGCGGCGGTCCTACCCGGCACCGGCTACTCCTCCGCCCTCATGTGCTTCCGCCTCGGGGAGGACGCCGTCACCACGGTCGAAGTGGACCCCGGCGTCTCGGCCCGGGCGGACGACGCCCTGGAGAAGGCCGGATACTCGACCTGGACCGTCACGGGTGACGGGCTCCTCGGCCACCCTCGCCGCGCCCCGTACGACCGCGTCATCGCCACCTGCGCGGTGCGCCGCATCCCCTACGCCTGGATCAGGCAGACCAAGCCGGGCGGCATCGTCCTCACCACGGTCGGCGGCTCCTGGCACTACGGCACCGGCCTGGCGAAGGTCACCGTCGCGGCGGACGGCACCGCCGAGGGCGCGATCATCGGCCGTAGCTCGTTCATGCAGGCCCGGTCCCAGGCGGAGGCACCCATCGATGGTGACCTGTCAGCCCGCACGGCTTACGCCGACAGTCAACGCGAGACCAGGGTGTCCCCGCTCCTGCTGGAGGACTGGATGCCCGCGTTCCTCGCTCAACTCGCGACTCCGGGGGCACGCTTCACCCGCGCCACCTCTCTGGAGGGCGACCGACTGCTGTACCTCTTCGATCCGGAGCGCGAGTCCTTCGCCTCGTTCACTGAGAACGCCGGCACCTGGACGGTCCGCCAGGGCGGCCCGATGGCCCTGTGGGACACGATCGAGCAGGCCCTCACCGCCTGGCAGGCTGCGGACCGCCCGGACATCACCGAGGTACGGCTCCGCGTCACGAAGAAGGCCCACGTCTACTGGATCGACGGCCACCCCGCGCTCCGCTGGCAGCACGACCTCGTCTGATCGGGGCGCGCTGTCAGGATGCCCCACCGTGCCGCGCGCGGTGGGGCATCCGGTTGCTCGGTTCCTCAGACGGCGTCGAACGTCCCGCCCTGCACGCCCGCGACGAACGCCGCGAAGGCGGTGACGGGGACGGCGACCACGGGGCCGTCCACGACCTTGGAGTCACGGAGCGGGACAATGCCACGCGAGGCGGCGAGGTTGGCGGCGACCTCGATGCAGTCGCCGCCGTTCGAGCTGTACGAGGACTTGAACCATCGGGGGGATTCGGTCGTCACAGGGTGCCCTTTCGCAACTGGCTGATCTTGGCCACAGACGCCACCTTCGACAGCGCCTCGCCCTGAAGTTGATGGTAGGACGTGAGCATGGGCAACACGGACGACGCTTCGCGCTCGACGTGCCCCTGCGCCTGTGATTCGGCATACGCGACGATGGACCGGTCCGCAAGAGTAAGCAAGTTGACCGGCAGATTGAACGCCCTGCGTGCCCCCAGGCTGAACGGTGCGACCTGAATGATCCAGTTGGGTAGCGCCGACATTTCCTCAAGCCGCTGGAGCTGAGCGTCCATGATCTCCGGGCCGCCAACCTGCTGGTGCAGGCAGCTCTCGTCCATGACGACGAAACCCATGGGCGGCCGAGACCGCACCAAGGCCGCCTGCCGCTCCGCCAGAAACGAGACCCGCTCGTTGGCTTGTGCAGAGGTGATAGATCCACGCTGTACGTCGCCGTAGGCCACTGCCTGGGCGTACTCCGGCGTCTGCAACAGTCCAGGGACGAGGCCGACCTGAAACAGCCTGATCTCCACCGCCCGGCCCTCGTACCCCACGTACTCCGGGAAGCCCTCCAGCAAGTTCCCGTGCTTCATCTCCTGCCACTGGCGCTCGAACGATTCAGGCGAACCGATGAGATCAAATAACCGGTCCGTTTTCCTCGCGAACGGCAGAGTCGCCGGTTTGCGGCCAGTTTCGATCGCCGAGATGTGCCTGCCCGAGCAGCCGACCATGTCAGCTACCTGGTCCTGAATCCAGCCACGCTCCTCGCGCATCCTGCGCAGACGAGCACCGAAGGCCGCTTGCAGACTCGCTTCGGGGTTCAGTTCCTTGATGTTTACCAACGTGCCCTCCCAGATACCCACGTTGAAGACGTCCCGACCCTAGGCCACGCTGAATCGCCCCGGTAACCAATCGGCTACAGAGAGGAGCGATCGATGTACGGCGAGAACTTACGCGCGAATAGCCAGGAACCCCCCGACCTCCCCGCCCTCGGAACCCTCCTGGTAGACACCAGCCGCGCCGACCGCGTTGGCGAGTTCCGAGGGGTCGCCGGCCCCTACTGGTCGCTGCGGCCGGCAGGGGGCGGCGCGGAGTGGGAGGTCGAGCCCCGTCATGTGCGACCCGCAGTCCTGATAGAGCAGCTCCGCGCCCGTACCGCGCGCCTCAACGCCCGTAGCCGGGGCGAGGTCCTGTGAACGTCGCGCACCCCGCTCGGCCCACCCGGTCGGCCCGCATGACGCGCTCAGCGGTTTACGCGGCCGAGGTCACCCTCTCCGACGGGCAGCGGTCCGCCTCGCTCGGTGGGGTCGTCGTGCGGAACCGGCGGCTCGTCCTCCTCTGGCTTCGGCGGCAGGCCCTCCGCCTGGCCAACGGCCATGGGCTGGCCCTCGCGCCCGAGCCCGTACGGCTGCCGACCGGCGACGTGCGCCCGGTCCGCTTCCACGGCTCGGACGCGCCCGAGGAGTTGCGTCGCTGGGCCACCGGCGGCGCGCACCAGGACCACGCGATACGGGCCCTGGAGGCCGGGTTCCCCGCGCTGTTCACCGTGCTCGATCCCGCCGTCGGGCTGAGCCTGACGCTCGCCGGGTGGCGTGGCCATCCGGCCGACCGGTAATCCCGCCACACGAACCGGAGTTGAAAGCCGTGCTCCAGTGCACCGCCGTCACGCTTCTCCCTCCCGACGCCCTTCTGCGGCTCCTCGCCCCCGGGGTGGACGACCCCGGCGATCCGGAGCCGTACGTCCTGTGCGAGCTCGGCGAACACGACGGCCCGGGCACCGAACACGCCGCCTTCCTCCGGCCGGGCAGGACGCCCGACTCGGGGGCCCAGTGGTTCTTCTGGACCGGCGGCGGGCCCGAGCGCGTCCACCGGACCGACCGCGCGCCCTGGTGCCCCGCGCTCCTCCGCCGACTCGACACCGACGTCGTGCGGCAGTGCTCCTTCTTCGACCACCACCCCGCGCCCCACTCCTGGGACGTGGACGATCCGCTCGGCGACCTCATCGCGGAGCGGCTCGTACCAGGCGACTCCCCCGAAGGGTGACCCGTACCCATGAACCAGTGCACCGCCGTCGCGTTACTGCCGCCCCCGGAGCACGTACTCGCCCTGTCGGTCCCGGATCGCCGCCCGGAGGCCGGACACCTGCTCTGCGAACTCGGGGAGGGCCACGACGGGGCGCACGCGACGATGCTGTGGGACGAGGGCGGGCGGCCGGGAAGCTCCGTCTGGGCGCGGTGGCGCGCGGGTCAGGTACGGCTGCTGCCGCTCCCCTGGTGCGCGGCCCGCGACCCCGGGAACGCGGACGCGGCCTGCGGCCTGTTCGCCGGGCACCCGTCGGGGCACGACTGGGAGGTCACCGACCCCACCGACGAGGCGATCACGCGGGAGCTGGCGCGGCGCCACCCGCATCTGTTCCGCCGGTGACGGGCGGGCGTACCGGTGTACGGCGGGCGATCGGTCCGGATCACGACCGTGGGCCCGGATCACGGATGATCCGGGCCCACGGCCCTATTACGGCGTGATACTCAGGCGTCAGCTCTGCGCGGGCGACGCGTCCTGCTCGCCCGGCTCGGCGGCGGTGGTGGCCGCCTGGGCCTCGGCGCGCTCGCGCATCTTGCGCACCAGCTCCTGCTTCTTGTCCTCGGCGGCCTTGCGGTCGGCGCCTCGCGCGGAACCCGCGCCCTGCTGTTCGGCGCGGGACAGCTTCTTGCGCTGTCCGCCGACGCCGAGGAGGTTGTTGCGGCTCTTGGCCACGGCGTTCTCCCATTCGTGGTGAGAAGTGAGGAAGGAAGTGATCGGGTGATCGAGATCGATCCGGTGGGCGGCGGGTGATCGCAACCCGCCGCGCTCTCACTCGTAGATCTGGAAGAACGAAGACATGCGGGAACCGTACCCCGCCCCCGAAGCGCCCCGCACCAGGTTTTCGGGCCGTCGAGGGCCGTCGAGGGCCGTCGGGGCCGCCAAGCACGCGGGGTCTCAGGCCGTCGGGTCGACCGTCGCCTGATGGGCCTCGGCGAGGTGCTCCTCGGCCTTCAGCCAGGGCAGGAACTGCGCCGAGCGGCGCCATGCGCAGGTGGAGCACGTCAGCTGGCGCGTCATGCCCGACTTCCTTACCCGCACGACGTGTTCACGGCCGTGCTGGTCCCATCTGCTGACCTTGCTGGCGGTGCTGGACGGCATCGCGTACCTCCCGGATCGGCGGGGCTCCGGTGGACGTCGAAGCCCCCGGTTCCGTACCCGGAACCGGGGGCCTCACGCACGCGTGCGGGTGTCAGCAGCCGAGCAGACGCGAGCCGAGGTACGCCTGGATCTGGTCCAGGGAGACGCGCTCCTGCTTCATGGTGTCGCGCTCGCGCACGGTCACCGCGTTGTCGTCGAGGGTGTCGAAGTCGACGGTGACGCAGAACGGGGTGCCGATCTCGTCCTGACGGCGGTAGCGGCGGCCGATGGCGCCGGCGTCGTCGAACTCGATGTTCCAGTTCTTCCGCAGGTCGGCCGCCAGGCCCTTGGCCTTCGGCGAGAGCTGCGCGTTGCGGGACAGCGGCAGGACCGCGGCCTTGACCGGAGCCAGGCGGTGGTCGAGACGCATCACGGTGCGCTTCTCCATGACGCCCTTGGCGTTGGGCGCCTCGTCCTCGACGTAGGCGTCCAGGAGGAACGCCAGCATCGCGCGGCCGACACCGGCCGCGGGCTCGATGACGTACGGCGTCCAGCGCTCGTTGGCCTCCTGGTCGTAGAACTGGAGGTCGGTGCCCGACGCCTCGGAGTGCGCCTTGAGGTCGTAGTCGGTGCGGTTGGCCACGCCCTCCAGCTCGCCCCACTCGCTGCCGCCGAAGCGGAAGCGGTACTCGATGTCGGCGGTGCGCTTGGAGTAGTGGGAGAGCTTCTCCTTCGGGTGCTCGAACCAGCGCATGTTCTCCTCGCGCATGCCGAGGTCCGTGTACCAGTTCCAGCGCTGGTCCATCCAGTACTGCTGCCACTCCTCGTCCTCGCCCGGCTTGACGAAGAACTCCATCTCCATCTGCTCGAACTCGCGGGTCCGGAAGATGAAGTTGCCCGGAGTGATCTCGTTCCGGAAGGACTTGCCCATCTGCGCGATGCCGAACGGCGGCTTCTTGCGCGAAGTCTGCTGGACCTGACCGAAGTTGGTGAAGATGCCCTGCGCGGTCTCGGGGCGCAGGTAGGCGACCGAGCCGGAGTCCTGGGTCGGGCCGAGGTGGGTGGAGAGCAGACCCGAGAACTGCTTGGGCTCGGTGAAGGTGCCCTTGTTGCCGCAGTTGGGGCAGTTGAGGTCGGCGAGGCCGTTGACCGGCGGCTTGCCGTGCTTCTCCTCGTACGCCTCCTCCAGGTGGTCCGCGCGGTAGCGCTTGTGGCAGGAGGTGCACTCGGTGAGCGGGTCCGAGAAGGTCGCGACGTGGCCGGAGGCGACCCAGACGTCCGGGGCCAGGATGACCGACGAGTCGAGACCGACCACGTCCTCACGCCCGGTGACCATGTAGCGCCACCACTGACGCTTCAGGTTCTCCTTCATCTCGACGCCCAGCGGCCCGTAGTCCCAGGCGGCTCGCTGGCCACCGTAGATCTCACTGCAGGGGTAGACGAAGCCACGGCGCTTGCTCAGGCTGACGATGGTGTCGATCTTGTCGGCGGCCACGGTGCTCTCTTCATTACGACGGTGACGAACGGCGAATGCTTCAGATTACCGGCGGGCGCACCCCTGGGATCAAATCGGTGGGACGTGAAGAATCTTCTTGCTGATCTTCTCGGCGTCCCTATGTGACCTTCCGGGCATCTCATCTGCCTTGTTGACAATCGTTTCCACTTTAGTTGAAAATGACTGTCATGAACGTACGCCGCCTCATACCCACCACCGCCGTCGCCGGAGCAGTCGTCCTCGGCCTGACCGCTCTCTCGGCCTGCTCCACCTCCGACGCAGCGGACGGGGGCAACGGCGACAAGCTGAAGGTGACGGCGTCGTTCTACCCGATGCAGTTCCTCACCGAGAGGATCGGCGGCGAGCACGTCGCGGTCACCAGCCTCACCAAGCCGGGCGTCGAGCCGCACGACCTGGAGCTCACCCCCCGCCAGATCGGCTCCATCAGCGAGTCCGACTACGTGCTGTACCTCAAGGGCATCCAGCCCGCCGTGGACGACGCGATCAAGCAGTCCGGTGTGAAGAACACCGTCGACGCCGCGACCCTCACCACGCTGGAGAACCACGGCTCCGAGGTCAGCGGCCACGACCACGGGCACGAAGGCGGACACGAGGGCGAAGAAGAGCACGGCCACGAGGAAGAGGCCCCCGAGGAGCACTCCGAGGGCGACGGCCACAACCACGGCGAGGAGGGCGGCGCCGACCCGCACATCTGGGTGGACCCGGTGAAGTACGCCGAGGTCGCCAAGGGCGTCGGCAAGTCGCTGGAGAAGGCCGACCCCGACCACGCCGCCGACTACAAGAAGAACACCGACGCCCTCGTCGCCGAGCTGGGCGAGCTGAACACGGCGTACGAGACCGGGCTGAAGAACACCTCCACCAAGACGTTCATCACCACCCACTCCGCCTTCGGCTACCTCGCCGAGCGCTACGGGCTCACCCAGCAGGGCATCGCGGGCATCGACCCCGAGGCCGAGCCGAGCCCCGCCCGGATCCAGGAGATCCACACCATCGCGGAGAAGGAGAAGGCCACCACGGTCTTCTTCGAGACGCTCGCCAGCGACAGGACCGCCAAGACCCTCGCGAAGGACACCGGCCTCAAGACCGGCGTCCTGGACCCGCTGGAGGGAATCACGGACAAGTCCCAGGGCGCTGACTACATCGAGGTCATGGAGTCCAACCTCGCCGCGCTGCGGAAGGCACTCGGCGCGAAGTGACCCGTACGACCCCGTGGACCCGCATCACCCCTGGATCGGAGGCGCTCATGCCGGAGCGTGAGAGCACCACCCACAAGCCCGTGGCCATCACCCGCGAGCCCGTGGCCACCGACCACGAGCAGCCCGTCATCGCCCTGCGCGGTGCCACGGCCACCCTCGGCGCACGCCCCGTGCTGCGCGGGGTGGACCTGACCGTGCACCGCGGCGAGGTCGTCGCGCTGCTGGGCGCCAACGGTTCCGGCAAGTCCACCGCCGTACGGTCCGTCATCGGGCAGGTCCCGCTGACCGGCGGCACCGTCGAGCTGTTCGGCACCGAGCTGCGCCGCTTCCGCCGGTGGGGCCGGATCGGCTACGTCCCGCAGCGCACCACGGCGGCGGGCGGTGTGCCCGCCACGATCCGCGAGGTCGTCGCCTCCGGCCGGCTGTCCCGTACGGGGCTGCGGTGGCCCGGGAAGGCGGACCGGGCGGCCGTGGACCGGGCCATCGCGCTGGTGGGCCTCGCCGACCGCGCCAAGGACTCCGTGAGCGCGCTGTCCGGGGGCCAGCACCAGCGGGTCCTGATCGCCCGCGCCCTGGCCGCCGAGCCGGAGCTGCTGATCATGGACGAGCCGATGGCCGGGGTCGACCTGGCCAGCCAGGAGATTCTCGCCTCGACCCTGCGCGAGCAGGTGACGCTGGGCACCTCCGTGCTGCTCGTGCTGCACGAGCTGGGCCCGCTGGAGCCCCTGATCGACCGGGCCGTCGTCCTGCGCGACGGCTGCGTGACGCACGACGGGCCGCCGCCCGAGGCGCTCGGCCAGCACGCCCTGCCCGGCCACGACCACGTACACCCCCACGCGGCCGCCGAGCCCGTACGGACGGGACTGCTGACCTGATGATGCTGGAATTCCTGAACCCTCCCTTCATGCAGCGGGCGCTCATCGCGGCCGTCCTGGTCGGCATCACCGCGCCCGCCATCGGCATCTACCTGGTGCAGCGGCGGCAGGCCCTGATGGGCGACGGCATCGGGCACATCGCGATGACCGGCGTCGGCCTCGGCTTCCTGCTCTCCACCAGCCCCGTCTGGATGGCCACCGCCGTCGCCGTGGCCGGCGCCGTCGTGATGGAGCTGATCCGCTGGTACGGACACACGCGCGGCGACCTCGCCCTGGCGATGCTGTTCTACGGCGGCATGGCGGGCGGCGTCATGCTGATCAACCTGTCCGACACGGGCTCCAACGCCAATCTGACCTCGTACCTCTTCGGCTCGCTGGCCACCGTCTCCGAGTCGGACGTCATCGCGATCTGCGTGCTGGCCGCCTTCGTGGTGCTGGTCACGGTGGGGCTGCGGCGACAGTTGTTCGCGGTCAGCCAGGACGAGGAGTTCGCCCGGGTGTCCGGCCTTCCGGTGCGGGTGCTGAACCTGCTGATCGCGGTGACCGCCGCCGTGACCGTGACCGTCGCGATGCGGGTCGTCGGCCTGCTGCTGGTCAGCGCGCTGATGGTGGTGCCCGTGGCGGCGGCGCAGCAGATCACCAAGTCCTTCAAGGTCACGTTCGTGCTGGCCGTGGTGATCGGCACGGCCGTGACCCTCACCGGCACCGTGACCTCGTACTACCAGGACGTTCCGCCCGGCGCGACGATCGTGCTGCTGGCCATCGCGGTGTTCGTGGCGCTGACCGCGCTCGCCGCTCCGCTCGCGAGACGCCGGGCACGGGCGAGCGAGGCGAAGGGAGCCGAGTGCACCCTTGAGGTACCGGGGGCCCGCCGGGACAGGGACGACGTACGGGTGTGACAGCGGTGCGTGTGACCGAGTCGCACCGTACGTGTTCGCCGGCGGCGCCCGGCCGGGCTGGCACAATGGCCCGACACATGTACGGGCGACACGAGGAGGCAGCTGTGGCCACGGCGCCGATCAGTGGCACGAACGCAGCGCCGGTACGCGGCCGGTCCACCCGGCAGCGGGCGGCGGTGGCGGCGGCGCTCGACGAGGTCGACGAGTTCCGCAGCGCCCAGGAGCTGCACGACGTCCTCAAGCACCGCGGCGACTCCGTGGGCCTGACGACGGTCTACCGGACCTTGCAGTCCCTCGCCGACGCGGGTGAGGTCGACGTCCTGCGCACCGCCGAGGGCGAGTCCGTCTACCGGCGGTGCTCGACGGGTGACCATCACCACCACCTGGTCTGCCGGCTCTGCGGCAAGGCGGTGGAGGTCGAGGGCCCGGCCGTCGAGCAGTGGGCCGAGATGATCGCCGCCCAGCACGGCTATGTGAACGTCGCGCACACCGTCGAGGTGTTCGGCACGTGCGCGGAGTGCGCCGCGAGCAAGGCGTAACGAGCGAAACGAACGGGAAGAGGCGGGCCCGGGACGTGTCCAACGTCCCGGGCCCGCCTCTTTCACGTCACTTTCCGCGTCGCTTTCAGGTCACTTTCCGCGTCGCTTTCGTGTCACTTCTTCGTCGCCTCAGCGGCTTCAGCGGCCTTCGCGGCCTTCGCCGCCTCCACCGCCTCCGCCCCGCCGAAGCGGCGGTCGCGCTGGGCGTACTCCAGGCAGGCCCGCCACAGGTCCCGACGGTCGAAATCCGGCCAGAGAACGTCCTGGAAGACCATCTCGGCGTACGCGCTCTGCCAGATCAGATAGTTCGAGGTGCGCTGCTCGCCGCTCGGGCGCACAAAGAGGTCCACGTCCGGCATGTCCGGGTAGTACGTGTACTTCGCGAACGTCTTCTCGTTGACCTTGGACGGGTCGAGCTTCCCGGCCGCCACGTCTTGGGCGATGCGCTGCGCGGCGTCCGCGATCTCGGCGCGGCCGCCGTAGTTGACGCAGAAGTACAGCGTCATCTTGTCGTTGTCCTTGGTCTGCTCCTGGGCGACCTGGAGCTCCTGGACGACGGACTTCCACAGCTTGGGCATGCGGCCCACCCAGCGGATGCGGATGCCGAGCTCGTCCATCTCGTCGCGGCGGCGGCGGATCACGTCGCGGTTGAAGTTCATCAGGAACTTCACCTCGTCCGGCGAGCGCTTCCAGTTCTCCGTGGAGAAGGCGTAGAGCGAGAGGTTCTTCACGCCCATCTCGATACAGCCCTTGAGAACGTCCATGACGACGCCCTCGCCGACCTTGTGGCCCTCGGTGCGCGGCAGACCCCGCTCCTTGGCCCAGCGGCCGTTGCCGTCCATCACGACGGCGACGTGCTGGGGCACCAGCTCGCCGGGGATCTTCGGAGGCGTCGCGCCCGTGGGGTGCGGCTCGGGGGTCTTGTACGTGCGCCGGTTACGGCCGCCGAGGATCCCGCGTACTGCCATGAGCTTCTCAGTCTCCCTGTGTCACTTCTCCACGCACCACGTCGTCTGCCCGACGCACCGCGTCACTTCTCCACGTACCGCGTCACTTCTCGACGTACCGCAGCGAGCGCAGGCCGCGCTCCAGATGCCAGTGCAGATAGGCGGACACCAGTCCGCTCCCCTCCCTGACATGACGTGCCTCGCACGCGTCCGCCGTCGCCCAGTCGCCGCTGAGCAGCGCGCTCAGCAGGGCCAGTGCCTGTGCCGAGGGTACGACGCTGCCGGGGACCCGGCAGTCACCGCATATGACGCCCCCCGCGGCGACGGAGAAGAACCGGTTCGGACCGGGCATTCCGCACTTGGCGCAGTCCTCGAAGCTGGGCGCGTACCCGTTGACCGCGAGCGAGCGCAGCAGGAACGCGTCCAGGATCAGGTGGGGGGCGTGCTCGCCCCGGGCGAGGGTGCGCAGGCCGCCGACGAGCAGCAGATACTGCTGGACGGCCGGTTCGCCCTCGTGGTCGGTGAACCGCTCGGCGGTCTCCAGCATCGCGGTGCCCGCCGTGTAGCGGGCGTAGTCGGCGACGATCCCGCCGCCGTAGGGGGCGATCGTCTCGCTCTGGGTGCAGAGCGGCAGCCCGCGGCCGACCAGCTCGCTGCCGCGGGCGAAGAACTGCACGTCGACGTGGGAGAAGGGCTCCAAGCGGGCGCCGAACTTGGATTTGGTGCGGCGCACCCCGCGGGCGACGGCCCGCACCCGGCCGTGGCCGCGGGTCAGGATCGTGATGATCCGGTCGGCCTCGCCCAGTTTCTGCGTACGCAGCACGATGCCGTCGTCCCGGAACAAGCTCATGGGCCCATTGTCGCCCACCCGGGGCCGCCCGTGGCGGGTCGGCTGCGGAGAAGGCTCTAGGGCGCGTTTCGAAAGTAGCGCCGTCCGCCCGGAGGGCGGGCTCGGCGGCGTCTGGTGCGTGCGATCGCAAGGCGGAGGGTCGCCCCGATACTGGATGTATCGGGGTGATCCCGACAACGCGGCGAGGGATGGGGTCTCCCCTGCTCGAGCGAAGCCGAGAGCTTGGGGAAGTGCCAGGCGTCGCCGAGCAGGCGGGACTTTCGAAACACGCCCTAGGAGGGCGTGCGGGCGGCGGCTGCCAGCAGGCGGGCGGTGTCGTCGGCGGGGAGCTGGAGGGCGCTGCCGACCGTGGTCAGGACCTGGCGCTCGGCGGTGCGGTAGGGCCCGTCGGCCAGCGCGATCCTGGCGCCCTGGAGGAGGACGGACTCGCGGCCGGCGACGGCCAGGTGCGGGGCGAGCGGGGCCAGCACCTCGTGCAGCTCGATGGCGAGGGTCGGGCCGCAGGCCTCGGCGGCCGGGTCGGAACCGGAGCCCCGCCCGGTGTCGGCGGCCAGCACCTCGACGACGGTGAACAGCTGCTCCTGGGTGCAGTCGTCGAGCCCGGCGTCGCGCACGGTGGCGACGGCGGCCTCCAGGACCGTGCGGGAGGTGGTGCCCCCGGCGGCGAGGACGGCCAGGGTGACGGTGTGGACGGCCTCGCGGAGCATCGCCGAGAACCGGGTCGTGGTGGGGTGGTCCAGCGCCTCGGGGGCGTAGTGGGTGAGGCAGGCGGCGCACTCGACGACGGGCTCGGTCTCGCCCCTGCCGACCAGCGGGACGCCGAGGACGGTGAGGCGGCGGCGGCCGGTGAGCCGGCGGTAGTTGCGGTCTCCCCCGCAGCCGGGGCAGAAGAAGGCGCCGTCGCCGACGGCGTCCCAGATGGTGCGAACGCCGCAGAGGACCGGCCTCAGAGCGCGTTGTCCTTTGGCTGACCGCACCTCGTACACCTCCGTAACGCTCCGGCAACATTGCCGTGTGTTGGACGTGATGTTAGCCACACGCGCGATGCTGCGTCAGCCTCTGGGACGTCACAACCCCGGGATATGGCCGAACCCCGACCACCCGGAGCGGGCGGTCGGGGTCCGTCATTGCCGTCGTACGGGGTCGAACCGGACGTCCGTACGAGGAGGGGGACGCGAGGGCCCGGGAGGGGCCGGACGGGTCAGCGGGCCGCGCGGTTGACGGCGGAGACGACCGCCTTGAGCGAGGCGCGGGTGGTGTTGGCGTCGATGCCGATGCCCCACAGGACCTTGCCGTCGATCGCGCACTCGATGTACGAGGCGGCCTGGGCGCTGGCGCCCTCGCTCATCGTGTGCTCGGTGTAGTCCAGCAGCCGGGCGTCGATGCCGATGGCCTGCAGCGCTTCGAAGAACGCGGAGATCGGGCCGTTGCCCGTACCGCTCAGCACGGTGTCCGCGCCGTCGACGGTGGCCTCGACGGTCAGGGTGTCCCGGCCGTCGGTGTCGGTGGTGGTCTGGCCGGAGCGGAGCTGGACGCGACCCCATCGAGCCACAGCGTTCTCCGCGTTCGGCAGGTACTCGTCCTGGAAGGTGGTCCAGATCTGCGCCGGGGTGACCTCGCCGCCCTCGGCGTCGGTCTTGGCCTGAATGATCCGGGAGAACTCGATCTGCATCCGGCGCGGCAGGTCCAGCTTGTGGTCGTTCTTCAGGACGTAGGCGATACCGCCCTTGCCGGACTGCGAGTTGACCCGGATGACGGCCTCGTAGGAGCGGCCGACGTCCTTCGGGTCGATCGGCAGGTACGGCACGGCCCACTCGAGGTCGTCGACGGTCTTCCCCTGGGCGGCGGCGTCCCGCTCCATGGCGTCGAAGCCCTTCTTGATGGCGTCCTGGTGGGAGCCGGAGAAGGCCGTGTAGACCAGGTCGCCCGCGTAGGGGTGGCGCGGGTGGATCTCCATCTGGTTGCAGTACTCGCTGGTGCGGCGGATCTCGTCGATCTGCGAGAAGTCGATCTGCGGGTCGACGCCCTGGGAGAAGAGGTTCATGCCCAGGGTGACCAGGTCGACGTTGCCGGTGCGCTCGCCCTGGCCGAACAGGCAGCCCTCGATGCGGTCGGCGCCGGCCATGATGGCCAGCTCGGCGGCGGCGACGGCGGTGCCCCGGTCGTTGTGCGGGTGGACCGACAGGCAGACGAACTCGCGGCGGGTCAGGTTGCGGGACATCCACTCGAACCGGTCCGCGTGGGTGGAGGGCGTCGAACGCTCCACGGTGGCGGGCAGGTTGAGGATGATCTCGCGGCCTTCCTCCGGCTGCCAGACGTCGCAGACGGCCTCGCAGACCTCCAGGGCGAAGTCCAGCTCGGTGTCGGTGAAGATCTCCGGGCTGTACTGGTAGCCGAAGACGGTCTCCGGGCCCAGGATCTTCTCGGCGTACTCCATGACCAGCCGGGTGCCGTCCACCGCGATCTGCTTGACCTCGTCGCGCGAGCCGCGGAAGACGACGCGGCGGAAGGTGGGGGCGGTGGCGTTGTACAGGTGGACGGTGGCCCGGTGGGCGCCGACCAGCGACTCCACGGTGCGCTCGATCAGCTCCTCGCGGGCCTGCGTCAGGACGGAGATCGTCACGTCCTCGGGGATCGCGCCCTCTTCGATGATGGAGCGGACGAAGTTGAAGTCGGTCTCGCCGGAGGACGGGAAGCCGACCTCGATCTCCTTGTAGCCCATCGCGACCAGCAGGTCGAACATCTCGCGCTTGCGCGCCGGGGACATCGGGTCGATCAGCGCCTGGTTGCCGTCGCGCAGATCGGTGGACAGCCAGCGGGGCGCGACGGTGATCCGGTTGTCGGGCCAGGTGCGGTCGGCGATGTCCACGGCCTCGTAGCCGCGGTACTTGTGGATCGGCATCCCCGACGTCTTCTGGAGCTGCGTCGCGTTGGTGATCGGGGTGGGGCGGCCGACGGAATCACGGGCGGGATTCACGGTGTTACCGGCGGGATTCACGGTGGTCATGGCGTAGGGCTCCTCGGTCCAGCGGGGGTCGGCCGACTGTGTCGCTGCAGCACCAGACTCCGCGGGGAGGGGGTCGGCCTACGACTACAGGCCCTCGCCGCGGCAGCTAAGGAGAAGCAGCCCGAAACGCATGATGCGACGAGCGTAACCGAGTGTGGCCCGTGGTGTCGGTCCGTATCAGTATGCGGGACCGGGTATCGATGACGGGAAAACAGTGACTCATCACTCCATTTCGTCAATCATCGTCGCAACCAGTGACAGCGCCGTGACGGAGTGCCACAGTCGTTGTATGCACCTTCGAACCGACGGCGATCTCCACCCCGTCTTCTGCACCATCGTTCCGCCCCACGTCCTCGATCACCTGTCCCGGTCCGCCGACGCCCGGCTCGCGGACCCGGCCCGCCGCACCCTGGCGGCCGACGGCCTCCGCCGCGACCGCCGCCGCGCCACGGCCCTCGCCGCCGTCCCGAGCACCCCCGGCGTGGGCGCGGTCCCCACCAAGCCCCACCGCACCCTGTACGACTGCCGGAACGGCACCACCCTGCCCGGCCGCCAGGTCCGCGACGAGGGGGACAAGCCCACCTCGGACGCCAGCGTCAACCGCGCGTACGCCGGCCTCGGCGCCACCTTCGAGCTGCTGCTCTCGGCGTACGGGCGCAGCTCGATCGACGGCAAGGGGCTGCCGCTGATCGGTTCCGTGCACTACGGCGAGGAGTACAACAACGCGTTCTTCGACGGCGAGCAGATGGTCTTCGGGGACGGCGACGGCGAGATCTTCCTCGACTTCACCGTCGCGGTCGACGTGATCGCCCACGAGCTGGCCCACGGCCTGACGCAGCACACCGCCAACCTGCGCTACGAGGGCCAGTCGGGCGCGCTCAACGAGTCGGTGTCCGATGTCTTCGGCTCGCTGGTGAAGCAGTACTCGCTGGGTCAGAGCGCGGAGCAGGCCGACTGGCTGATCGGGGCCGGACTGCTGGCGCCCCGGGTCAGCGGGGACGCGCTGCGCTCGATGAAGGCCCCGGGCACGGCGTACGACGACGACGTCCTCGGCAAGGACCCGCAGCCGGGGTCCATGGCGGACTACATCGAGACGGAGGAGGACAACGGCGGGGTCCACCTCAACTCCGGTATCCCCAACCGCGCGTTCCACCTCCTGGCCACCGCGCTGGGCGGCAACTCCTGGGAGCGTGCCGGGCAGATCTGGTTCGACGTGCTGACCGGCGGCGAGCTGACGGCGAACGCGGACTTCGCGGAGTTCGCCCGGCTGACGGTCGCGGCGGCGGGCGACCGCTTCGGCGCGGGCGACGAGCGGGAGGCGGTCCTCAAGGCCTGGTCGGAGGTGGGCGTGCCGACCAAGGCGTAGCCCCGGCCCCAGGAGGCGGGGTTGAGCGCCTCTGCCGGCCCCCGATAGACAGGACCCCATGCGTATTCAGGTCAGCAGGACCGGCGGCTTCGCCGGCATCGCCCGCCGCCATGAGGTCGACACCGGGGGGAGGGCGGACGCCGCGGAGTGGCAGGCGCTCGCCGAGGAGGCGCTCGACTCCGCGCGGGACACCCCGCCGACGGGCGTACCGGACGGCTTCCGTTACGCGATCACCGTCGGGGACCGCACCGTGTACTGCGCTGACCCCGATCTGACCGGGGCGCAGCGCACGCTGATCTCACGCGTCCTCAAGGAGGGCGCGTGAGATCGGCTCCTTCCGTCGGAGGCGCGTGAGGCAGGCGCCTTTCCGCGGACCTGCCTAGAACCCGAGCTTGCGCAGCTGCTTCGGGTCGCGCTGCCAGTCCTTGGCGACCTTCACGTGCAGGTCCAGGAAGACCGGCGTGCCGAGCAGGGCCTCGATGTGCTTGCGGGACTTGGTGCCGACGTCCTTCAGCCGCTGGCCCTTCGGACCGATGATGATGCCCTTCTGGCTGGGGCGCTCGATGTAGACGTTGGCGTGGATGTCGAGCAGCGGCTTGTCCGCCGGACGGTCCGTGCGCGGCAGCATCTCCTCGACGACGACCGCGATGGAGTGCGGCAGCTCGTCGCGTACGCCCTCCAGCGCCGCCTCGCGGATCAGCTCCGCGACCATGACCATCTCCGGCTCGTCGGTGAGGTCGCCCTCCGGATAGAGCGGCGGGCTCACGGGGAGCAGCGGGGCGATGAGGTCGGCGAGCAGGCTGACCTGCTGGTCCTTGACCGCCGACACCGGAATGATCTCGGCCCACTCGAAGCCGAGCTCGTCGGCCAGCGCGGAGACGGCGAGGAGCTGTTCGGCCAGCGCCTTCGACTCGACCAGGTCGGTCTTGGTGATGATGGCGATCTTGGGGGTCTTCTTGATCCCCGCGAGTTCCTTGACGATGTACTTGTCGCCGGGGCCGAGCTTCTGGTCGGCGGGCAGGCAGAAGCCGATGACGTCGACCTCGGCCCAGGTGGTCCGCACGACGTCGTTGAGCCGCTCGCCCAGGAGGGTGCGCGGCTTGTGGAGGCCGGGGGTGTCGACCAGGATCAGCTGCGCGTCGGCACGGTGCACGATGCCGCGCACCGTGTGCCGTGTGGTCTGGGGGCGGTTGGAGGTGATCGCCACCTTCTGACCGACGAGAGCGTTCGTGAGGGTGGACTTGCCCGCGTTGGGGCGGCCCACGAAGCAGGCGAAGCCTGCCCGGTGGGGGGAGGTGGTCTCCGCTTGCGCGGCAGCGGATTCTTGGTTCGGTCGAGCGCTCATGGCGACCATTCTCCCCGATCCCGGCGGCGTCGGAGCACAGTGGGCCGCGCGAGACCGGTCACGGCCGCCTCAGTCCGTACGGGTACGGCGTCGGCGGGCCCGTGCCCACAGGGTCCCTCCGGCGGCGACGAGCACGGCGAGCACTCCGGCGAGGAGCCACGGCACGGCCAGGAAGGTGACCTTCCCGGTCGGCGTCATGATGTCGGCGGGCAAGGCCAGGTCGACCGGGTTGCTGGCGGCGGGCACGACCACGGTGTAGGTCACGGCGACGGTGTCGCCGACCTGCGGGGTCGCGTTGTCGACGGTGATCTGCGCGGTCGTGGTGCCGTCGATGGGCGGGATGCCCGCGATGGGCGGCGGGATGCAGTGGGTGGGGAAGTCCACCGCGACGGAGGCCGTCGCGGCGGCCTGCGCCGGGCCCCCGAGCAGCCCTCCCCCGGTGACGACGAGTGCGGTGATGCCCAGGGCGGCGGCCCAGCGGCGCCGCGGTTCGGTGGATCTTCGCATGGTCGGTCGCATGAATTCGGTGCCCTCCTGCGGAAAGCGGTACGGCGGCTCTTCCGTACCGGCAGGGGGCCCTTGATGACCCGGGCGAAAAAGAAGTCAATGCAGACGAAACGCGGTGACTGATGGGCCATCAGATGACGGCATGATCGGCGACCGGGCGGGCTTCCCTCCTCGGCCGGCGGGCCGGGCGGGCCCGCCCGGCCCGCCGTCGCACACGGGACCGGCCGCCGTCACACGGCCGGATCAGCCCGCCGTGACGCGGACCCGCAGCGTGCCGTCCGGGCCCGCGAGCAGCACCGGGGTGTCCGGTCCGCCGAGGTCCCGCACCGCGGCCCGGTCGTCGTCGGAGGGCGTCTCGGCGGCGGAGACGACCGCGGCCGCCTCCAGCGAGGTGGCGCCGCTGGCCACCGCCATGGCGACGGCGGTCTGCAGGGCGCTGAGCTTCAGCGAATCCAGCGCCACCGTGCCCGCGACATACGTACGTCCCGTCTCGTCGCGTACGGCCGCGCCCTCGGGCACCCCGTTGCGGGCACGGGCGCTGCGCGCCAGGGTGACGATCTTGCGGTCCTCGGCGTCGAGCTCCGTGGTGTCGGTCATGGCACGAGCATACGAAGCGGGCGGAGCCCCGCGCAGGTCACCCCGGCACCGGGAGCGTCCGGCCGACCGGGACCGGTCACCCCGGCACCGGGTACAACGAGCCGCGCCGCCCCTCGGGCGAGGCGAGCCACTGGAGCCTGGCCTCACAGCCGGTGCCGGGCAGCGGGGTGTGCAGCACGATCGCCAGGTCCGGCCGGGCGGGCACCCGCAACTGGGTGGCCTCCAGGGACAGGCGGCCGACCACCGGGTGCTCGACCTCCTTGCGGTTCTGTCCCGCGGGGGCGATGTCGCGCCGCTCGTACAGCTCGGCGAAGAGGGGGCTGGCCGCCTTCGCCTCCTCGATGACGGCCCGGAAACCGTCGTCCTCGGGCGCCTCCGAGCAGGCCGCCCGGAACTGCGCCACCACCTGGGGGGCCAGCGCGTCCCAACTCGCCCCGGTACGGGTGCGGTAGACGGGGTCGGTGAAGAAGGCGACGAGGCAGTTCTGCCGGATGCCCGGGCGCATGCCGAGCACCGAGGCGGCGGCCTCGTTGTACAGAACGGTGTTCCAGTACCGGTCCATGATGTGGGCCGGATAGGGCATCCAGGCGTCGATGAGCCTGGTCAGCCCCTCGCACATGTCGGCGTCGGCCGGATCGACCTCGGGCGGGGGCGGGTTCAGCCCGGCCAGCGCGTACAGATGGCGGCGCTCCGCGCTGCTCAGGCGCAGCACCCGGGCTACGGAGTCCAGCACCTGCGGGGAGACGGTGATGTCGCGGCCCTGCTCCAGCCACTGGTACCAGGAGACGCCCACCCCGGCGAGGACGGCGACCTCCTCCCGGCGCAGCCCCGGGGTGCGGCGGCGGGCGCCGCCCGGCAGCCCGGCCTCGCCCGGGGTGACGCGGGCCCGGCGGCTCCTGAGGAACGCGCGTAGTTCGGCGAGGCGGTGGGCTTTCGTGTCGTCCGTCGCCTGCTGGGCCGCTGTGGCCACGTACTCCCCCTGGTGTCCGTGCGAGCGCCTGCCTGGTGGTGCGGGCAACAGGATAAGTTCCCGCTCCCCACGGTTATTCCGGCCGCCGCAGGGTGGGACGCATGGCGATCGAATCCCCCTCCCCCTCTGCTGCTGCTCCTGTTTCCCCTGCTCCCCCGCTGTCCCCCGCGCCCCCCGAGGCCGGTCCGCCCCGGCTCTCCGGCCGGGCCCGGCTGGTCCTGTTCGTGCTGTGCGCCGCCCAGTTCATGGTGGCCCTGGACTTCTCCGTGCTGAACGTGGCGCTGCCGGTGCTCGGCAAGGACCTCGGGCTGAGCACCACGGGCCTCCAGTGGGCGGTCACCGCGTTCGCGCTGCCGTCGGGGGGCTTCCTGCTGCTCTTCGGGAGGATCGCCGATCTGTACGGGCGGCGCCGGCTGTTCCTCATCGGGCTCACCGTCTTCGGCGCCTCGTCCCTGCTGGCGACGCTGGCCTGGGACCCGGCCTCCTTCCTCGCCGGGCGGGCGCTCCAGGGGCTGGGGGCGGCGGTCATCGTGCCGACCGGGATGTCCCTGCTGACGACCACGTTCCCCGAGGGGCCGCTGCGCGACCGGGCGCTCGGGATCAGCGGGACGCTCATGTCGCTCGGCTTCACGGTGGGCATGGTCGCGGGCGGTGTCCTGACCGAGACGCTGGGCTGGCGCTCCACGATGGGCCTGCTGGCGGTGGCCTCGGTCGTGGTGCTGGTGCCGGCCCCGAGGGTGCTGGAGGAGTCGCGCACGACGGACCGGCCCCGGCTGGACGTGCCGGGCGCGGTGAGCGTCACCGGCGGTCTGCTGGCGCTGATCTACGCGCTGTCGACGGCGGCGGAGCGCGGCTTCGGCGGCGTGGACGTGCTGGTCACGCTGGTCCTCGGCGTCGTTCTGCTCTCCGCGTTCGTCGTGGTGGAGTCCCGCTCGGCGGCCCCGCTGGTGTCGCTGCCGATGCTGCGGCGGCGGACGGTGGCGTTCGGCAACCTGGGTGGCCTGGTGACCTTCTCGATGATGAGCACCGTCGTCTTCGTCCTGACCCTGTACCTCCAGGAGGTCCTGGACCTCTCCCCCTTCGCCACCGGTCTGGTCTTCGGGGTGCAGGGCGTGATGTCCGTGGTCGCGGGCATGTACGCGCCGAAGCTGATCGGCCGGATCGGCGCCCGCCGGACCCTGGCGCTGTCCCTGATCGGCCAGGGGCTGTTCATCGGCGCGCTGCTGGGCCTGGGCGCGGAGTCGGGGGTGTGGCTGGCGACCGCCGCGGTATCGCTCTCCAGCATGTTCCACCTGGGCGCGATCATCGCGTACGGGCTGACCGTGACGTCCGGCGTCCTCAACGAGGAGCAGGGCCTGGCGACCGGTCTGGTCACCACGACCCAGCAGGTGGGCCTCACGGTCGGTATCCCGCTGCTGGGGGTGCTGGCCACGACACAGGACACCCTGTTCGACGGCGTACGGACGGTGGTGGCGGTCGCGGGGGCGGTCCTGCTGGCGGCGGGCGCGGCGGTGGCGGCGGGGCTGCGGCGGAGCTGACCTTACGGGAACGGGCCCGCCCCCCACGGAGGGAGCGGGCCCGTTCCCGTATACGCGCTTTCTCTACGGCCGGTCCAGGCGCAGCCGTTCCGCCTTCGGGAGCCCGGCGACCACCAGGTCGTAGGAGTCCTCGACCAGCTCGCGCAGCAGCCGGTCCGGGACGCCGGAGACGGTGACCGTGCTCCAGTGGCGCTTGTTCATGTGCCAGCCGGGCACGATCGCGGGGTGCGTCTCGCGCAGCCGGATCGCCTCGTCGGGATCGCACTTGAGGTTGATGGTGAGCGGCCGCCCGTCCAGCGCGGTGAGGGCGAACATCTTGCCGAGCACCTTGAAGACGGAGTTCTCCGGGCCGAACGGGAACTCCTCCACGCTCGCGTTGAACTCCAGGCAGAAGGCCCGCAGCCGCTCCGGCGTCATTCCGCTTCCTTCTCCTCGGTCTCCTGGTGCTCCGGCTCCACGAGCACCGTGACGATCTTGTTCCGGCGGCCCGCGGGGGATTCCGCGGTGAGCCGGAGCCTGCGGCCGTCGGGCAGCTCGACGGCCGCGGACGCGCCGGCGATCGGGACCCGGCCGAGCGCCTTGGCGAGCAGGCCGCCGACGGTCTCCACGTCCTCGTCGTCGTACTCGTCGAGGCCGAAGAGGTCGCCGAGGTCCCCGATGTCGAGCCGGGCGGTGACCCGGTAGCAGCCGTTCCCCAGCTCTTGGACGGGCGGCAGCTCCCGGTCGTACTCGTCGGTGATCTCGCCGACGATCTCCTCCAGGATGTCCTCGATGGTGACGATGCCCGCGGTGCCGCCGTACTCGTCGATGACGACCGCGACATGGCTGCGGTCCTGCTGCATCTCGCGCAGCAGGTCCCCGGCGTTCTTGGTGTCGGGGACGAAGGCGGCGGGGCGCATCGCGGTGGAGACGGGGTCGGCCTCGGACTCGCGGTTGATGTGCGTCTTGCGGACCAGGTCCTTCAGATAGACGATCCCGACGACGTCGTCCTCGTTCTCGCCGGTGACCGGGATCCGGGAGAAGCCGGAGCGCAGGGCGAGGGTGAGGGCCTGTCGGATCGTCTTGTAGCGCTCGATGGAGACGAGGTCGGTGCGCGGCACCATGACCTCGCGGACCAGGGTGTCGCCCAGCTCGAAGACCGAGTGCACCATGCGGCGCTCGTCGTCCTCGATGAGCGACTCCGCCTCGGCGAGGTCGACCATGGCGCGCAGCTCGGCCTCGCTGGCGAACGGGCCCTTGCGGAACCCCTTGCCGGGGGTCAGCGCGTTGCCGACGAGGATCAGCAGCTGCGGGATCGGCCCCATGATCCTGGCCAGCGGCAACAGGACGTACGCGGATGCCGTGGCCGTGTTCAGCGGGTGCTGGCGGCCGATGGTGCGCGGAGAGACGCCGATGGCGACGTAGCTGACGAGCACCATCACGCCCATCGCGACGGCCAGCGCCTCCCAGGTCTCGGGCAGCTCCTGGAGGCAGGCGTAGGTGACGAGCACCCCGGCCGACATCTCACAGGCGACCCGCACCAGCAGGGCGACGTTGAGATAGCGGGTGGGGTCGGCCGCGATCTGCGCCAGCTTCGCGCTGCCGCGCCGGCCGGACCGGACCGCCTCGTCCGCCCGGAAGCTGGAGGTGCGGGCGATACCGGCCTCCGCGCAGGCGGCCAGCCAGCCGACGACGACCAGCAGCACGGCCCCGGTGATCAGGGGCGCGCTCACGAGACGGTGGGGGCGGGGGACGCGCCGGTGAGCCCGTGCTCCCCGCGCCAGCCGTCCACGATGGCGGCCTGGAGACCGAACATCTCGGCCTTCTCGTCCGGCTCCTCGTGGTCGTACCCCAGCAGGTGCAGCACTCCGTGGACGGTCAGGAGCTGGAGCTCCTCGTCCATGGAGTGCTGCGTCGGGGCCTCTTCGCCCTGCTTCTTCGCGACCTCCGGGCAGAGCACGATGTCACCGAGGAGCCCCTGCGGGGGCTCCTCGTCGTCCTTGGCCGGCGGACGCAGCTCGTCCATCGGGAAGGACATGACATCGGTCGGACCGGCGAGGTCCATCCACTGGATGTGCAGTTGCTCCATGGCGTCGGTGTCCACCACGATCACCGAGAGCTCGGACAGCGGGTGGATCCGCATCCGGGCCAGTGCGTAGCGGGCGATGTCGAGGATCGCCTGCTCGTCGACCTCGGTTCCGGACTCGTTGTTGACGTCGATCGACATGGTGCGCTGCGACTACTTCCCTTTACGGCGGTCGCGTCGGCCGTCTTCGCGGCCTTCCGCCTGACCGTCCTGCTGACCGTTTCGGCTGTCGTACTTCTCGTACGCGTCGACGATACGGCCGACGAGCTTGTGCCGGACGACATCCTGGGAGGTGAGCCGGGAGAAGTGCACGTCGTCCAGGCCCTCCAGGATGTCCTGGACCTGCCGCAGCCCGCTCTTGGTGCCGCTCGGCAGGTCGACCTGGGTGACGTCACCGGTGATGACGATCTTGGAGTCGAAGCCGAGGCGGGTGAGGAACATCTTCATCTGCTCGGCGCTGGTGTTCTGCGCCTCGTCCAGGATGATAAAAGCATCATTCAGGGTCCTGCCCCGCATATAAGCCAGCGGCGCGACCTCGATCGTGCCCGCCGCCATCAGCCGCGGGATCGAGTCGGGGTCGAGCATGTCGTGCAGGGCGTCGTAGAGCGGGCGCAGATACGGGTCGATCTTGTCGAACAGGGTGCCCGGCAGGAAGCCGAGCCGCTCCCCCGCCTCGACCGCGGGCCGGGTCAGGATGATCCGGCTGACCTGCTTCGACTGGAGGGCCTGGACGGCCTTGGCCATGGCGAGGTAGGTCTTGCCCGTACCGGCGGGACCGATGCCGAACACGATCGTGTGCTGGTCGATCGCGTCGACGTACCGCTTCTGGTTGAGCGTCTTGGGGCGGATGGTGCGGCCGCGGTTGGAGAGGATGTTCTGTGTGAGCACCTCGGCGGGCGTCTCACCCTGGGGGTCCCCCTGCCCGGTGCCGGCCGCCCTGAGCATGGCGATCGACCGTTCCACTGCGTCCTCCGTCATCGGCGCTCCGGTGCGGAGCACAAGCATCATCTCGTCGAACAGGCGTTGGATGAGAGCGACGTCGGCGGCCTCGCCCGTGGCACTGATCTCGTTGCCCCGGACATGGATGTCGGCCGCCGGGAAAGCCTCTTCGATCACGCGCAACAGCGAGTCACCCGATCCCAGGAGCATCACCATGGGGTGTGCGGCCGGGATCCTGATCTGGGCACGCGCCTGCGGCTGTGTGGGTGTCTGAGTCATGGGCCGGCCCTCGGGCCTGCGCATACCTCCCGTTGCAGGGTTCTCGCTGCTCGACAACCTCTGGATTACCAAGCCTACGACCTGGCGGTGACAACGCAGAGTGCTTTTACCGCCCGTGTGTGCGACACGGGTCGGCGGCCGCTCACTGGCGGAAGCCGATCGTGGGCACCGCGCGCCGCAGCGGCCAGGCGCGGGCCGTGGTGGGCAGGAGGTCGTCAAGGAAGGCGTAACGCTCCAGGGCGGCGGGGTCCTGGCTCGCGCAGGTGCGGATCAGCTGCCACCAGGCGGCGACCTCGGCCCAGCCGGGGGCGGAGAGCGAGCCGCCGAACTCCTGGACCGAGAGGGCGGCGGTGAGCCCGGCGAAGGCGAGCCGGTCGGCGAGCGGCCAGTCGGCGAGGGTGCCGGTCACGAAGCCGGCGACGAAGACGTCCCCGGCGCCGGTGGGGTCGAGCGCCTCCACCTCGATGGCGGGCACGGCCGCGGCGGCGCCGGTGCGCCCGTCCACGGCGTACGCGCCCTCGGCGCCCAGCGTGACCACGGCGAGCGGCACCCGTTCGGCGAGCGCGTGGGCGGCGGCGCGCGGGCAGTCGGTGCGGGTGTAGCGCATCGCCTCCTCGGCGTTGGGCAGGAACGCCTCGCAGTGCGCCAGGTCGGGCAGGGCGTCCAGGTCCCAGCGGCCGGTCTCGTCCCAGCCGACGTCGGCGAAGATCAGCGCGCCGTTCCGGGCGGCGGTGGCCACCCAGGGCTCGCTCCGACCCGGGGCGAGCGAGGCGATGGCGGCACGGGCGCGCGGCGGGCAGCGCGGGAAGGGCGGGGCGGGGGCGGGAGTGCCGGTGGGGGCAGGAGTGCCCGTGGGGGCAGGAGTCCCGGTGGGGGCAGGAGTCCCGGTGGGGGCGCCGGCTCCGGTGGACGTGACAGCTCCGGTGGACGTGACAGCTCCGGTGGACGTTCCGGTCGGAGCGGGTGCCTCGTGGCCGTGCGAGACCATCGTGCGCTCGCCCTCGTACGCCATGGAGACGGTGACCGGGGAGTGCCAGCCGGGGACGGTGTGCGACATCGACAGGTCGATCCCCTCACCCTGTTCGAGGGCGTCCCAGCAGTACTCCCCGTAGTGGTCGTCGCCGAAAGCGGCGGCGAGGGAGGTGCGCAGGCCGAGGCGGGCGAGGGCGGTGGCCATGTTGGCGACACCGCCGGGGCTGGAGCCCATCCCCCGCGCCCAGGACTCGGTGCCGCGCACGGGGGCGCTGTCCAGGCCGGTGAAGATGATGTCGAGGAAGACCGGGCCCGTCAGGAAGACGTCGCAGGCGGGGTCCCGGGGGGCGCGCAGCGCCTGTAGCGGGTCGATGCCCGGAGTGTCTGTGCTCACCGTGCGCTCCCGGTGTCGTGCGGCGGATCTCGGCCGGATCCCGGACCGTGTGAGGTGCGGCCAGTCTGCCCGATACGCCCGGGCGAACGCAGTGTCCGTGGCCATGTGTTCGCAGCACGTCTGACCTGCATAAACATGCGCTAATACCCGGGGTTTTCCTGCATAAACGCATAAGTGGCCCAGATCACAGCGAGGCGGCTTTCGGGGGGCCGGAAGCGCTTGATACAAATTGCCCCGCGAGCACCTTCGGGGACCTTCTCCGACGAGAGCCGCGAATCCCAGCATTCCGCTGCACATCCCTGTCGTACCCGCATGCCTCCGCATGCCCCCGCATGCCCCCGCTCGCTTCGCTGTGCCCCGCTCGACCCCCTCCCCTCCCCCCTGCCTGCTCAGGCATGTCTTCAGGAACGCCCATGTCCTCGCGCCCTGGTGCCGCGTGGCCCCTGGTGGCCGTGTTCACCGCCGGTTACCTCGCCTCCTACCTGCTCCCCACCATCGTCGGCCGGCTCAGCGCCCAACTGGGCCTGAGCCCCGCCCAGGCCGGCCTGGTCGGCAGCGCTCTGCTGCTCAGCTCGGCCGGCGCCGGCTTCTCCCTGGCGGGCCGGGTCGAGCGGTACGGGGCACGCACCCCCGCCCGCCTCGGACTGGTGCTCGCCGCCATCGGTTACGGGGGCGCCGCACTCGCCGCGTCCGTACCGCTGGTGGTGCTCGGCGTGGTCGTCGGCGGCTTCGGCTCCGGCACGGCGACAGCGGTCGCCGCGGCCGGGATCGCCGCCCGGCGCGACCCGCACCGGACGTCCTCGCTCGGGCTGCTCACCGTGTCCGCCACCGCGGGCGTCCTCTATCTGACGATCCCCCACCTGGGCGGCGGCCACCGGCTTCCGTTCGCCGCGATCGCCCTGGTCGCCCTGCTCGTCTGGCCCGCGACCGCCCGGCTCGGCGGTGCGACGACGGCGGAGGAGTCGGCCGCCCCGGTCACCGGCAGACTCCCGCACCGCCGCTCCGGGCTCGTCCTGGCGGGCGGCATGCTCGTCTGGTCGATGGCGCAGAACGCGCTGTGGGGTGTGAGCAGCCGCATCGGCGTGGTCCAGGTGGGGCTGTCCGAGGTCACCGTCGGCGCGGTGTTCGCCGCCGCGCTCGGCGCGGGGCTGCTCGGTGTGACGGGCGCGGGGATCCTCGGCGCGCGGCTCGGCCGGGCGGTGCCGATCGGGCTGGGGACCCTGGTCATCGCGGCGAGCATCGTGCTCAGCTCATCGGCCCGGGATCTCGGATCGTTCGCGACCGGCGAGATCGTGTGGAACACCTTCTACCCGGTGGTCCTCTCCTACCTCATCGGCCTTGCCGCCTCCCTGGACGCGCGCGGCCGCTGGGCGGTGCTGGCGGGCTCCGCCTCCTCCGTGGGGGTGGCCTGCGGTCCGCTGCTGGGCAGCGTGCTCTCCGCGGAGGCCGGCTATCCGGCGATGGGGCTGATCCTGGGGGCGGCCACCCTGCTGGTCGCCGCCCCGGTGACCGCCGTGGCGCTGCACACCGGCGGCCGCCCGCTGGTGCCCGGTTCGGTGCGTCGTCGCGGTGGCGCCCCGGCCGCCCTGCTCGCCGCCACCACCGGAAGCCTGCCCGGCGCGGTGCCGAAGCTCGGCTCACCCGAGCAGGCCGTCACGGAGCTGCGGGTGCCTGCCCTGCGGCGCAGGCGGCTGGTGCGCAGCGCGATCCGGACGGCCGGTCCGGACGGCGGTTCCGGTCAGTCGAACGCGTACGCCTCGACCTCGGACAGGTAGCGCGCCCTGCGCTCCTCGTCATGGTCGAGGAAGGCCGCCTCGAAGGAGTTGCGGGCCAGGGTGCGCAGCTGCTCCGGCTCCAGGGCGAGCGCGTCGCGGACGGCGTCGAAGTTGTCCCCGGCGTACCCGCCGAAGTAGGCGGGGTCGTCGGAGTTCACCGTGCAGTGGAGTCCGGCGGCCAGCATCGCCGGCAGCGGGTGGTCCGCGAGCGTGTCGACCGTGCGCAGCGTCACGTTCGACAGCGGGCAGAGCGTGAGCGGCACCCGGTCGGCGACCAGCCGCTCCACCAGCTCCGGGTCCTCCAGGCAGCGCAGTCCGTGGTCGATGCGTTCGACGCCGAGGACGTCCAGGGCCTCCCTGATGTACTCCGGCGGGCCCTCCTCGCCCGCGTGGGCCACCTTGCGCAGACCGAGGGCGGTGGCCGCCTCGTAGACCTCGCGGAACTTGGCGGGCGGGTGGCCGACCTCGGCGGAGTCCAGGCCGATCGCGCTGATCCGGTGCAGATACGGCTTCGCCGCGTCCAGGGTGCCGAGGGCCGATTCGGCGGACAGGTCGCGCAGGAAGCACATGATCAGCTGGGTGGAGACGCCGTGCTTCTCCTCGCTGCGCTCCAGCGCCCGGCCGATCCCCTCGATGACGGTGCCGATCGGGACGCCCCGGGCGGTGTGGGCCTGCGGGTCGAAGAAGATCTCGGCGTGCCGGACGCCCTGGGCGGCGGCGCGGGCGAGGTAGGCGTCGACGAGTTCGGCGAAGTCGTCCTCGGTGCGCAGGACGGCCATCAGCGCGTAGTACAGGTCGAGGAAGGACTGGAGGTCCTCGAACCGGTAGGCGGCGCGCAGTTCGTCGGTGGTGGCGTAGGGCAGGGCCACTCCGTTGCGCTCCGCGAGGGCGAAGGCCAGCTCGGGTTCGAGGGTTCCTTCGATGTGGAGGTGGAGTTCTGCCTTGGGGAGGTGCACGGTGTCTCGCAAACAGGGGGTGGGAGCGGATCAGGGGTGGTGGCGGGTGGGGACCGGGACCCGGATCAGGTCCTGGGCGACGGTGAGTTCGCCGTCGAACCCGGCGGCGCGGGCCTGGGTCTCGAAGAGCTCCGGGTCGCCGTAGCGCTGGGAGAAGTGGGTGAGCACGAGGTGGCGGACGCCCGACTCCTTCGCGACCCGGGCGGCCTGCCCGGCGGTCAGGTGCCCGTGGTCGACGGCCAGCTTCTCGTCCTCGTCGAGGAAGGTCGACTCGATGACGAGCATGTCGCAGCCCTCGGCGAGCGCGTACACCCCGTCGCAGAGCCGGGTGTCCATGACGAACGCGAACCGCTGCCCGCGCCGTTCCTCGGAGACCTGCTCCAGCGTGACGCCGCCGAGGACGCCGTCGCGCTGGAGGCGGCCCACGTCCGGTCCGGCGACGCCGTGATCCTTCAGCAGGGCGGGCAGCATGCGCCGGGTGTCGGGCTCGGTGAGGCGGTAGCCGTACGACTCGACGGGGTGCGAGAGCTTCGCGCTGTCCAGGGTGTACGCGGGGGTGGTGGCGAGGACTCCGCCGGTCCCGGCGACCGGTGCCTGGTTCAGCTCGACGGTCTCGCGGTAGGCGGTGGCATACCGCAGCCGGTCGAAGAAGTGCTGCCCGCTCGCCGGGTAGTGCGCGGTCACCGGGTGCGGCACCTGGTCGAGGTTGATCCGCTGGATCACCCCGGCGAGTCCGAGGGAGTGGTCGCCGTGGAAGTGGGTGACGCAGATCCGGTCGATGTCGTGCGCGGCGACCCCGGCCCGCAGCATCTGGCGCTGGGTGCCCTCGCCGGGGTCGAAGAGGATGCCCTCGCCGTCCCAGCGCAGCAGATAGCCGTTGTGGTTGCGGTGCCGGGTCGGGACCTGGCTGGCGGTGCCGAGCACCACCAGCTCGCGTACGGACATGGTCGGGGGCTTTCGTTATCCGGGGGGCCACTGGAGGCCGCGGCCGCCCAGGACGTGTGCGTGGGCGTGGAAGACGGTCTGGCCCGCGCCGGAGCCCGTGTTGAGGATGATCCGGTAGCCGCTGCCGTCGACCTTCTCCTCGGCGGCGACCTCCCCGGCCTCGCGCAGGACGTCCGCGGCGATGAGCGGTTCGGCGGCGGCGAGGGAGGCGCCGTCCGGGTAGTGGACCTTCGGGATGACCAGGACGTGGGTCGGGGCCTGCGGGTTGATGTCGCGGAAGGCGACGGTGGTCTCGCTCTCGCGGACGATGGTCGCCGGGATGTCTCCTGAGACGATCTTGCAGAACAGGCAGTCGGACTGCGGCTCTCCCGCCATGACGCCGGGCCTCCTCGTTCGCTGGTGATCGGTACAGGGGCATGCTATCCCCGGCCCCCGGGCCGGGTTCAGCCCCAGCGCCCCGTACGCCCCAGCAGCAGCGCGGTCGCGGCCGTTCCGGCGGTGGAGGTGCGCAGCACGCTGCGGCCGAGCCGGTAGGGGCGGGCGCCCGCCTCGGCGAAGGCGGCCAGCTCCTGCGGGGAGACGCCGCCTTCCGGTCCGACGACGAGCACGAGTCTGCCGGCGACGGGGAGTTCGGCGGTGGCGAGGGGGGTGCTGTCGTGGTCGCGGTCCTCGTGGAGGACCCCGGCGAAGTCGGCGGCGGCGAGCAGGACGGCGACCTGCTTGGTCGTCATGGCCTCGGCCACCTCGGGGAAGCGCACCCGGCGGGACTGCTTGCCCGCTTCCCGTGCCGTGCTGCGCCACTTCGACAGGGCTTTGGCTCCCCGGTCGCCCTTCCACTGGGTGATGCAGCGGGCCGCCTGCCAGGGCACGATCGCGTCGACGCCGGTCTCGGTCATCGTCTCGACCGCCAGCTCGCCCCGGTCGCCCTTGGGGAGCGCCTGGACGACGGTGATCCGCGGGGCGGGCGCGGGCTCCTCGTGGATGCTGTCGAGGCCGGTGACCGTGAGCCGGTCCTTGCCCTCGGCGGCACGCACGACGCCCTCCGCCCAGTGGCCGAGCCCGTCGGTGAGGACGATGTCCTCGCCGGGCTGAAGCCGCTTCACGGAGACGGCGTGCCGTCCTTCGGGTCCCTCCAGGACGAACTCCGGCCCGGCGGGCATCCGTTCGACGACGAAGACCGGTGCGGTCACCGGGGGCTCCTCATGCTCAGGGCCGACCGGGCGGCCTCCAGTTCGGCGGCGAGCAGCTCGATGAGCTCGCCCGCGGGCAGTTCCCGGGCCATCCGGTGGCCCTGTCCGGCCCACAGGGCCATGCCCTGGGCGTCCCCGGCCTTGGCGGCGGCCTGGCGCAGCCCGCTGGTGACGTAGTGGACCTGGGGGTAGGCGGCGGGGGCGTAGGGGCCGTGTTCGCGGACGAAGCGGTTGACCAGGCCGCGGGCGGGCCGCCCGGAGAAGGCACGGGTCAGCTCGGTGCGGACGAACAGCGGGTTGGTCAGGGCCTGCTTGTGCAGCAGGTGCGCCCCGGACTCGGGGCAGACCAGGAAGGCGGTGCCGAGCTGGGCGGCGTCCGCGCCCGCCGCGAGGACGGCGGCGATCTGCGCGCCGCGCATCAGGCCGCCGGTGGCGACGATCGGGATCTGCACGGTCTCGCGGACCTGGGTGATGAGGGAGAGCAGCCCGGTGCCGGTCTGGTCGAGCTGCGGGTCGTCGCGGTGGGTGGACTGGTGGCCGCCCGCCTCGACGCCCTGGACGCAGACGGTGTCGGCGCCCGCCCACTGGGCGCTCTGGGCCTCCTCGGCCGAGGTGACCGTGACGATGGTGTGCGTCCCGGCCCTGGCGAAGGCGTCCAGGGTGTCGCGGGTGGGGCAGCCGAAGGTGAAGGAGACGACCGGGACCGGGTCCTCCAGCAGGATCGCGACCTTCGCCTCGTAGCCGTCGTCGCCGCTGCTGTCCGGGTCGCCGAGCGGGGTCTCGTACCAGGCGGCCTCACCGGCGAGCTGGTGGCGGTAGACCTCGACGGCGCTGGGGTCGGCGAGCGCGGGCTGCGGCATGAAGAGGTTGACGCCGAACGGCCCGCCGGTGAGCCGGCGCAGCTGTTTGATCTCGTTGTACATCCCGTCCGCCGTTTTGTACCCGGCGGCCAGGAATCCGAGCCCGCCGGCTTCGGCGACGGCCCCGGCGAGCTGGGGTCCGGACGCGCCGCCCGCCATGGGGGCCTGCACGATCGGATACCGGCAGAGATCGGTCAACTCGGAGGACATGACCGCATCGTGCCACGTCCCGCCCAACGGGGCCGAATCAGCCAGCCGACGCCGTGACCGGTTCTACCGCCGTACGCCGCACCGCCCGCCGGTTCGGAACCGGCGGGCGGTGCGGTGAAAGGCGGAAAGCGGTTCAGCGGCCGTTGAACGCGTCCTTCAGCCGGGAGAAGAGCCCTTGCTGACCTGGCTGAAACTGGCCAAGGGGCCGCTCCTCGCCGCGCAGCTTGGACAGCTCCCGCAGCAGCCGCTCCTGTTCCGCGTCGAGCTTGGACGGGGTCATCACCTCGACGTGCACGATCAGGTCGCCCCGGCCGCCACCGCGCAGATGCGTGATGCCACGCCCGTGCAGGGGCACGGACTGGCCGGACTGGGTGCCGGGCCTGATGTCGATGTCCTCCAGGCCGTCCAGGGTCTCCAGCGGACACTTGGTGCCGAGGGCCGCGGCCGTCATGGGGACGGTGACCGTGCAGTGCAGATCGTCGCCGCGCCGCTGGAACACGGCGTGCGGCAGCTCGTGGATCTCCACGTACAGATCGCCGGGCGGGCCGCCGCCGGGGCCGACCTCGCCCTCGCCGGCCAACTGGATACGGGTGCCGTTGTCGACGCCCGCGGGGATCTTCACGGTCAGGGTGCGCCGCGAGCGGATGCGGCCGTCGCCGGCGCACTCCGGGCACGGGGTGGGCACGACCGTGCCGAAACCCTGGCACTGCGGGCAGGGCCGCGAGGTCATGACCTGGCCCAGGAAGGACCGGGTGACCTGCGAGACCTCGCCGCGGCCGCGACACATGTCACAGGTCTGGGCGGACGTGCCGGGGGCCGCGCCCTCGCCGCTGCAGGTGGTGCAGACGACGGCCGTGTCGACCTGGATGTCCTTGGTGGTGCCGAAGGCCGCCTCGTTGAGGTCGATCTCCAGCCGGATCATGGCGTCCTGGCCCCGGCGGGTCCGCGAACGGGGCCCGCGTTGCGCGGCGTTGCCGAAGAACGCGTCCATGATGTCGGAGAAGTTGCCGAAGCCGCCGGCTCCGAAACCGCCCGCGCCGCCACCGCCGCCGCCACTGGCGGAGAGGGGGTCGCCACCGAGGTCGTAGACCTGCTTCTTCTGCGGGTCCGAGAGCACCTCGTAAGCGGCGTTGATCTCCTTGAACCGCTCCTGGGTCTTCGGGTCCGGGTTGACATCCGGGTGCAGCTCGCGGGCGAGCCGACGGAATGCCTTCTTGATCTCGTCCTGAGATGCGTCGCGGCGCACGCCGAGTACGGCGTAGTAGTCCGTGGCCACTTACGACTCCGCCAGGATCTGTCCGACGTAACGTGCCACTGCGCGTACCGCTCCCATCGTTCCGGGGTAGTCCATGCGGGTCGGTCCGACCACGCCGAGTTTGGCGACTGCCTCGTCGCCCGAACCGTAGCCGACCGCGACGACGGATGTGGAGTTGAGCCCCTCGTGGGCGTTCTCGTGCCCGATCCGTACGGTCATGCCGGAGTCCGTGGCCTCACCGAGCAGCTTCAGCAGGACGACCTGTTCCTCCAGTGCTTCCAGCACCGGCCGGATCATCACCGGGAAGTCGTGTCCGAAGCGGGTGAGGTTGGAGGTGCCGCCGATCATCAGCCGCTCCTCCGTCTCCTCGACCAGTGTTTCGAGGAGGGTGGAAAGGACCGTGGAAACCGTCCCGCGGTCCTCGCTGTCGAAGGATTCCGGCAGCTCCTGCACCAGCTGCGGGACATCCGCGAAGCGGCGTCCGACGACCCGGCTGTTGAGCCGGGCCCGCAGATCCGCGAGCGATGCCTCGCCGAACGGCGCAGGGCAGTCGATCATACGCTGTTCGACCCGGCCGGTGTCCGTGATCAGGACGAGCATCAGCCGGGCGGGGGCGAGCGCCAGCAGTTCCACGTGCCGCACCGTCGAGCGGGTCAGCGAGGGGTACTGCACGACGGCGACCTGCCGGGTCAGCTGCGCGAGCAGCCGCACCGTCCGGCCGACCACGTCGTCGAGGTCGACCGCGCCGTCGAGGAAGTTCTGGATGGCCCGGCGCTCGGGCGAGGACAGCGGCTTGACGCCCGCGAGCTTGTCGACGAAGAGGCGGTACCCCTTGTCGGTCGGGATGCGTCCCGCGCTCGTGTGCGGCTGGGCGATGAAGCCCTCGTCCTCCAGCACCGCCATGTCGTTGCGGACGGTGGCCGGGGAGACCCCCAGCCGGTGCCGCTCGGTCAGCGCCTTGGAGCCGACGGGCTCCTCGGTGCCGACATAGTCCTGGACGATGGCGCGCAGCACTTCGAGTCTGCGTTCGCTGAGCATCGCGCACACCTCCAGCTGTGTCTCTCGGTGTCTGTCTGGCACTCGGTGCGTTCGAGTGCCAGCAATCCCCGCGGTCAGTGTACGGGGGTGGGGTGGGGCGGGGGCAAGGGCGACCGGCCACGCCTCCACGAGACCGCGCAGGTCGTTGCCGCTAGCGTCGTCGTATGGATGTCGCTTGGGAAGACTTCGGCTGGGAGCGGTTGGGCAACGGTATCGGCAGGCGGCGCCTCCCCGGGTGGGACGCCACCGCCGCGCTGGTCGCCGGGGCGGACGGCGCATTGCTGTACGACACCGGCGCCACGCTGCGCGAGGGCGTCGAGCTGCGGCGGCAGGCTGAGGCGCTGCTCGGGCGGAGGGTGACGCATATCGCACTGAGCCATCCGCACTTCGATCATGTGCTGGGCACCGCCGCGTTCGCCGGGGCCCAGGTGTACGGGGCGGTGGGCGTCGCGGCGCTGCTGCGCGGCGGGGCGGAGGGCCTGTGCGCCTCGGCGGTGCGCCACGGGGTGCCGGAGGGCGAGGCGGCCCGGTCGGCGGACACGCTGGTGGTCCCGCACCACGAGGTGTGCGGCGACTGGACGATCGACCTGGGCGGCGGCCGTCAGGTGCTGCTGGCGAACGTGGGCCCCGGGCACAGCGGCCATGACCTCGCGGCGCTGGTGCCGGGCACGGACGGCGGGCCTCCGGTGGTGTTCTGCGGTGATCTGGTCGAGGAGTCGGGCGAGCCGCAGGCGGGCCGGGACGCGATCACCTCGCGGTGGCCGGCCGCGCTGGACCGGCTGCTGGCGCTGGGCGGTGAGGGCGCGCTGTACGTGCCGGGGCACGGGGCGGTGGTGGACGCGGCGTTCGTGCGGGCGCAGCGGGCGTCGCTGGCGGAGCGGTTCGAGGTGGACCTCGCCGAGGGGTGACCAGCGGGACGCCCCGCTGGCCACATAGGAACGTTCCGGTGTGGTCACCGAGGGGCGTCCCGCCGGTCATGGCCGGGTCTCCGACGCCTGTCGGCGGTTCGGGCGAATATCGTCGTGCCATGCGCAGCTACCAGCCGGACCTGACCCCGCCGTGGAAGCGGTCCGCCCCCGTGCCCGAGGTGCCCGCCGAGCCCGATCTGGTCGTGGAGGAGGTCTCCACCGGCTTCTGCGGGGCGGTGATCCGCTGCGAGAAGACGGCCCAGGGGCCGACGGTGACCCTGGAGGACCGATTCGGCAAGCACCGGGTGTTCCCGATGGAGCCGCGCGGCTTCCTGCTGGAGGGCAAGGTCGTCACGCTGGTGCGCCCGGGACCCGGCGGTCCCGTGCGTCCCCTCCGTACGGCCTCCGGTTCGGTGGCGGTGCCCGGGGCACGGGCCCGGGTGGCGCGGGCCGGGCGGATCTATGTGGAGGGCCGGCACGACGCGGAGCTGGTGGAGCGGGTGTGGGGTGACGACCTGCGCATCGAGGGCGTGGTCGTGGAGTATCTGGAGGGGGTGGACGACCTGCCGGCGATCGTCGGGGAGTTCGCGCCGGGGCCGGACGCCCGGCTGGGGGTGCTGGTGGACCATCTGGTGCCCGGCTCCAAGGAGTCCCGGATCGCCGAGCGGGTGACCGGGGACCACGTGCTGGTGGTGGGGCACCCGTACATCGACGTGTGGGAGGCGGTGAAGCCGTCCTCGGTGGGGATCGACGCCTGGCCGGTGGTGCCGAGGGGGCAGGACTGGAAGACGGGCGTGTGCCGGGCGCTGGGGTGGCCCCAGAACACCGGGGCGGCCTGGCAGCACATCCTGTCCAAGGTCCGCAGCTACAAGGACCTTGAACCCCAACTGCTGGGCCGGGTGGAGGAATTGATCGACTTCGTCACCCTTCCGGACTGATGTCCTGGGCCTGATACCGGCCTGATACCGGCCCGTTGCGGGACTGTCGAAGAGGATCTCGTACCGATCCCTATGAATGCCTGCGTCCCACACGCACCATCGGTTATTGAGGTGGAGAAACGGGCAGGCGGTTCACGGGCCGAAGGGCTCACGGGGGAAGGGCGGGGACCGATGGCGCGCGAGGTCTGGCGGGACAGTGCGGACAACGAGGCGGCTTCGGCCGTCTTCCACCTGATACAGCAGCTGATCGACCGGTACCGGGTCAACCGGCCGGTGATGCCGCTCGTGGTGGTCCAGGCGGCGGACGCCGGGGCCGGGCCGGAGATCGACGCGCGGGTGGAGCAGCTCGTGCATCAGGTGCACCGGGCCAACGAGTTGCGCCGGGTGCCGGTGCGGCTGCTGGACGGCGAGGGGGCGACCCCGTACGAGGCGGCGCTCGACATGGTGCGCACGCTCTCCGAGAAACCGTGGGAGACCCGCGAGAACACCCAGTACAAGACCTTCGCCTTTCCCCGCTCCCGGCTGCTCGGTGCGATCGAGCAGGCCACCGCGACGGTGGTCGAGCAGTCCGACGGGAACACCTCCGAGGTGCGCGAGGAACGGATCCTGGAGCAGCTGAGCCGGCTGCGCTGGCGGTCCGGCCGGCCGCGCGGAGGCACCCGGTGGACCTCGCTGCGGCAGTCGGTGCGGCCCGAGACGTTCGTCGGCGCGCTCTTCATCGCCCTGCTCAGCGTGTTGCTCGGGGAGATCGACTGGCTGCTGACGGCCCTGGTGGCGGCCGTCGCGCTGGTCGGGCTCGCCGTGGTGGGCCTGGCGAGCCGGGCGGCGCCGCCGCTGCTGTGGCTGCGCCGGGCCAGCCGGTGGTTCGCCACCACCTCGTCCCTGGCCGCGTCGAGCACCGGCTATCCGTCGGACGGCTGGTCGTGGCTGTCGCCGAGCGGTTCGTGGCGGGTGATCCGGGCGCGGGCGGCGGCGGTCGCGGAGCGGGTGGCGGACGCGGGGGCGGGCGACGAGTACGCGCGCCAGTTCCATCTGGAGCTGCGGGTGCAGGCGCTGCTGGAGGATCTGCGGCACAACTACCGCCCGCACTCCCTGGACTGGCGGCGCAGCAAGCGCACGGTCCCGCCGGTGGTGTTCCTGCCCCGGGCGACCCAGGACAACGGCGGCATTCTGCTGATCAACGCGATCAACAGCGTACGGTCGCGGCGCAGCGAGGTGGATCCGCTGCTGCTGCTCGCCTCGCTCCAAGCCCCCGAGATCATGCGCCACACCCCGCCGCTGCCCCCGGAGCGGCCGGGTCCCGGTGCGCCGTCCGGTTCGTCCGGGGCGCGGGCCCGCTACGAGCGCTGGGTCGACGATCTGAGTCTGGGGCAGTCGCCGGTGGCGGCGGCGACCCTGGCGTGGGTGCTGCTGCTGCCGCTGTCCACCGAGAAGCTGACCCACGAGCACGCGCACGCGCAGCTCGTGACCCACCGGGTGCGGCGGACCTGGGCGTGGTGGGTGATGTCGCGGGCGAGCGTCGCCGTGCTCGTCGTGGGCAGTCTGCTGGGGGCGTTCCTGTGGGCCGGGAACTGGCGCGACACGTACTGCCACGGGCCGCTGACCGACCGCAACACGGACGCCATCTGGGACGGCGAGGGGGACCACCGGGAGTGCGTCGGGGTGGCGACCGCCCCCGAGGTGCTCTTCGCGCGGGGCAACGACCTGGAGCTGAACGGGGCCGGGAAGGGCATCACCTTCGAGCGGATCGAGCAGGCGATCCGGGACGAGAACGACGACATCGAGCCGGGCGACGCGTACGTGACGGTCGTCTACGCCGGTCCGCTCACCGCCACGGGCAAGGACCGGGAGGAGACCCGCAAGGGCCTGGAGGAGCTGACCGGCGTCTATCTCCAGCAGCGGGCGGTGAACAAGACGGTGCGCCGCTCGGTGAAGCTGCGGGTGCTGACCGCGAACGGCGGCGAGGACATGCTGCGGCAGCTCACCGCCGTGCGGAAGATCATCGAGGTGGCCCGGCGGGATCCGACGGTGGTCGGGGTGGTCGGTCTCGGCCGCAACACCGACGAGAGCGACAACGCGACGAAGCTGCTGCGCGAGGCCGGGCTGCCGGTGGTGAACACGACGAACTCCAGCAGCGACCTGCCCCGGGAGTTCCCCAACTACTTCGGCCTCGCGGCGACGGACGAGGAGCAGACGCATGTGCTGGGGCTGGTCGCCCGGCAGATCGCGAAGGACCTCGACCGCCCGCACGCGCTCGTGCTGTCGCGCGAGGACCGCAACGGGGACCTGGACCGGTACACCGCCGAGCAGCGGGACGCCGGCCGTCAGATGCTGGCGGACGCGGGCTTCGATCTGGGCAAGGACGTGCCGTACGACCTGGCGGGCGGGGCGAGCCTGAACGCCCCGCTGACGACCATCTGCCGGGCCGAGCGGGTCCCCGACGCGCTGTACTTCGCGGGGCGGGTCGAGGACGTACCGACGCTGATGCGGGGCCTGTCGGAGACCACCGGCTGCTCGGACCGGCGGATGACGGTGTTCACGGGGGACGACCTGACGAAGGGGACGTTCGACGACAGCACGTCGATCGCGGCCAACGTCACGCTCTACCACAGCTCGCTCGCCCCGCTGGACCGGGGAAAGAACCTCGGTTTCTACGGGGACGCGTACCGCACGCTGCGGGCGCTGCACCCCGAGGGGGAGATCACCGCGCTGGCGTCGGGGGGTCCGGCGTACGAGGACGGCCTGTTCGCCAGCGGGCAGACCGTCATCTCCTACAGCGCGACGGCGGCCCTGTACGACGCGGCGGCCCGCGGCGACCAGCGCCGGAGCGCGGCGGAGACCTGGGCGACACTGCACACGGTGGACCTGAACAACATGCCGACGGGGACGATCTCGTTCAGCCGGACAAGGTCCTCGGTCTCCGACAACGTGCACGGCCTCAACATCGTCAAGGTGGTCCGCCCCGGGCCGAGCGCCGAGCGGACCCTGGTCTGCGGCAAGCCGGCCGGGGTCGCGCCCCCGCTGACGGCGAAGGACTGCCGGCCGTGAGGCGCCCCGGCCGGGTCAGTCGACGAGGTCGCGGACGACGGCGTCGGCCAGGAGCCGCCCGCGCAGGGTGAGGACCGCGCGGCCCCTCCCGTACGGCTCCGGGTCCAGCAGCCCGTCGGTCAGGGCGCGGCGGGAGGCGGCGAGGCCGTCGGGTTTCAGGAGGGAGAGCGGGCAGCCCTCGCGCAGCCGGAGCTCCAGCAGGATGCGCTCGACCCGGCGGTCCTCCTGGCCGAGGATCTCGCGGCCCGCGCCGGGTGAGCGGCCCTCGGAGAGCGCCTGCGCGTACGCGCCGGGGTGCTTCACGTTCCACCAGCGGACCCCGCCGACGTGGCTGTGGGCGCCGGGGCCCGCGCCCCACCAGTCGGCGCCGCGCCAGTACAGCTCGTTGTGCAGGCAGCGGCCCGCCTCGGTGGTGGCCCAGTTGGAGACCTCGTACCAGTCGAAGCCGGCGGCGGCGAAGGCCTCGTCCGCGATGAGGTAGCGGTCGGCGTGCGCGTCGTCGTCGGTCATCGGGATCTCGCCGCGCCGGATGCGGCGGGCGAGCTGGGTGCCCTCCTCGACGATCAGGGCGTACGCGGAGACGTGGTCGGGTCCCGCGCCGATCGCGGCGTCCAGGGTGGCCCGCCAGTCGTCGTCGGACTCGCCGGGGGTGCCGTAGATCAGGTCGAGGTTGACGTGGTCGAAGCCCGCCGCCCGGGCCTCGGCGACACAGGCCTCGGGGCGGCCGGGGGTGTGCGTGCGGTCCAGGATCTTCAGGACGTGCTGCTTGGCGCTCTGCATGCCGAAGGAGACCCGGTTGAAGCCGCCCTCGCGGAGCGCGGCGAGGTAGGCCGGGTCGACGGACTCCGGATTGGCCTCGGTGGTGATCTCCGCGTCGTCCGCGAGCCCGAACTCCTCCCTGATCGCCGCCAGCATGCGCACGAGGTCGGCGGCGGGCAGCAGGGTGGGCGTGCCGCCGCCGACGAAGACCGTGCGCACGGGGCGGGGGTCGTCGCCGAGGACCTTGCGGGCCTGGCGGACCTCCTCGATCAGGTGGGCGGCGTAGTTGTCGCGGGAGGCCAGCGCCCCGCCGGAGCCGCGCAGCTCGGTTGCGGTGTAGGTGTTGAAGTCGCAGTAGCCGCAGCGGGTGGCGCAGTAGGGGACGTGCAGGTAGAAGCCGAGCGGGCGGTCGGCTGCGCCTTCCAGGGCGTGGCGGGGCAGCGCCCCGTCGTCGGGCACGGGCTCACCATCGGGCAGTACGGAAGGCATACCGACCATTGTCGCTCGCCGCGGGAGTTCCCCGGACCGGGTGGCTTCCCGGACCTGGTGGCTTCCCGGACCGGGTGGCTTCCCGGACCGGGTGGCTTCTCGCCCGCCGGCCCGTTCAGTCCGCGTGCAGGTCAGTCAGTCGAGGTCAGTCCGCGTGCGTGTCAGTCCGCGTGCAGGACCAGCAGGGCCACGTCGTCGTCCGGGGGCTGCTCGGCGAACTCGTGGACGGCCCGCCGGATGCGCTCGGCCGTCGCCTCGGCGGGCAGCCCGGCGCACCCGGCCAGCACCCGGGCCAGCCCGTCCCCGTCGTCGAACATCAGCGGGCCCGACCGGCGCTCGGTCACTCCGTCCGTGACGCAGAGCAGGGTGTCCCCGGGCGCGAGGTCGAAGCCCTGGCTCTCGTACGCCACGTCCTCGACGACCCCGAGCAGCACCTGGGGCTCGGCGGCCGGGCGTACGGAGCCGTCGGGACGCAGCAGCAGCGGCAGGGGGTGCCCGGCGCTGGCCACCGTGCAGCGGACCCCGCCGTCGGGGAGCGGCACGACCTCCCCGTACAGCAGGGAGAGGAACCGGGACTGGGTGCCGTCGTGGAGCTGCTGGCCCCCGGCGGCGGCGACCATCAGGGCGGCGGCCTCGGCTGCCTCCATGGCGTCGTCGAGGAGCAGCCGGTTCAGCCGGTCCAGGACCTCCCCGACGCCGAAGCCCTCCCGCGAGAGCAGTCGCAGCCAGGGGCGGGCCAGGCCGGTGACGACGGCGGCCTCGGGGCCGCTGCCCTGGACGTCGCCGAGGACGAAGCACCAGCGGTCGCCGGGGCACGGGAAGATGTCGTAGAAGTCACCGCCGACCACACCGTCGTCGCTGGGTTCGTAGACGAGGGCGCTGGTGACGCCGGGGATCTCGGCGACCTTGCTGGGGAGCAGGCCGCGCTGGAGGATCCGGCTGATGGTGGCCTGGCGGGTGTAGGCGCGGGCCGCGCCGACGGCGAGGCCGAGGCGGCGGACGAAGTCCTCGATCAGCGAGGCGACGGCCTCCGGCACCTGGGCGACACCCTCGCGGCCGACGAGGACGGTGCCGAGCGCCCGGCCGCCCGCGGTGATGCGGAAGGCGAGCGCGGCCCCGTCCCGGCCGCCGGGGTGCGGGGGCGGCGCGGGAGCGGCCTGCCGGTTCTCCCGGCCCTCCTCCCGGCCCTCCTCCCGGCCCTCCTCCCGGCCCTCCCCGTCCTCCTCCCGGTCCCCGTCCTCCTCCCGGTCCTCCTCGACGGGGTGGGCGGGCCAGGGCACGGGGACGGAGACGGGGCCGGAGCCGACGCCGGCCGGAAGGCGGAGGGGCTCCCGCTCCAGGACGGCGCGCAGGGGCTCCGTGCCGGTCTCGTCGCTGTGCCAGACGCGGGCGAGCCGGGGTTCGGCGGCCGGTCCCCCGCCCTCGGCCTCCAGCCAGATCGCGCACCAGTCCGCCAGCCGGGGCACCAGGAGCTGGCCCGCTATGGCGGCCACCAGGTCCTCGTCGAGCTGCCCGGCGAGCAGGTCGGAGGCCTCGGCGAGGAAGGCCGGGGCGCCCCGGCTGTCCCAGACCGCGTCGTCGCGCTCGGCGCGCCTGGCGGCGGGGGCGAGGATCTCGGCGGCGCGCAGGCCGCGTCGGAGGGCCTCCCCGTCGGGCGGGGCGAGCGGGGCGCTCCAGTCGTCGACGGGGAGGCGGGCCCAGACGGTCTTGAGGCCGGTGCGGTAGGTGATGCCCCAGGAGTCGGCGAGGGTGGCGACGAGCTGGAGTCCACGGCCGTACTCGGCGGGATCGGGCAGCTCCCCGGGACGCACCCCGGCCGGTCCGGGGTCCGCGCCGGGCTCGTCGCCGCTCACCGGGCGGGCCGGGTGGTGGTCGGTGACCTCCAGGACGAGGGCGGCGGACGGCTCCTCGCCGCCCTCCTCCTCCAGCCTGAGCACCAGGTCGACGGTGGTCCCGGCGTGCACCACGGCGTTGGTGACCAGCTCGTTGGTGACGGTCACGGCGTCGTCGGCCAGCCGGTCGCTGAAGCCCACGGCCGCGGGCACCCCAATCCCGGTCCACTCCGCGAGCGCGGCCCGCACGAACCGGCGGGCGGCGGACGGGGCGAGCGGTATCCCGGGCAGACTGGTGCGGCTGGCCAGGCGCGGGCCGTGCGCGTGCCCGGCACGGGTGGTGCCGGGACGCTGCACAGTGTCCCGCTGCAAGGGAATGGGCGCCACGGTGCGGCTCCTACGGTCCGACGACACCGACAGAGTGACAGACCGGCCGCATCCATAAGCACCGAGTTACCGAAGTGGGCAGAAAATCGAGCGGATTCGAACGCAACGCTTCGGAAAACGCGCACCGCGGGGGCCAGAGCCGGATCGAAGGGGTGGGGAAGACCTCCGCCGGCCGGATTCACGCCGCGTCGGCAGCGGTGTCAGCGGTGTCAGCGGTGTCAGCGGAGGACGGAGCCGCCTTTCGTCTGCGGTACACCACCACCCCGCACACCGCGAGCAGGAGCACCGCCACGGCGGACACCCCGAAGACCGTCCGCTCGGCGAAGAGCCTTCCCAGGACCTCCAGCACGCCGAGTCCCGCGGTCGCGTAGATCAGCGCCCAGGCCGCTCCGCCCACGAACAGCGCGGGGAGGTAACGCGGCAACGGCATGCGCATGCTGCCCGCGAGGAAGTTGACGGCGGTCTGGAACCCGACCGTCAGGAAGGAGACGGCCACCACCGGCGCGCCCCACCGCTGGATGGCGCGCTCGGCGCGCCGGAACTTCGCCGAGGAGGTCAGCCCGGCGAACCTGCCGCGCCGGGCGCCGGCTCCTGCGAGCCACCCGACGGCGAACGTCCCTCCGGCGCGGAGCAGGACGATGACGTACAGGGCCCCGGCCGCGAGCGCGATCCTATTCACAGTGCCCCACCTCGCGCGCAGGCCCGAAGCCCGCGTTCTTCGTCATCCGTGTGAGCGGTCCCGCCCCGCCGGGCGCACGACGCGCGCGAGTCCGGTCGCCGTCTCTCACCTGCGCCCTGCCCGTGTCCGTTCGGTCCGCCGGGTCTTCACCTGCGGTGCCGGAACCCGGCCCCGCACACCCCGGGCCCCCACCAAGAAAGGCCAGCCTAACCGAACGCACACCCTGCGGCGCGGGGCGGTGGACGCCGTCCGCCGGGTGAAATACTTACCACTCGGTCGGGATTTATCGTCAGCATGAGTGTACGTTCGTACGCTCCGGGGTTAGGGTCCTCCGCATGACCGTCGACATCGAGGCACGTCCTCCCCGCTCCGGGCGGAACGCGCGGACCGCTGTAGCCGTCCTGTTCTTCACCAACGGAGCCGTGTTCGCCAACCTGCTGCCGAGGTATCCGCAGATCAAGGACGATCTGGCGATCGGCAACGGCGCCTACGGACTGGCGGTCGCCGCGTTCCCGGCGGGCGCCATCGCGGCCGGCCTCGCGGCAGGGGTGCTCATCCGCCGCGTGGGCTCGGCGCAGGTCGCGGCCGTCGGCACCCTGCTGACGGCGATGGGGATCCTGGCCGCCGGCCTCGCCCCGTCGCCTGCGCTGTTCGCGGGCGCCTTGTTCCTGGCCGGAGCCATGGACGCACTGACGGATGTCGCGCAGAACGCGCACGGTCTACGGGTGCAGCGGCTCTACGGACGCTCCATCCTGAACTCGTTCCACGCGATCTGGTCCATCGGCGCCGTCACCGGAGGGCTGATGGCCGCCGGAGCGATGTCGCTGGGCCTGTCGCTCGGCGTCCACCTCACGATCTCGGCGATCGTCCTCGCTCTCGCCGCCATGACCGCATGGCGCTTCTGCCTGCCCGGCCCGGACAACGAACCGGAGGAGGCCGGTCCGGAACGGCGGAGCGCCGAGGGAGCGGTCAGCGCCTCGCGCGTCGGGTACGTGCTGGCGGCACTCGTTCTGATCGCCACGGCCGGCACGCTCGTCGAGGACGCGGGAAACTCCTGGGCCGCCCTCTACCTGACGGACTCCCTGCACACCTCCGCGGCGCTCGCCGCCTGGGGCTTCATCGCCCTGGTGGGCGCCCAGTTCATCGGGCGCATCATCGGGGACCGCCTCGTCGACCGTTTCGGTCAGCGTGCCGTGGCCCGGACCGGCGGTCTGATCACCGCGGTCGGCATGGGGTTCGCCCTGGCGGTGCCGACGCTGCCCGGCACCATTCTGGGCTTCGCCCTGGCAGGGTTCGGGGTGGCGACCCTGGTGCCCGCGGCGATGCACGAAGCCGACGCCCTGCCCGGCCTCAAACCCGGATCGGGTCTGACGATCGTCTCCTGGCTCATGCGCCTGGGCTTCCTGCTGTCCCCTCCGGTCGTCGGTTACGTCGCCGACGCGACCAGCCTGCGCACCGGCCTGCTGGTGATCCCCTGCGCCGGGCTGCTGGTGGTGGTGCTCGCCAAGGTCCTGCGAGGCCGGCGCGAGTGAACCCGGCACGGACCTACGAGGCCGACGCGAGTGACGTCGGCGCGGACCTGCGAGGCCGACGCGAGTGACGTCGGCGCGGCTGACCTCGACCACCGCGGCGAACGACCGGCGCTGCACGCCCGGCGACGTCCGCGATGCGCCACTCCCGGCCGGGCGGGACGACCAGAACGGGGCGGCCGGACACCTGGGTGTCCTGCCGCCCCGCCGGTGCCCGTCCGGGGCCGAGCCCCCGGACGGCCGCCATGAGGGGCCCGCGCCTCGCGCCGGCCGCGTAACTCAGGCCTCGCGCGAGCCCGCGTACATCTCGTCGATGAGCCCCCGGTACTCCCGCTCGACGACCGGGCGCTTCAGCTTGAGGCTGGGGGTCAGCTCGCCGTGCTCGACGTCCAGGTCGCGCGGCAGGAGGCGGAACTTCTTGATGGTCTGCCAGCGCTGGAGGCCTTCGTTGAGGCGCTTGACGTACCCGTCGATCAGCTCCACGGTCTGCGGGGCGGCGACGACCTCCGCGTACGACTTGCCCTCCATGCCGTTCTCGGCGGCCCAGCCGAGGAGGGTGGGGCCGTCGAGCGCGATGAGCGCGGTGCAGAAGTTACGGTCCGCGCCGTGCACCAGGATGTTGGAGACGAACGGGCAGACCGCCTTGAACTGGCCCTCGACCTCCGCCGGGGCGACGTACTTGCCGCCGGACGTCTTGATCAGGTCCTTCTTTCGGTCGGTGATGCGCAGATAGCCGTCGACCGACAGCTCGCCGATGTCCCCGGTGTGGATCCAGCCGTCCGACTCCAGGACCTCTTCGGTCTTGTCGGGCAGGTTGTGGTAGCCCTCCATGACACCGGGGCCGCGCAGCAGGATCTCGCCGTCGTCGGCGATGCGCACCTCGGTGCCGGGGAGCGGCTTGCCGACGGTACCGGTGCGGTAGGCCTCGCCCGGGTTGACGAAGGAGGCGGCGCTGGTCTCGGTGAGGCCGTAGCCCTCCAGGATGTGGACGCCGGCGCCCGCGAAGAAGTAGCCGATGTCCGGGGCGAGGGCGGCGGAACCGGAGACGCAGGCGCGCAGCCGGCCTCCGAAGGCCTCCCGGATCTTGGAGAAGACGAGGGCGTCGGCGACCTTGTGCTTGGCGCCGAGCGCGAAGGGGACGGACGCCTTGCCGGTGCGGCGGAAGTTGTCCTGCGAGACCTTGGCGTACTCGCGGGCGACACCGGCGGCCCACTGGAAGATCTTGTACTTGGCTCCGCCGCCCGCGCGGGCCTTGGAGGCGACCCCGTTGTAGACCTTCTCGAAGATCCGGGGCACGGCGGCCATGTACGTCGGCTGGACGACCGGCAGGTTCTCGATGATCTTGTCGATACGGCCGTCGACGGCGGTGACGTGGCCGACCTCGATCTGCCCCGAGGTGAGGACCTTGCCGAAGACGTGGGCCAGCGGCAGCCAGAGGTACTGCACGTCGTCGGCGTTGATCAACCCGGTCGAGACGGTGGCCTTGGCCATGTACGACCAGTTGTCGTGCGGCAGCCGTACGCCCTTGGGGCGGCCGGTGGTGCCCGAGGTGTAGATGAGGGTGGCGAGTTGGTCGGCGGTGATCGCGGCGACCCGCTCGGTGACCGCGTCCGGGGTCTTGGCGAGGAGCTCGGCGCCCTGGGCCTCCAGCTCGGCGAGGGTGATGATCCAGCCCTCGGGGTCGTCATCGGCGGGCTCGACGCCGGCCGGGTCGATGACCACGACATGGGCGAGGTTCGGCAGGTCCGCGCGGGTCTCCCGGGCCTTGGCCAGCTGCTCGGCGTTCTCCGCGATGAGGATCCGGCTCTCGGAGTCGGCCAGGATGAAGGCGGACTCCTCGGCGTTCGTGGACGGGTAGATGGTGGTCGTCGCGGCGCCCGCGCACATCACCCCGAGGTCGATGAGGATCCATTCCACCCGGGTGGCCGAGGAGAGGGCGACCCGCTCCTCCGGCCGCACGCCGAGGGCGATCAGCCCGGCGGCGATCGCGTAGACCCGCTCCGAGGCCTGGCCCCAGCTCAGCGACTTCCAGTCGTCGGGACCCGTGCCCGAGGCCGACGGCACCGGATAGCGGTACGCCTCCCCGTCCGGGGTCGCCGCCACGCGGTCGATGAAGAGGGCCGCCACGGAGGGCGGCCGGTTATCGATCAAGGTCTGTGTGTCGCTCACGACGTCCTCCGGGCCTGCGGCATTGCTACGACCGGCTTCTTTGATACGGCGACTGGCTGCTGTGGTCCTACTGCCTACCGCCTACTGCTCTCGTGCTGCTGCGCAACCTGCTTGTTCGGTCTTGTTTAACTGACCAGTAACCATCGAGTCGTGATCAGAGTAGAGCGCGCGTGTCCGCCACGTAAGAGGCAACGGACGCCAGCTTTCATAACGAAAGGACCCCCACGCCGGTACTGGCGCATGGGGGTCCTGGAGAGCGGAGCGAGAGCGGACTACTTCTTGCCCTTGCTCTCACCCGCGGACTCGTCGGTCGACAGGACGGAGATGAAGGCGTCCTGCGGAACCTCCACGTTGCCGACCATCTTCATCCGCTTCTTGCCCTCCTTCTGCTTCTCCAGCAGCTTCCGCTTACGGGAGATGTCACCGCCGTAGCACTTGGCGAGGACGTCCTTGCGGATGGCGCGGACGGTCTCCCGGGCGATGACCCGGGCGCCGATGGCCGCCTGGATCGGCACCTCGAAGTTCTGCCGGGGGATGAGCTTCTGCAGCTTGGCGACGAGCCGTACGCCGTACGCGTACGCCTTGTCCTTGTGGGTGACCGCGGAGAACGCGTCCACCTTGTCGCCGTGCAGCAGGATGTCGACCTTGACGAGCTGGGCCGACTGCTCGCCGGTGGGCTCGTAGTCGAGGGAGGCGTAACCCCGGGTCTTGGACTTCAGCTGGTCGAAGAAGTCGAAGACGATCTCGGCCAAGGGCAGCGTGTAGCGGATCTCGACCCGGTCCTCGGAGAGGTAGTCCATGCCGAGCAGGGTGCCGCGCCGGTTCTGGCACAGCTCCATGATCGCGCCGATGAACTCGCTCGGGGCCAGCACCGTGGCGCGGACGACCGGCTCGTGCACCTTGTCGATCTTGCCCTCGGGGAACTCGCTCGGGTTGGTGACGACGTGCTCGGTGCCGTCCTCCATCTCGACGCGGTAGACCACGTTGGGGGCCGTGGCGATCAGATCGAGGCCGAACTCGCGCTCCAGCCGCTCACGGACCACGTCCAGGTGGAGCAGGCCGAGGAAGCCGACGCGGAAACCGAAGCCGAGCGCGGCGGAGGTCTCCGGCTCGTAGACCAGGGCGGCGTCGTTGAGCTGGAGCTTGTCCAGCGCCTCGCGCAGGTCCGGGTAGTCCGAGCCGTCCAGCGGGTACAGCCCGGAGAACACCATCGGCTTGGGCTCCTTGTAGCCGCCCAGCGCCTCGGTCGCCCCGTTGTGCAGCGAGGTGATCGTGTCACCGACCTTGGACTGCCGGACGTCCTTCACACCGGTGATGATGTAGCCGACCTCGCCCACACCGATGCCGTCGGCCGGGGTCATCTCGGGGGACGACACCCCGATCTCCAGCAGCTCGTGGGTGGCGCCGGTCGACATCATCCGGATGCGCTCGCGCTTGTTGAGCTGGCCGTCGATGACACGGACGTAGGTGACGACACCGCGGTACGCGTCGTAGACCGAGTCGAAGATCATCGCGCGGGCGGGGGCGTCCGCGACGCCGACCGGGGCCGGCACGTCCCGCACGACCCGGTCGAGCAGCGCGTCCACGCCGACGCCGGTCTTCGCGGAGACCTTGAGCACGTCCTCGGGCTGGCAGCCGATGAGGTTGGCCAGCTCCTCGGAGAACTTCTCCGGCTGCGCGGCGGGGAGGTCGATCTTGTTGAGCACCGGGACGATGGTGAGGTCGTTCTCCATCGCGAGATAGAGGTTGGCCAGCGTCTGGGCCTCGATGCCCTGCGCGGCGTCGACCAGCAGGACCGTGCCCTCGCAGGCCGCGAGCGAACGGGAGACCTCGTAGGTGAAGTCCACGTGGCCCGGGGTGTCGATCATGTTGAGGACATGGGTGGTGCCCGTGTCCTCACCCGTGTTGGGGGCCCAGGGCAGCCGGACCGCCTGGGACTTGATGGTGATGCCGCGCTCGCGCTCGATGTCCATCCGGTCGAGGTACTGAGCACGCATCTGCCGCTGGTCGACCACTCCGGTCAGCTGAAGCATCCGGTCGGCGAGGGTCGACTTGCCGTGGTCGATGTGCGCGATGATGCAGAAATTGCGGATCAGCGCCGGGTCGGTACGGCTCGGCTCGGGCACGTTGGAAGGAGTCGCGGGCACGCAGGGTCCTGATTCTTGAGACGCCGAACGCCGTGTCTCGGGTCGATGTCGGGTCGGTCGGATCGATACGTAGGCTCCATCGTCCCACGCCTGCGGGACAGCGACCGGTTTGGGCCGGTCGGAGGGTGACTGCTACCGTGGACAGCTGTGCCTCGTGGCTCTCACGAGCGGCGCGGCTCACCTGGAAGATCCAACGAACCTGAAAAGGCTCTATTCGTGGCGAACATCAAGTCCCAGATCAAGCGGAACAAGACCAACGAGAAGGCGCGCCTGCGCAACAAGGCCGTCAAGTCGTCGCTCAAGACCGCGATCCGCAAGGCCCGCGAGGCCGCCGTTGCCGGTGACGTCGAGAAGGCCACCACGGCCGTCCGCGACGCTTCCCGTCAGCTCGACAAGGCTGTCTCGAAGGGTGTCATCCACAAGAACGCCGCCGCCAACAAGAAGTCGGCGCTGGCGTCCAAGGTTGCCTCCCTGCAGGCCTGAGCTTCTTCCCGAAGCTCACTGATGTGACCGCCGGAACGGACCAGACGGGCCCTCTCTCCCGCCCCTGACCGGCACCCCGCGCCGCACACCGAACCTGCGTTCGCCACGCGGGTGCGGCGCACCCAGAGTGTTACCCGGAAGCCCCGGTCCCCGATCTCCCCAGATCGAGGACCGGGGCTTCCGCGCGTACAGTCACACCCGGCCTACGATGCCGAGGCAACCCCAGCCCGGTCCGGGGCCCACCCAGCCCGTCCGGAGGCCCACCCAGCCCGTCCGGGGGCACACCCAGCCCGTCCGGGACACACCCAGCCCATCCGGAGGCACACCCAACCCATCCGGGGGCACACCCAAGGCGCCCGGAGGCCCGCCCAGCCCGTCCGGGGGCACACCCAGCCCGTCCGGCGCTTGAGGACGGAACCGGCGCTCACACGAGGCCCCGCACGCTCCCAGCACGATGCCGAGGCACACCCAGCCCGTCCGGGGGCACACCCAAGGCGCCCGGAGGCCCGCCCAGCCCGTCCGGGGGCACACCCAGCCCGTCCGGCGCTTGAGGACGGAACCGGTCACCACAGGGCCCCGCACCCGGCGGCGAACCGCCCACCCCACCCCGAAAGGCCTACCGCCCCGCCCGCGCGGCCCGGGCGACCACGACGACGGCCTTCTCCAGGGCGTACTCGGGGTCGTCCCCCCCGCCCTTCACCCCCGCGTCCGCCGCCGCCACCGCCCGCAGGGCCACCGCGACCCCGTCGGGCGTCCATCCCCGCATCTGCTGCCGCACCCGGTCGATCTTCCACGGCGGCATACCCAGCTCCCGGGCCAGATCGGCCGGCCGGCCACCCCGGGCCGAGGACAGCTTCCCGATCGCCCGCACCCCCTGCGCCAACGCACTGGTGATCAGGACGGGCGGGACCCCGGTCGACAACGACCACCGCAGTGCCTCCAGCGCCTCCGCCGCGCGCCCCTCGACCGCCCGGTCGGCGACGGTGAACGACGAGGCTTCCGCCCGCCCGGTGTAATAACGCCCGACGACCGCCTCGTCGATCGTGCCCTCGACGTCCGCGATCAGCTGGGACACCGCACTCGCCAGCTCCCGCAGATCGCTGCCGATGGAGTCGACCAGCGCCTGGCAGGCCTCCGGCGTCGCGGACCGGCCGTGCGCCCGGAACTCCGACCGTACGAAGGAGAGCCGCTCGGCGGGCTTGGTGGTCTTCGGGCAGGCGACTTCCCGCGCCCCGGCCTTGCGCGCCGCGTCCAGCAGCCCCTTGCCCTTGGCGCCGCCCGCGTGCAGCAGGACGAGCGTGATCTCCTCGACCGGCGCGCCGAGATACGCCTTGACGTCCTTGATCGTGTCGGCCGAGAGGTCCTGCGCGTTGCGCACGATCACGACCTTGCGCTCGGCGAAGAGCGAGGGGCTGGTGAGCTCGGCGAGCGTGCCGGGCTGCAACTGGTCGGACGCCAGATCACGTACGTCCGTGTCGGCGTCGGCAGCACGGGCGGCCGCCACCACCTGCTGCACCGCACGGTCCAGGAGGAGGTCCTCCTGGCCCACGGCGAGGGTGAGGGGCGCGAGCGGATCGTCGGTGGAATTCTTCCTGGTGGCCATCGCGATCCAGCATCCCACGCCCCACTGACAGCCCGGACAGCCCCGGCTGTCGGTGCCCGGGGCCGGGGCGCGGGGCACCGACGCCCGTACCGGAGAATGACCGGGTGAGCGATGTGAGACATGTACTGGTGCTGCCCGACCGCGACGCCGCGGAGGAGGTGGCCGGGGAGCTGGCGGACCGCTTCGGGGTCGCCGAGGAGCCTCAGCTCGTACGGGACGCGCTGGCCGGCGAGGACGACGCCGAGGACGCCCAGTGGCTGGTGGTCGTGGAGGACGCGGCCGGGCGCCTGGACCCGGCCGCGCTCGACGCGTTCGCGGAGGAGTACGAAGGCTGGCTGGAGAAGCCGTGACGCCCGGCCGCATCGGCCGTCGGGAACGGTCCGGCCCGCTCAGCCCTTGGGAACGATCTGAATGTCCAGGTCGATCACGATGCTCGGCCCCACCACGGCGATCCCGCGTGCCAGCATGGTCTGCCAAGTAAGGGTGAAGTCCTCACGGTGCAGTTCGGTGGTGGCCCGGCAGGCGGCGCGCGTCTCGCCCTCCAGGCCGTTGCCGATACCGAGGTACTGGGTGTCCAGCGTCACGGTACGGCTGACGCCGTGCAGGGTCAGCGCCCCGGTGACGCCCCACCGGCTGCCGCCCCGGTGGACGAAGCGCTCGCTGTAGAACTCCAGCGTCGGGTAGCGGCCGACGTCGAGGAAGTCGCCGGAGCGCAGGTGGTCGTCGCGCATCTGCACATTGGTGTCGATCGAGGCCGCGTCGATGATCACGTGCATGGCGGAGTCCTCCATGCGGTCGGCGATCCGGACCGCCCCGGCGAAGGTGTTGAACCTGCCGTGGATGCGCGCCAGCCCGATGTGCCGGGCGGTGAAACCGATCTGCGAGTGGTTCGGCTCGATGTCCCAGTCGCCGGGGTCGGGCAGCTGCGGCGGCTGCGCCACCTGGAGGGTCACATTTCCCAGAGTGGCGTGCGCGCCCTCGGCCACCGTCACCGCTCCGTGGAACGGGGTGAAGCCCTCGGCCGTGATCGCCAGCCGGTAGTCGCCCGCCGGGACCGTGGCGAGAACACTGCCGAAGGGGTCCGTCTCGCCGCCGATCACCTTGCGGCCCGCGCTGTCGGTCACGACGAACTCGGCCTGCTGAACCGGTTCGTTGACCGGGTCCAGCACCCGACAGTTGAGCACGCCCGCGGTACGGGGCACCTGGAATCCGGCGAGGGCCCCACCGCGCCCACCCGCCGGGCCTCTGTTTCCCAGCCAACGGCCGAACATCTCTACGTACCCCCAGGGGCGCTGCACGCTTCGGGCCCCTGACAGGTGGACGTCTTTGTCGGATCAGCGGCCCGCCGACGAGCATGCATTCGATCACTATTGCGGCGTTCGAGGCAAACGGAGGACCTCGGAGGGTCTTGTACGGAGCTGCTACAAGGTGTAATGAGGTGTACCGACGTATGGCGAGGTGCGATGGGCTGCGACGAGCTGTACGCAGGTGTTGCCGAAGGTCCGAATGGCGAGTTCCGCCTGTGTGGATCAGTCGCCCGCTGCGTTCGTCCTCGGCATTTTCCGCAGCGCTCGTCCGTGGCGTTCGTCCGCGGCGTTCGTCCGTGGCGTTCGCGTGTCACCGGCCCGCGTCGGGCCCCGGCGCCGCGACCGCCTCCCGGAGCTGGGGAACCCGGGAGAGCCGCACCCCGAAGTGGTCCCGGTAGGCGGCGAGCACCTCCTCGTCCGTGGCCAGTTCCGTACGGTGCTGATCCCCGCCGACCGTGGTGACCAGGGTCCGTCCGCTCAGCGTCACCCGCCCGGTCTCCGTGTACCGGGAGCACACAAGCGACCGGGTGAAGTGCGAGTCCGGCGAGGTGCGGTGGTACCACGCCCCGCCCCGGAACTCCGGCAGCGTCCGCGGCCTCAGGTCGAGCCGGAACTGCCGTGAGCCCCCGCGCAGCAGATCCAGATCCCCCTGCGGCGCCTGACGGAGCCGGAACACGCCCCGGGGGTCCTCCTGATCCGCCCGGTCGTCGAGCGCCAGCGGCCACAGCGCGTTGTCGCCGAACCCGACATCCGCCAGCCAGGGCCCCGTACCGTCCTCGGTCTCCACCCGCAGCGCCATGTGGTCGTACGGAATGCCCAGGCGGCCGCCGTCGCCGAAGACCCGGGCCTGGAGCAGGGTCACCCGGAAGCCGAGGGCACGCAGCAACGCCCCGAACGCGCCGTTCAGTTCGTAGCAGAAGCCTCCGCGACCGCCGGTCACCTTGTCCATGAGCGCCCGTTCCTCCAGCACGATGTCCTCGCCCAGATGGACCGAGAGGTTCTCGAAGGGCACGGCGAGCAGGTGCCGGTGCTGCAGGTCGCGCAGCGCTTCGATGTCGGCCCGCGCCGGACGGTCCGCGCCGATCCGGGTGAGATAGGCGTCGACGGCGGCGGCGGTGCCGTCGTCGGGTCCCGGGACGGAGGCGCCGGACGTCGTGGGTGTCTGCGTGGTCATGGGCCCAGTCTGCGCCCGCTCCCGCCCCACGGACCACCGGTCCCACGACGGGTCCTAGGACTCCTGACCGAGGCCCCTTGCCCGAGGCGTGGCACGGTGATCGCGCTCTAGCCTGACGGGCATGACCGAACCCGATCCCGCGCGCAGCCGGGAGCAGCGCAAACAGGACACCCTGGACCGTCTTCGACAGGACGACGACGCGTGGGTGGCGACAGCCTGCGCGGACGGCGAGCCCACTCTGGTCCCGCTGTCGTTCCTCTGGGACGACGACACCGGCACCCTGGTCATGGCCACCCGGCGGACCAATCCCACCGCCGTCAACGTGACTCCCGACGGCCCGATCCGCGTCACCCTCGGCCACACCCGCGACGTGGTGCTGATCGAGGGCGGGGCGGGGATCCTGGAGGGGGCCGACCTTCCCCCCGCGACAAGGGAAGCCTTCGCCGCGAAGCTCCGATGGGACCCGCGCACCCCCGTCTGGGTGTTTCTGCACATCACCCCCCACACCGTGCGCGCCTGGCGCGAGGTCAACGAACTCGCCGACCGCGACCTGATGCTCGCCGGAACGTGGCTGGTCTGACCCGAGCGCTGTCATGACCGGCCCACCGCCCGCAGCTCCTTCCCGGCGCCCGTCACCGCGATCGGGCCGTCGGTGTCGGTGCGCAGGACCCGGGCCCCGGCCGCCCTGAGGGCGCCCACCGTGCGGGCCGAGGGGTGTCCGTACGGGTTGTCCGCGCCGCAGGAGATGAGCGCCAGCCTCGGCCGTACGCCGTGGAGCAGCCCGGTGTCCTGGAACGCCGAGCCGTGGTGGGCCACCTTGAGGACGTCCACCGGACCCGAAGCCTCCCGGCCACGCAGCAACTCCCGCTGGGCCGGGGGTTCGAGGTCCCCGAGGAGCAGCAGCGTCAGCCCGCCGGCCGCCCGTACGCGCAGCGTGACGCTGGAGTCGTTCGGCTCCCGCACCGGCGCCCCCGCTCCCCCGGGCCCTGGGCGCGGCCAGAGGACCCGCCAGTCGACCGGGCCCGCCCGGCGGTGCTCACCCGCCACGGCCCGCATCGTCGGGACCCGCGCCGCAGCCGCTGTCCGCCGTACGAACGCGGCCTGTTCCGGCGGCTCTTGGAGGCTCGTCGTCTGGATCGCGCCCACCGCCCTGCCCCGGAGCACGCCCGGCAGCCCACGCACATGGTCGGCGTGGAAGTGGGTGAGGACCACGAGGGGAACGCGGGTCACCGCGAGGTCGCGCAGACACCGGTCGACCGCACGGGGGTCGGGTCCGGCGTCGACGACCACCCCTGTGCCCTCCCCCGCCATGAGCACCATCGCGTCGCCCTGCCCCACGTCGCAGAGCGCGAACGCCCAGTCGGGCGGCGGCCACCCGGTCATGATCCGGGTCAGCGGAACCGGCCTCAGCACCGCCAGCACGAGGAGCAGCCCGGTGGCCGCGCAGATCCACGGGCGCCGGGCCAGCCTCGGAGCCAGGAGCACGGCCAGCACGGTGAGGGCGGCCAGCAGCGCCGCGCCGGACCACCCTCCGGGCCACTGGGCCTCCGCCCCGGGGAGCCCCGCCCCCGTGCGGGCGACCGTGGCGATCCACCCGACCGGCCAGCCGGCGATCCCGGCCAGCAGTTCGGCAACCGGCGGGGAGACCGGGGCGACGGCGAGGGCCGCGAACCCGAGCACGGTCGCCGGGGCCACCGCGAACTCCGCCAGCAGATTGCACGGGACCGCCACCAGGCTGACCCGTGAGGCCAGGACCACCACCACGGGTGCGCACACGGCCTGCGCGGCGGCCGCCGCGGCCAGCACCTCGGCGAGCCTGCCCGGCACCCGCCGCGCCCGCAGGGCGACGCTCCACCGTGGCGCGAGGGTCAGCAGGGCACCGGTGGCGAGCACCGACAGCAGGAAGCCGTAGCTCCGGGCGAGCCAGGGATCGTAGAGGACCAGGAGGACGACAGCCGCCGCCAGGGCGGGAATCAGGGACCTCCGGCGGCCCGTTCCGATCGCGAGGAGCGTGATGAGACCGCAGGCTGCCGCGCGGAGCACGCTCGGTTCCGGACGGCACACGACGATGAAGGCCAGGGTCAGCCCACCGCCGATCAACGCGGTCCCTCGCAGGGAGAGCCCCAACACCGGTGCCAGGCCGCGCCGTTCCGCGCTCAGCGCCGACCCGGGTGGCCCGACGAGGAGGAAGAGCAGAATCGAGAGATTGGCCCCGGAAACGCTCAAGAGGTGCGTCAGATCAGTCGCCTTGAAGGCGTCGTGGAGTTCGGGCGGGACCCTGGAGGTGTCACCGACCACCAGCCCCGGCAACAGCGCACGGGCGTCCGGGGACAGATCGTCCGTCGCCTCCCGCAATCCGGCGCGCAGATCCCCGGCCGTGCGCTGGAGCCACGTCGGCGGGCCGGTGATCCGAGGCGCCCCCTCGTCGTCCACCCGGAGGACCGCCGCCAGACGTTCGCCCTCATGGGCGGGGGGCGAGAGCCTGCCGCCGAGCCGGAGCCGGGTGGACGGCAGCAACTTCTGCCAGTCCGCCCGGTGGTCACCCGCCGCGACCATGAGCAGCACCGGTGTCCGGACCCGGGTGCCCGAGCCGTCCGGCGTCCGCACCTCCATGACCTCGGCGTCGATCAGGAGCAGGGGCGGGGCGCTGTGGTTGCCCCGGACCGCCGGGCGGGTCGTCCGGGGATCCGAGGTCACCCGTACGTCGGCGTCGATCCGCGCGTACTCCTCTGCCAGCCCGGGGACGGGACCACGCCGCACATCGGCCCCGTGGAGCCCGGCCACGGCCGCGCCCGCCGCCGCGCACAGCAGGACGGCTCCCCCGGCGGCGACGGCCCGGGACCGTCCGGCGGGCCGCCCCTCCCGCGAGGTGCGCGAGGCCACCACCAGCAGAACGACCGCCGGAACCAGACAGGCGGCGGCCACGGTGGCCACCCACCGCCCCGGCAGCCCCAGCGTCGACGCCGCAGCCGCCCAGACCGCCAGGGCGGGCGGAACGAGCCGCAGGTCCGCGGGCCCGTCCGCTCGCGACCCGGCCCCACCCGGCGCACCCGGAGCACCCGAATCCCCCGACGCACCCGAATCACTCGGCGTTCCCGGCACACGCGGCGCACACTCCGAACTGCCCGTGGCATCGCGCGTTCCCCGGACGTAGAGCCGGGCCTCCCGGCTGCTCATGGCCGTACGAGCGGCTGGAGTTCGGCGAAGCGGCGGTCGCCGATCCCGTTGACCTGCCGGAGCTCGTCGACGGACCGGAATCCGTTGTTCTCCGTGCGGTAGTCGATCATGTGCTGGGCCAGCACGGGCCCGACCCCTGGCAGCGTTTCCAGCTGCTCCGCGGTCGCCGTGTTCAGGCTCAGCGGTGCCGAGGGCCCGGGTCCGCCCGGCGCGCCGCCCGGCCCGTCGGCCCCGGCGCGCCCGCCACCGGTCGTCCCGGGGACCGGCGGTCCGGGCGGTAGACCCACGACGACCTGCTCACCGTCCAGCAGGACCCGCGCCCGATTGAGCCCCGTCACATCCGTGCCCGCGCGCACACCGCCCGCCGCGTCGAGCGCGTCCGCCACCCGCGAGCCCGCAGGAAGCCGACGGACCCCGGGCCGACGCACCTTGCCGCTCACATCGACGACGATCTGCCCGCTCCCGCTCCCGCCCGCATCCGCGTCCGGTGGTGACCCTGCGGTCGGACGGGGGACCTGATCGGGGCCCCCGGGCCGTAACGGGTCCGGTGGCAACGCCGGCGCCGCCGCTTCGTCCGCGACCGGCTCCGGCGCGCGCACGGCCTGGGGGCGTACGGACCAGAAGTGGAACGCCGCGACCCCCACGGCGGCGAGCAGCACCAGCCCGAGTACCACCGGCGTGCGCGGCGCCATCCCGCACCGGAGCCGCACCCACAACGGCAGCCGTTCCCGGACGGCCGACACGAGACGGCCCGCCCTGGACGTACCCCCGGACACCGCCCCCGGGGCCTCGGACACGGGTACGGGTACGGTCTCCGCCTCACGTACCGATACGGGCGCGGGCTCCGCTTCACACACCGATACGGGCGCCGGATCCGCCTCACGTGCCCGGGACGCGGGCGCGGTACCACGCCCGGGCCCGGGGACACCTGCCATCAGCGCGTCCGCCCGACGACGCGCGGCCGCCGCGGCACGAGCGGAACGCCCCCGCGCGGACAGCCGCCCACCGTGGCGTGCACCGGAACGCGTGCCGGGGCCCACGCCCGCCCGGCCGCTCGGGCGCGTGCCGGAACCGCGCCGCACCCGTGCGGGCGTCCTCGCCGGCAGCAGGTCGGGCGGCGGAGGCGAAGGCGCAGGTGGGAACGTGGGCGATGCATCGGATGACAGGGCAGAGGCGGAAAGAGCATCGGGAGCCGACGCCCGAGAAGATCGAAGGGCCATGCCTCACGACGTTAGGCACATCCGCCCGAACCCGCTGAGCACCACCGATTCCTGTGGAAAGACCGGCGGTTGTGGACAACTCGACCACTCCACGGGGTGAAATCCCGCTCACCGCGAGGAGATCATCGCGAGAGATCACCGCGAAGAGATCACCGCGGGTAGTTCACCGCAGAGAGATCACCGCAGAGAGATCACCGCGCCGAGCAGCCCCGGCCCCGTGTGCGCCCCGATCACCGCGCCGACCTCGCTGACGTGGAGGTCGACCAGACCGGGAACGCGCTCGCGCAGCCGCTCGGCCAGCCGCTCCGCGCGCTCCGGGGCGGCGAGGTGGTGGACGGCGATGTCCACCGGGGCCGCCCCCGCCCGTTCGGCGACGATCTCCTCCAGGCGGGCAATGGCCTTGGACGTCGTCCGCACCTTCTCCAGCATCTCGATCCGTCCCGCGTCGAGCTCCAGGATCGGTTTCACCGCCAGCGCGGATCCCAGCAGGGCCTGCGCCGTACCGATGCGTCCGCCCCGGCGCAGATAGTCGAGCGTGTCGACATAGAAATACGCCGAGGTGCCTGCGGCCCGCTTCTCCGCGGCCGACACCGCCTCGTCCAGGCCGCCGCCCGCCTCGGCGGTCTCCGCAGCCGCCAGAGCGCAGAATCCCAGGGCCATGGCGACCATGCCGGTGTCCACCACACGTACCGGAACGGGGGCGTCCGCCGCCGCGAGCAGCGCGGCGTCGTACGTGCCCGAGAACTCCGACGACAGGTGCAGCGACACCACCGCGTCCGCGCCGCCCTCGGCCGCCGTCCGGTAGGCCGCGGCGAAGACCTCGGGGCTGGGGCGGGACGTGGTCACGGAGTGGCGTTTCTGCAGAGCCAGGGCGAGCGAGCGGGCCGAGATCTCCGTGCCCTCCTCCAGCGCCCGGTCGCCCAGGACGACGGTCAGCGGCACTGCGGTGATGCCGTGCCGTTCCATCGTCGGGCGCGGCAGGTAGGCCGTGGAATCGGTGACGATAGCGACATGGCGGGACATGAGCCGGAGGTTACCTGGCGTGGTGGGAGTACGGCAGCCCGGCCCCGGCCCTCTGATCATTCATGGCCGCTTCGGAGCGTATCCGGCCGGGTCGTGGATACGCCGGAGCCGTCGCGTGTGCGTCAGTTCGTCGTTTCCGGCCGGGTGGACTTCTGCCAGGGATAGGTCGTGCGCAGCCGCGGGTCCGGGGCGGTGATCGCCTGCGGGCTCTCCTCGCGGGCCGGTCCGGACCACGCCTGGTCGGCCGTGCTGCTGTTCCCGGCCGAGGGGTCCGCCGAGGCGGCCGGCTCGGGCCAGTCCGTCCCGGGGCCCTGGCCCGGTGTCGAGGCGGGTGCCCCCGCGCCGGATGCCTGCGACGGCTCCTCGACGGTCCAGTGCCGCAGCGCGCCGGCCTCGATGTCGATCTGCGCGTTCAGCGCGTCCAGGTCGTCGTCGGCGAACTGGCGCGCCCGGTCCCGTGCCGCCCAGCGCAGCGACTCCGCCGAGTGCGTGATCCGCTGCGTGCGTTCCCTCAGCTTGGGCAGCAGGCCCGCGACCGTCGCCCGGTCCGGCTCACGCTCCAGCCGCTTCAGCTCGTCGTCCAGCTCTAGGCCGTGCTCGCTCAGCCTCCGGAACAGTGCCACCGACTCGGCCAGGGACGCGTCCTCGGCGGCACCGGCGTGCAGGGCGTCCTGCGTGGCGCGCATCGAGGTGCGCAGGGCGAGCCGGAGCTGCGCCAGCTCGCCGGCGACACCCGTCTGCCCGAAGCTCTTGGCCCGGAGCGTGGTGTCCTCCACGGTGCGCCGGGCCTGCGTGATCGTTCGGTCCACGCCTCGCTTGGCCGCGCCGACGGCCTTCACGGTCGCGTAGACGCCCAGCGCGACGAACGCGACCAAGAGCAACGCCAGGATCGTGATCGCGGCTTCCATGAATGCCCCTCGATATCTCGATGCGGCCGCCGATACCGGTCGCCTCCTCCACCGTAAACGGAACGGGCAGGCCGAGGGTTCCTTCGGAACCCCCAACCTGCCCGTAGGGGATGGCCCTCACCGTTCGGAGGGACGTCACGCGGGGACGATGTTCACCAGCTTCGGCGCGCGCACGATCACCTTGCGGATCCCGGCCCCGCCCAGCGCCGCCACGACCGCCTCGTCGGCCAGGGCCAGCGCCTCCAGCTCCTCGTCCGTGATGGCGGGCGAGATCTCCAGGCGGGCCCGGACCTTGCCCTTGATCTGGACGACGCAGGTGACGGTCTCGTCCACGACGTACGCCGGGTCCGCAACCGGGAAGTCCTGGTGCACGACCGACCCGGTGTGGCCCAGCCGCCGCCACAGCTCCTCCGCGATGTGCGGGGCCAGCGGGGCGATCAGCAGGACCAGCCGCTCGGCGACGGAGCGCGACAGCGGGCCGCCGGCCTTCGTCAGGTGGTTGTTCAGCTCGGTGACCTTGGCGATGGCGGTGTTGAACCGCATCCCCGCCATGTCCTGGCCGACCCCGTCGATGGCCTTGTGCAGGGCGCGCAGCGTGTCCTCGCCGGGCTCCGTGTCGACGACGGTGATCTCACCCGTCTCCTCGTCGACCACATTGCGCCACAGACGCTGCAGCAGCCGGTACTGGCCGACCACGGCCCGGGTGTCCCAGGGGCGCGACACGTCCAGGGGGCCCATCGCCATCTCGTACAGGCGCAGGGTGTCCGCACCGTACTCGGCGCAGATCTCGTCCGGCGTGACCGCGTTCTTCAGGGACTTGCCCATCTTGCCCAGGACGCGGCTGACCTTCTCGCCCTCGAAGTAGAACGCGCCGTCGCGCTCCTCCACCTCGGCGGCGGGGACGGCGATGCCCCGGCTGTCGCGGTAGACGAAGGCCTGGATCATGCCCTGGTTGTACAGCTTGTGGAACGGCTCGGCGGAGGAGATGTGGCCCAGGTCGTGCAGCACCTTGGACCAGAAGCGCGCGTACAGCAGGTGCAGCACGGCGTGCTCGGCGCCGCCGACGTACAGGTCGACACCGCCGGTGGGCTGACCCTCGCGCGGGCCCATCCAGTACTGCTCGATCGCCGGGTCGACCAGCTGCCGGTCGTTGTTCGGGTCCAGGTAGCGCAGCTCGTACCAGCAGGAACCGGCCCAGTTGGGCATGGTGTTGGTCTCGCGGCGGTACTTCCGGGGACCGGCGCCGTCGCCCAGGTCCAGCGTGACGTTGACCCAGTCGGCGTTGCGCGACAGCGGGGTCTCGGGCTGGGCGGTCGCGTCCTCCGGGTCGAAGGTGCGCGGCGAGTAGTCCTCGACCTCGGGCAGCTCCAGCGGCAGCATCGACTCGGGCAGCGGGTGGGCGATGCCGTCCTCGTCGTACACGATCGGGAACGGCTCGCCCCAGTAGCGCTGCCGGCTGAACAGCCAGTCGCGCAGCCGGAAGTTGACGGTGCCCTCGCCGACGCCGTGCTCCTTCAGCCAGTCGGTGATCCTCGCCTTGGCCTCGACGACGCCCAGGCCGTCCAGCGAGATCTCATCGTTCGCGGAGTTGACCAGCTTCGCGTCGTACGAGCCGAAGGCGTCGTCCCACGTGGAGGGGTCGGTTCCGCGGTCGTCGGAGGGCTGGACGACGCAGCGCATCGGCAGCTCGAAGGCGCGCGCGAAGGCGAAGTCGCGCGCGTCGTGCGCCGGTACGGCCATGATCGCGCCGGTGCCGTAGCCCATCAGGACGTAGTCGGCGATGAAGACGGGGACCTTCTCGCCGCTGACCGGGTTGGTCGCGTACGCGCCGGTGAAGACACCGGTCTTGTCCTTGGCCTCGGCCTGCCGCTCGACGTCGGACTTGGCGGCGGCCTGCTTGCGGTACGCGGTGACGGCCTCGGCCGGGCTCGCGTGGCCGCCGGTCCACACCGGGTGGGTGCCCTCGGGCCAGGCGGCCGGGATGATCCGCTCGACCATGTCGTGCTCGGGCGCCAGCACCATGTACGTCGCGCCGAACAGGGTGTCCTGGCGGGTGGTGAAGACGGTGATGCCGCCGGCGGTGTCCACCGGGAACTCGACCCGGGCGCCCTCGGAGCGGCCGATCCAGTTGCGCTGCTGCAGCTTGATGGCCTCGGGCCAGTCCAGCCCGTCCAGGTCGTTCAGCAGCCGGTCGGCGTAGGAGGTGATGCGCATGTTCCACTGGCGCAGCTTGGCCTTGAAGACGGGGAAGTTGCCGCGCTCGGAGCGGCCGTCGGCGGTGACCTCCTCGTTGGCCAGGACGGTGCCCAGCCCGGGCGACCAGTTGACCGGGGCGTCGGAGGCGTACGCCAGGCGGTACTCGCTCAGCAGGTCGGCCCGCTCGGTGGCGCTCAGCGCGCTCCACTCACGGCCGTCGGGGGTCGCGCGCGCGCCGCTCTCGAACTGCTCGACCAGCTCGGCGATCGGGCGGGCCCGGTCGGCCTCGGAGTCGTACCAGGAGTTGAAGATCTGCAGGAAGATCCACTGCGTCCACTTGTAGTACTCGGACTCGATCGTCGCGAAGGAGCGGCGGTTGTCGTGGCCCAGGCCCAGCCGGCGCAGCTGGGCCTTCATGTTCACCATGTTGGCCTCGGTGGAGACCCGGGGGTGGGTGCCCGTCTGGACGGCGTACTGCTCGGCCGGCAGGCCGAAGGCGTCGAAGCCCAGGGTGTGCAGCACGTTGTGGCCGCTCATCCGCTGGTGGCGGGCGTAGACATCGGTGGCGATGTAGCCCAGCGGGTGTCCGACGTGCAGCCCCGCGCCCGAGGGGTACGGGAACATGTCCATGATGAACTTCTTCGGCTTGGCGGCCAGCTCCGGGTCGCCCGCCAGGTCACCGGTGGGGTTCGGCGCCTCGTACGTCCCCTCGGCGTCCCAGAAGTCCTGCCAGCGTGCCTCGATGTCGGCGGCCATGGCCGCCGTGTAGCGGTGCGGCGCGGCCGTCTCGGCTGCGGAATTCGTCTCGCTCATGATCCTCAAAGCTCCATCGATCGTCATCTGCCGGGAAACGAAAAATCCCCTCGCACAGGAGGGGACGCCGCGCTGACTCCGACCAGGCGTTCTCACCGGTCGGGACTGTTCAGCGCGGCTCGCTAAGCAGAAGGCGTACGGCACGCATGGCGTCAGGGTACCGCACGGGCCCGGAGGGGAGCGGGGAGTAACCAGGGGGCGGACAGCGCACGCGCGAACCGGAACCCCGCCGACCAGCCGTCGCTCTCCGTAGCCGAAATGCGGCGCTTCGGTGAGCGCACGGTGCGGGTGCGGCGACCCTCCCGTGTGCGTTCCATGGACTTCTGGAGCGGTTTCCGGGGCGGCTCCTGGGGCGGCCGCCCGGCGAAGGGAACGCCCGGGAAGCGGGGTTACTCCGCGTACCGACCTCTTTCGGGGCAACCGAGCAAAGCCCGTACTGGTTGGTATGGGGCGTCCTAGCATGCGGCAACGGGACCGCTTTGCCGAACTATTCGGAGTCGCCCCCCATGAACCCTCATCGCATGAACCCTCATCGCAAGATCCGCGTATCCACCGGCATGAGCCCCGGAATGAGTCGGCCGGTACAGGGCGGCCTGACAGTCGCCGCATTGGTTTTCGTCCCCCTGCTCGCCGTCGCGGGGAGCGACGGACTGCGCGCCACCCTCGATTTCACCACCGGCGTCCTGTCGCTGGTGTCGCTCAGCGCCGCCGTCGCCTGGGGCCTGCTGGCCACCGACCGGCTGTTCCTCTCCACTCGTCAGCGCATCGTCTGCCAGGGCGTCCACCGGGTCACCGCGGTGGCCGCGCTCGGCTTCCTGCTGCTGCACGGAACCGTGAAGGTGGCCCTCGGCCATGTGTCCCTGATCGGCGCCCTCATACCCTTCGGCCTCGGCGTCACCGGCACGGCCGGGCTGATCGGGTTCGGCTCGCTGGCCGGGCTGCTGATGGTCCTCGCCGCCGCGACCGGCGCCCTGCGCAGCGCCTTCGCGCAGCCCTCCCCCACGGCCGCCCGGCTCGGGCAGTCGCTGGGGTCCCCGCGGGACACGGGCGGCATCGCGGGCCGCTGGCGCTCCCTGCACGCGCTGGCGTATCCGGCCTGGTGCGCCGCGCTGATCCACGGCCTGTACGCGGGGCGTGCGCCCGCCACCTGGGTGGTGGTGATGTACGGCCTCTGCCTCACCGGTGTCGCCTGCGCGCTGTGCCTGCGGCTGTTGCCGCGCCCGACGAAGCGGCGGATCGCCGACCGGATCGCCGTGCTGCTGGGCCAGGGGCCCCCGGGCGCCCCCGATCCGGTCCTGCGGGAGTCCTCCGCCTCCGCCGGGGGGCCCTGGTCCGACCCGGCCGCCTGGAGCGAGCCGGACCGCGACCCAAGGGGCACGCCGGTGCGCCCGCGCACCCTCTCCGCACCGATACCCCCGGCGGCGCCCCCGCCCCCGGCCATCCCCGGCTCGTCGCACGAGGCGCCGACGGAAACGCTGTACGGACCCCGGTCCCCCTTGCACGAGCCCCCGCCCCGCCCGTACGAGCCTCCGTCCCACCTGTACGAGCCTCCGCCCCGCAGCGCCGACCGCATCGCCTTCGGCCCTCAGGACGACCTGCCGGGCCAAGGGCGACAGAAGGCCGGGCCGGGACCGGGACCCGGTCCGGGCCTGGCGGCCGGATACCGCGCCGTCTCGCTCGGCGGCGGCCCGTCGCTCCCGCCGGAGAGCCGCTGGCCCTCGCCGTCCCCCGCGCCGCCCGCGCGGGCACACCACAGTCCGCCCGCGCCCCGTGCCGAACCGGCGGCCGGGCCGTTCACCGCGCCCCCGGCCGGCGAACCCTGGCACGCACCCGCAGGAGACCGACCGTGAACGTCCCCCTCCCCGATGTTCCCGAGGTCCGCGTCGTCGGGCTGCCCCAACTGACCACCGGATTCGACCTGGTGGAGCGGATCGACCTCGACATGCACCTCAAGGTGCACGGGCCGCTGGAGCCGATGACCGGTGAACGGCTGGCCGAACTGGCCGAAACGATCTCCCTGTGCGGAAGGGGAGGCGCCGGTTTCCCGTTCGGCAGGAAGCTGCGGGCCGTGGCGAAGGCGTCCATCCGGCGCGGCGTACGGCCCGTCGTGGTGATCAACGGCAGCGAGGGCGAACCCGCCTGCCGCAAGGACACCGTCCTGCTCAACCGCGCCCCGCACCTGATCCTGGACGGCGCACTGCTGGCCGCGGAGGCGCTCGGCGCGCGTACGTTGGTCGTCGCCGTGACCCGTAACTCCACGGAGGTCTCCGTACGGGCGGCCCTCGCCGAGCGCGGCCTCTCCGACCGGCGCGGCAGCCCGTTGCGCGCCCGGGTGGTCCGCACCCCGGAGCGTATGGTCTCGGGCGAGGCGTCCTCGGTGATCCGGGCGGCGAACGGCGGGCCCGCCCTGCCGCCGGGCCGGCGCGAGCGGGCGGCGGAGACCGGGGTGGGCGGCGCCCCGACGCTGCTGTCGAACGCGGAGACGTACGCCCAGCTCGCCGTCGCCGCCCGGATCGGGCCCCGTCGCTACGGGCACACCGGGCTGCCGAGCGAGCCGGGCACCGTCCTGCTCACCGTCTCCGGCGCCGTGGCCCGGCCCATGGTCATCGAGGTGCCGACCGGCGTACCGCTGCGGTACGTCCTGCAACTGGCCGGAGCCCCGCCGCTCCCCCAGGGCGTGCTGACCGGCGGCTACCACGGCAACTGGATCGACGCGGTCGCCTCGCACAACGCCGTGGTCTCCCGTGAGTCCCTGGCCACCGTGGGGGGCGCGCTCGGCGCGGGCGCCATCCTGCCGATCGGGCCGGACACCTGCCCGCTGGGCGAGTCCCTCCGGATCGCCAACTGGCTGGCCGCCGAGACCGCCGGGCAGTGCGGTCCGTGCAAGCTGGGGCTTCCCGCCGCCGCGGGCGGGCTCTCCGACGTGCTGAACGGCGGCGGGCCCGCCGCCCTGGAGGCCCTGCGCGAGGTCACCCAGGCCGTGAAGGGGCGCGGGGCGTGCAAACACCCGGACGGCTCCGCCCGGTTTCTGCTCTCGACCCTGTCGGCGTTCACGGACGACCTCGCCGCACACGTCCTGGACGGGGGCTGCGGCCGCGAGACGGCCGGGGTGCTGCCGCTGCCCGCACCCGGCTACCAGGACCTGGAGGAGTCGATTCCGAGTGGCGAGAAGCTGGCGGTCGACTGGACGCTCTGCCAGGGCCACGCCCTGTGTGCCGACATCGTCCCCGAGCTCATCCGGCTGGGGCCCGACGGCTTTCCGGCGCTGGCGGACGCCGCCGTACCGATGCATCTGCGCGGGCGTGCCCAGCGGGCCGTACGGCGCTGTCCCGCCCTGGCTCTCCGTATCGAGCAACCGCCGGCCGAGCAGCGCCCCGCCCTGCCTGCCACGGGCCGGCGAGCGCTGGGCAGTGGACGCGGCTGATCAAGACCGAAGCCGATCCGGACAGACGTGATCCGGACAGAAGAAGCGGGCCACCCGATCCGGGTGGCCCGCTTCTTCACTGTCGATCTTGTGGAGCTAAGGAGAATTGAACTCCTGACCTCCTGCATGCCATGCAGGCGCTCTACCAACTGAGCTATAGCCCCTCGCGGTGTGCCGCCCGGTTTCCCTTGGCGACATCGAGAACATTACACGGTCCCCCCGGTGCTTCACCAAATCGTTTCCGGTCCGCACCGATACGCCCGAATCATCCCGAACAGTGGATCGTCAGCCGCAGGTCAGGCGGTCGCGAAGGAGTAGAAGCGCTTGAGGGTGCAGTGCTCCTCCAGGAGCCGCCCGTAGATCGGCTCCCCCTCCAGCTCCCGGTAGGTCTCGATGGGGTCGCCTTTTATGATCAGCGCCCGCGCGCATTCCTCGCACCAGTACTGGTACTCCGCGTTGACCGGGTCCATGTCCCTGACGATGGGCGTACCGCTGCCGCACCAGTCGCACTTACGCCTGTGTGCACCCATCAGTCAGCTCCAGCTGTGGCCGCAGGCCGTGCACACGTAGGAGACCCCTCCGTTGTCGCCCAGAACCTGGGCCACATGGGACGAACCGCAGGACGGACAGCCGAGGCGGGATCGATCTTCGAACGGTACGGGGCCGGGAGACGGGGCGGCGACAAGAGGCTGGTCGGGGACGTGTTCGCGACTCGCAGGCATCGCGCTCCCTCCCGATCGGTACGTCGCCCCCTCCGGCGTTCCGATTCTGCCATGACCCCGCAAGGGGGTCAGCCCGCTCGGTGCTCCCTATACAGAAGATCCCGCCCCCTGATGGGGACGGGATCCTGATTGTGGAGCTAAGGAGAATTGAACTCCTGACCTCCTGCATGCCATGCAGGCGCTCTACCAACTGAGCTATAGCCCCGCTGTTCGCTGTTGTTTCCCTGCGTTTCCGCGCTGCGAACAAGAAGAACTTTAGCCTGCGACCGGCCGGAAAGTGAAATCCGGCCCGGGCCGCCCGAGGACGGCCCGCGAACGGCCTCTCAACTGCCTCCCGACGGCGTCTAGTCGTCGTCGCCGAGAACCGGCTCCGGGAGCGTGCCGGCGTTGTGTTCCAGCAGACGCCAGCCGCGCGCCCCCTCGCCGAGGACGGACCAGCAGCAGTTGGACAGCCCGCCGAGCCCTTCCCAGTGGTGCGCCTCCAGGCCCAGCAGCCGGCCGATCGTCGTCCTGATCGTGCCGCCGTGGCTGACCACGACGAGCGTGCCGTTCTCCGGAAGCTTCTCGGCGTGCTCCAGAACGACCGGGGCCGCCCGGTCGGCGACCTCGGTCTCCAGCTCGCCGCCGCCGCGACGCACGGGCTCTCCGCGCTTCCACGCCGCGTACTGATCACCGAAGCGCTCGACGATCTCCTGGTGGGTCAGCCCCTGCCAGGCACCGGCGTACGTCTCACGGAGTGCGGCGTCGTGGGCGACGGAGAGACCGCTGACGGCGGAGAGCTCGGCAGCCGTGGCCGCCGCCCGTCGCAGGTCGGAGGCGACGATGGCGTCCGGCTTCAGCGAGGCGAGCAGCCGGGCGGCGCGGCGGGCCTGACCGACGCCGGCCTCGGTGAGCTCGATGTCCGTGGAGCCCTGGAAACGGCGCTCCAGGTTCCACGCCGTCTGGCCGTGCCGCCAGAGGACGATCCTGCGGCCCGTGCCGCTGCCGCCGCCGTTCAGCTCTGGTCACCTTCCGTGCCGCCGTTGAGCTGTGCGTGCTCCTCGGCCTTGCCACGGGTCTTGACCGCGTCCTCGGGGAGGGCGATCTCCGGGCAGTCCTTCCACAGGCGCTCCAGCGCGTAGAAGACGCGCTCCTCGCTGTGCTGGACGTGGATGACGATGTCGACGTAGTCGAGGAGGATCCAGCGGGCGTCGCGGTCGCCCTCGCGGCGCACCGGCTTGGCGCCGAGCTCCTTCTGGAGCCGCTCCTCGATCTCGTCGACGATCGACTTGACCTGGCGGTCATTGGGGGCCGAGGCCAGCAGGAAGGCGTCGGTGATCGACAGCACATCGCTGACGTCGTAGGCGATGATGTCGTGCGCGAGCCGGTCGGCGGCCGCCTGAGCGGCGGCGTTGATGAGCTCGATGGAGCGGTCCGTGGCGGTCACATGCAGGCTTTCGTCGGCGGTCGGATGCAACCTCTAGGGTCTCACGGACCGCCGACAGAGCCTTACTGCGTTTCTCGGCCGGGGTTCACTGGGCTTCTCGGCTCGGGTTCGCTGCGTTTCTCGGCCCGGCTGCGCTGCGTTTCTCGGCCGGGGTTCACCGCGTTTTTCTCGGTCGTGGTCCGGACGCGGGATACCGGCCGGCGCCGGGAGCGCCGGCCGGTGGTCCCGGGCGGGCTACGGGACCTCGTAGTCCTGTCCGAGGACCGCGGACACGTCGGCGTTGGCGGCCGGCTCGCCCTTCTTCACGTCACCCGCGGAGAGGCCCAGGGTCTTGGCCACCTCGACGGCCTTCTCCTTGTCCTCGGCGGACCGGTAGAGCACGACGGACGACGCCTCGGTCCCTGCCTTGCCGCTGTCCACGAAGGCGTAACCGCCGTTGACCAGTTGGACCCGGGCGGCTTCCGCGGCCTTCTCGTTCCCGGTGGCGTTGCGGACGGCGACCCGGAGCGGAGCTCCCGCCTCCGGGGCCTTCACCGTGCCGCCGAGGATCTCCTTGACGACGTCTCGGGTGTCCGCCTCGGTGAGCGTGCCGTCCTCCTGGACCGGCAGCAGGGCCGTCTTGTAGTCGCCGACCTTGGCACGCGAGGCCAGCTTGGCGAGCGAGGCCCCGAGGTCCTTCTCGGGCAGCGACGGGTCCAGCACCTGGAGCAGCGTCTCGATGGTGACGGTCGCGGCCTTGGGATCCTCGGAGATCTTGCGCAGCGTGGCCCGCATGACCTCGCCGAACCGCGTCAACTGCTTGGCCTCGGGCTCCCCCGGCGCACGGTACGTGGCGTACGCGACGGCCATCGCGCCGCTGAGCGTCTGGCCCTCGCCCTTGTTCACCAGGGGCGATTCGCCCTTCTTCGCGCCCGGCACATCGGTGTCGGTGTCGACCTCGATGTTGCCGACCAGCTCGACGAGGTTCTCCAGGTACGGGGTGTCCAGCCGCCAGGTGCCGGTGATCCGGGTGCCCAGGAGGGTGTCGATCGCCTCCCGGGTGCCGGTCCTGCCGTCGTCCTCGACGGACTTGCCGAGTGTGGTGGTGGTTCCGTCGTCGGAGGCGACGGCGAGGGAGTTCGGCAGCAGGACGGTGGTGCCCTGCTCGGTGGTGGCGTTGTCGACGAGCAGCGCCGTCGAGGTGCCGCCCTTCTTCGTGTCGTGCAGGTGCACCACCATCATGTCGCGCTGCTGGGCGCCGGCGGCCACGGCCTTCTTCTCGTCCGACCCGGACAGGCCCGGGATCATGTCGGCGGACCAGAGGTAGCCGGCCCCGCCGACGACGACGAGAACGGCGACGACTATCAGGGCGACCATCCGGTTGCGGCCCTTGCGCCGTGCCTCCTCGCGCCGCTCGCTGCGGCTCTCGGTGAACTTCAGCCAGTCGATGACGTCTTCGGAGTCCTCGTCGGGCTCCTCGATGAACGAGAACTGCTCGGTGCGGTAGTCGGGGGTGGGCTTGCGCTGCCCCGGAAGCGCGGGCTCCGCGTCCGGCTCCGCTCCGTCTTCCGCCGACTGCCGTGACTGCTGTGACTGCTGCGGATGCTGAGCGGGAGGCTGCTGCGGGGCCTGTTCCGGCGCGGGGGCCGCGCCCTGCTGCGGGATGCTCCAGTGCTGGCCGGTGTCGACCGCGGCGGGCTGCTGCCCGGTGGCGTACCCGTAGTCGGTGTAGGAGCCGTAGCCGTACCCCTGGTCCGTGCCCTGGCCCTGCTGCGTCCGGGGCGGCTGAGGCGCCTGTCCCGGATGCGGGGCGGCGTAGGGGTCGTAACTCTGGGGCTGCTGCTGGGGGTTGCCGTACGCGTCGTAGCCGTAGTCGGCGTCCTGGGTCCGGTGCCCCTGACCCGGCTGTGCGGCGTAGGGGTCGTAACCCTGGCCCTGCTGGTCGTACTGCCCCTGCTGGTCGTACTGCTGCTGCCCCTGCTGCTGGTAGACCGGCTGCCCGTACGCGTCGTAGCCGATGATCTGCGGCTCTTGGTAGTACGGGTCGTACGGGTTCTGTCGGTCGTTCACCGGTGCCCCTCTCCGTGGCTCATTCGCCGCGGTACAGCTGGCGCTTGTCGATGTAGCGGACCACGCCGTCCGGCACCAGGTACCAGACCGGCTCCCCCTGCGCGACCCTCTCACGGCAGTCAGTGGACGAGATCGCCAGCGCGGGCACCTCCACGAGGGAGACACCGCCCTCGGGCAGCCCGTCGTCCGTGAGCACGTGACCCGGGCGGGTCACACCGATGAAGTGGGAGAGCGAGAACAGCTCCTCCGCGTCGCGCCAGGTGAGGATCTGGGACAACGCGTCGGCGCCGGTGATGAAGAAGAGGTCCGCGTCGCCGTGTACCTCGCGCAGATCCCGCAGCGTATCGATGGTGTACGTCGGTCCGCCACGGTCGATGTCGCTCCGGCTGACGGAGAACTGCGGGTTGGACGCGGTGGCGATGACCGTCATCAGATAGCGGTCCTCGGCCGGGGAGACCTTCTTGTGGCTCTTCTGCCACGGCTGCCCGGTCGGGACGAAGACGACCTCGTCGAGATGGAACTGGGCGGCCACTTCACTGGCCGCCACCAGGTGTCCATGGTGGATCGGGTCGAATGTCCCGCCCATCACGCCGATGCGGCGTTTGCCGGGGCCGGTAGGCACTTCCTGCTCTCCCATGCGTGCAGAGCCTACTGGCACAGCTGTACGCCCCTGTCTCAGCGGTCGCGGTTGAAGCGGGTGGTGACCCACAGCAGGAACATCAGCGCGAGGAACGCCCCGGCGCCGACGAAGTAGGGGTTGAGGCTTTCGTGGTTGCCGCCCTCGCCGCCTTCGGAGGCGAGAGTGACCAGCTGGTGTGCGGTGCTCGTGAGGCTCATCTTCGGCAGGACCTATCGATCGTGAATCGGAAGGAAGACGTCGGTCACATCGTAAGCGGGACCCCCGGGCACGCTCACGGCGACTCAGTCGTTGTTGTCGTCGTTGCGGTATCCGCGCAGCAGGAACCACGCGAGCAGCACCGCTCCGAGGATCGAGACGAGCAACACGATCCGGAGGGTGTCACCCGGTCCCTGCTCCTCGGACGCGGCGGCGAGCAGTACGGCGGTGTGCGACATTTCGGGCGCTCCTCAAAGTTATCCACAGCCCCCCGCACACCGTAGCGCCAGCGCATACGCTGGCTTTTGTCCGGGGGACGAGCAACGTCTCGTACGAACAGGGGGCCATCCATGACCGACAACAGTCACGAGAACGTGCCGAGCAGGCAGCGCCGGCGATTCCCCGGGATCTCCTCCCGGGCCTACGAGCACCCCGCCGACCGCTCGGCCCTGGTGGCCCTGCGCAAGCTGACCGGGTTCGACACCGTGTTCAAGGCGCTCAGCGGGCTGCTCCCGGAGCGCAGCCTGCGGCTGCTTTTCCTCTCCGACTCCGTCCGGGTGAGCGAGGCGCAGTTCGCCCACCTCAACGACATGCTGCGGGACGCGTGTTACATCCTGGACCTGGAGAAGGTCCCGCCGATGTACGTGAAGCAGGACCCGCAGCCCAACGCCATGTGCATCGGGCTGGACGAGCCGATCATCGTGGTCACCACCGGCCTGGTCGAGCTGCTCGACGAGGAGGAGATGCGGGCGGTGGTGGGCCACGAGGTGGGCCACGCGCTCTCCGGTCACTCGGTGTACCGGACGATACTGCTCTTCCTGACCAACCTCGCCGTGAAGGTCGCCTGGATCCCGCTGGGCAATGTGGCGATCATGGCGATAGTGATGGCGCTGCGCGAGTGGTTCCGCAAGTCGGAGCTGTCCGCGGACCGGGCCGGGCTGCTGGTCGGCCAGGACATCACGGCCTCCATGCGCGGTCTGATGAAGATCGCGGGCGGCAATCACCTGCACGAGATGAACGTGGACGCCTTCCTCGCCCAGGCCGACGAGTACGAGAAGGGCGGCGACCTCCGGGACTCCGTCCTCAAGATCCTCAATGTGCTGCCCCGCACGCACCCGTTCACCACCGTGCGGGCCGCCGAGCTGAAGAAGTGGTCGGAGACCCGCGACTTCCAGCGGATCATGGACGGCCACTACCCGCGACGCGACGAGGACAAGGACACTTCGGTGACCGACTCGTTCCGGGAGTCCGCCTCGCACTACGCGGACACGGTGCGCACCAGCAAGGACCCGCTGATGAAGCTCGTGGGCGACATCGCCGGCGGCGCGGGAGACCTGGGCGGCAAGCTGCGTGACCGGTTCACCGGAACCGGGGGCGCGAAGGGCGGGGCGCAGGGCCCGTCCGACGGTTCCGCTACGGACGGGGACGGGAGGGCCGGTCGGCCCCAGGACCCTGAGGAGGGGAGCCCGGGGACGACGTCGGGGCCGTCGGGGAGCTGACGGCCTCCAGGGTCCCGCACAGCGCCGCCGTGGGCCGGCCCGTGGCGTACGGGTCGGTGGCGGCGGGCCCGCGGGCGTCCGCCCGTTCCCCGGCGAGGAGCGGGCGGAGCATCCCGGTCGCGTCGGCCGAGCAGGACTGCGGCCCTGCCTGGACATGGGCGGTGAGCACCTCCAGGCGGTGCAGTCGCAGGTCCTCCCGGTCGAAGCGGAAGTGCAGCTCGCGCCGCACGGTGAACAGGGACGCGTCGTCGTCCCGGTGGGGCCCGTCCGCCGGGCGCAGGGCGTAGGTGAACGTGTGGTCCGAGACGACGCCGAGGACGCCCGGGGCCTCCTCCTCGTAGCTGAGGGTCCCCTCGACCCGGATCTGCGGGTCCGCGAGTTCCACCTGCTCCGGGTCGAAGCGCACCAGCCAGCCGGTGGCGGCGCGGCTCCCGTCGTCCGCCGGGCCGCTCAGGTTCTGTTCGAACTGGGCGCGCTGGTCCGGGTCGAGGAGGTGCTCGACGGGCCGGCGTACGGAGCCGGTGAGGACGTCGGGGTTCAGGGACGACTCCACCAGGTAGTCCTTGACCGTGGCGAGAGCGGCGGTGATCTGGCTGTCGGAGAAGTTCTGCGTGCGCTGCACGGTGGGGAAGTTGATGCCGTCGGCGCCCGTGCGGAATCCGGAGACCGGCTCGGCCCGGTACAGCCGCTCGGGTGATCCGCCCGGTACGGCTCCCCGGGGGGCCAGGGGGACGACGGTGGTCCGCAGGGGTTCGGCCCGCCGGGTGGCCGGCTGGGGGTACGGGCTCCGGAATCCGATGTAGACGGCCACCGCGAAGGCCAGGGCGATGAGGACGACCAGGGCTATGGCGGCCCGGGAGCCGCCGCCGCTGCGGATGACCTGCGCCTCGGGCAGCGCTCGGACGGCGCGGGCGTGCTCGCCCATCCGTTCCTGCGCCGAGTACTCCTGCATCCGCGCAGCCTGGACGAACGATTCGTCGAAGACGAGCGAGCGGTACTCGTCCTCGCCGCCCGCGGGGTTCTCGGGCGCACCGTCCGGTGGTTCTGAGCGGCCTGTCATGACTTCTCTCCCCATCTCCACACCGGTCGGTTCGGTGCGCAACGGTCTGCTTCGGCCGAGTGGCCTCCGCAGCGAGAAGCCCCCCTGGGAACGAGGGGTCACATCTTGAGGGTAGGTCGATTGCGGCCCGCGTAAACGCGGAGACCGCCGGGAACTGCGGAAGCACCTGGGGCGGCCGTCGGCGATCGGGTGACGGAGCGGGTGGTTCAGGGCACCCGGGGCTCGGCGGAGACCGTGGGGCGGGAGTAGTCCGCGGAGGCCGACGGGGCGGCTCCGGGCTTGTCCACGCCGCTGGTGACGGGCGGCGGCACCTGGTCCTGTCGGTTGTTCGAGCCGCCCCGGTAGACCGCGGTGAAGGCGAGGGAGACCATGCCGACGCCCATCACCAGGGCGAGCAGCCAGGCGACCGGGCGGTGCCAGCGGGCGGAGTTGCGGTAGGGGCGCAAGGAGCCGCCGTGGCGGCCGTAGGGCCCCGGGGCGCAGTCGTCGTCCCCGATGCCGTGGTCGGGGTCGTAGTCGAGGTCCTGGGGGTCGTGGTAGCCCCGGGGGCCGCCGTAGGGGTCGTAGGCGTCGTCGTCCGCGCGGCGGCTCCGACGGGCGCGGGCGGCGTCGGCCTCGGCACGGGCCTCGGCGGCGGCGAGCAGGCGCTCCACGGCGGTGGGCTCATGGACGGGCGCCGACCGGACGAAGTCCTCGTCGAACACCACGGAGGCGAAGTCCTCGTCCGCGCCCCCGCGGTCGTCGTCGGGCTCCCAGCCGTCAGGAAACGGCTTGCCCCCCACGTCGTCCGGCACGGTTTCAGGGTAGCCCGGTCGGGACCTTTTGGGCAGGGACCCCGTGAACTCCCCCGGATCGTCACGGGGCACACGCGGTCGGCCCCACCCCGCGGGAGGGGCCGACCGGAGGGGCCGGGGAGGGGTCTAGCGGGTGTGCCCGTCCCCCGTGACGATGTACTTCGTCGAGGTCAGCTCGGGCAGGCCCATCGGACCCCGGGCGTGCAGCTTCTGCGTGGAGATGCCGATCTCGGCGCCGAAGCCGAACTGCCCGCCGTCCGTGAAGCGGGTGGAAGCGTTCACGGCGACCGTCGTCGAATCGACCAATTGGGTGAACCGGCGGGCGGCGGCCTGCGAGGTGGTGACGATCGCCTCGGTGTGGCCGGAGGACCAGAGCCGGATGTGGGCGACCGCCGCGTCCAGGGAGTCGACGACAGCCGCCGCGATGTCGTAGGAGAGGTATTCGGTCTCCCAGTCCTCCGTCGTCGCCGGGACCACCGTGGCCTTGGACGCCTCGGCGCGGGCGAGGACGTGCTCGTCGCCGTGGACGGTGACCCCGGCCTCGGCCAGCGCGTCCAGGGCGAGCGGCAGGAAGGCGTCCGCCACGTCCTTGTGGACGAGGAGGGTCTCGGCCGCGTTGCAGACGCTGGGGCGCTGGGCCTTGGAGTTGATCAGGATGTCGACCGCCATGGCCAGATCCGTCTGCGCGTCGACGTAGACGTGGCAGTTGCCGGTGCCCGTCTCGATGACGGGCACGGTGGACTCCTCGACGACCGTGCGGATCAGTGAGGCGCCGCCGCGCGGGATGAGGACGTCGACCAGACCGCGGGCCCGCATCAGTTCGCGCACGGACTCACGGCTCTCGCCCGGGACGAGCTGCACCGCGTCGGCCGGCAGGCCGGAGCCACCGACGGCGTCGCGCAGGACCCGGACGAGGGCGGTGTTGGAGGCGTAGGCCGAGGAGGAGCCGCGCAGCAGGACCGCGTTGCCGGACTTCAGGCAGAGAGCGGCCGCGTCGACGGTGACGTTGGGCCGGGCCTCGTAGATGATGCCGACCACGCCGAGCGGGACCCGCACCTGCCGGAGGTCGATGCCGTTGGGCAGGGTCGAGCCGCGCACCACCTCACCGACCGGGTCGGGGAGGGCCGCGACGTCCCGTACGTCGGCGGCGATGGCGCGGATCCGTTCCGGGGTGAGGGTGAGGCGGTCGATGATGCCTTCGCTCGTCCCGGCCTCGCGGGCGCGCTCGACGTCCTTCGCGTTGGCTTCGACGATCTCGCTCGTGCGCACTTCGAGGGCGTCGGCGATGGCCAGCAGCGCGTCGTCCTTGGCCGCGCGCGGAAGTGGCGCGATGTCGGCGGCGGCGGCGCGGGCCCGGTAGGCGGTCTGCGCGACCGGGGAGAGGTTGTCGTAGGGCGAGAGCGTGGTCATGCCCGCAGAGTAATGCGCACTCTGCGGGCATCCGTCACGTATCCCGTGATGCGAGACGCCCGACCCGAGGCGCGGACGCCACCGGATCGCCCCCAGGGTCAGTAGGGGTGCACGCCCACGGGTGCCGCGGGCGGCGGTCCGTAGCCCTCGGCGATCCGCAGGTGGTAGGTCTCGCGGTCGATGACTTCCAGGCCGACGATCTCCCAGGGCGGGAGCTGGGCGCTGGAGCGGTGCTCGCCCCACAGCCGCAGCGCGACCGCGGCCGCGTCGTGCAGATCGCGGGCCTCTTCCCAGTAGCGGATCTCCGCGTGGTCGCTCGCGTAGCGGCTGGTCAGCAGGAAGGGGTGGTCGTGCGCGAGCTGTTCCAGGCCGCGTCTGACCTCCCCCAGCGGAGTCTCGGCGCCCGACACGCTGAGCGTGATGTGCCAGAGCTTGGACTGCGGGGACTCCTCCTTCGCCGTCGTGACCGGCTCCCGTTCGACGGTGTCCGCCGGGGCGGGATTCCGGTCGAGATCCGCCCCCGCTCCGACACTCGTCAGGGCGCGGTTGGCCGTGCCTCGGGGCGGCGCCCCCGGGCGCGCTCGTCTCACCGGCGGCCTCCTGTGATGTGTTGCTGTGCGGTACCCCTGTTTCCCCACTACAAAGTGGACCAGTCCACAGGCGGGCGTGGGGTGGTTTTGGGGAAGGTCCCCGCTGGATGGCGGGACTTTCAGCCGTTTCAGGGGGTGAGGCGCGGCGCGAGGAGGACCAGATCGTCCCTGTGTACGACCTCGCGTTCGTAGGCGGGCCCCAGTTCGCGGGCGAGGTCCCGGGTCGAGCGGCCGAGCAGCTGGGGGATCTCCTTCGCGTCGAAGTTGACGAGTCCGCGGGCGACCGGGGTGCCGTGCGGGTCGCGCAGCTCGACCGGGTCGCCGGCGCTGAACTCGCCCTCGACGGCGGAGATTCCGGCGGGCAGCAGGGAGGTGCGCCGCTCCACCACGGCCCGTACGGCGCCGTCGTCGAGGGTGAGCGCGCCCTGCGGGGTGGAGGCGTGGGCCAGCCACAGGAGCCGGTCGGCGGAGCGGCGTCCGGTCGGGTGGAAGTACGTGCCGGTGTCGCGGCCCGCGAGCGCGTCGGCGACGCGGCTGGCGGAGGTGAGGACGACGGGAATGCCGGCGGCGGTGGCGATGCGGGCGGCCTCGACCTTGGTGACCATGCCGCCGGTTCCGACGCCCGCCTTCCCGGCGCTGCCGATGGTGACGCCGGTCAGGTCGTCGGGGCCGGTGACCTCGGCGATCCGGGAGGCGCCGGGGGTGCCGGGCGGTCCGTCGTAGAGGCCGTCCACATCGGAGAGCAGGACGAGCAGGTCGGCGTGGACGAGGTGGGCGACGAGGGCGGCGAGCCGGTCGTTGTCGCCGAAGCGGATCTCGTCGGTGGCGACGGTGTCGTTCTCGTTGACGACGGGGACGGCGCCCATCTCCAGGAGCTTGTCCAGGGTGCTGTAGGCGTTGCGGTAGTGGCCGCGGCGGCTGGTGTCGTCGGCGGTGAGGAGCACTTGACCGACGCGGACGCCGTAGCGCGCGAACGAGGCGGTATAGCGCGCCACGAGGAGGCCTTGGCCGACGCTGGCGGCGGCCTGCTGGCGGGCCAGGTCCTTGGGCCTGCGGACGAGGCCGAGCGGGGCCAGTCCGGCGGCGATGGCTCCGCTGGAGACGAGGACGACCTCGCGTTCGCCGCCGTCCCTGACCTTGGCCAGGACGTCGACGAGGGCGTCGACGCGGTCGGCGTCGAGGCCGCCGGACGCGGTGGTGAGCGAGGAGGAGCCGACCTTGACTACGACCCTGCGGGCGCCGGTCACTGCCGGCTCGCGGCCCGACGGCCTCTGCTCTGCCACGTGCTTCCTCGCTCTGGATCGCCCCGGTGTCCGATGCGGGGCCCGCTGTGCCGCCCCGGCACAGCACAGTACGCGAGCGGCCGCCCCCGCTGCCTGCCCGTTCCGCTCGGTGGACGCCGAAGGACGGCAGGTGAACGGGGTGCGGGCGGGCGGCGGGGGCGGCCGCGGTGGGCTCAGCTCTGCTGCTCGTCCTTGACGGCGAGCATCCGGTCCACGACCCGGGCGGCGGCGCGGCCGTCGGAGGGCTCGCAGAAGTCGACCCGGAACTGGGCGTACTTCTCCTTGTACTCCTCGCTCACCTCGTCGATGTTCCGGATCGCGGAGACCAGGTCCTCGGAGGTCTTGATCAGCGGTCCGGGGGCGCGGGAGGTGAAGTCGAAGTAGAAGCCGCGCAGGGTGTCGCGGTAGTGCTCCAGGTCGTACGTGAAGAAGAGCATCGGCCGCCCGGAGTGCGCGAAGTCGAACAGCACCGAGGAGTAGTCCGTGATCAGCACGTCGGCGATCAGGTAGAGGTCGGCGATGTCCGGGTAGTACGTGACGTCGTAGACGAAGCCCTGTCCGGCGCCGGGGATGGAGTCGAGGACCTTGTGGTGCTTGCGGTAGAGCAGCACGTGGTCGTCGCCGAGCTCGCGCTTCGCGGCCTCGACGTCGATCTGGTTGTCCAGCTTGAAGCGGCGGCCGCCGTAGCGCTGGTCGTCGCGCCAGGTGGGCGCGTACAGGACGACCTTCTTGCCCGCGGGGATGCCGAGCTTCTCCCGTACGGCCGCGGCGCGCTTGACGCGGTCGGGGGCGTGGAAGACGTCGTTGCGCGGGTAGCCCGCTTCCAGGACCTCGCACTGGAGGCGGAAGGAGTTGGTCATGATCGGGGTGGTGAAGGCGTTCGGCGTGATGAACAGGCTGTACTGGCGCGAGCGCTGCGGGAGGCTCGCGATGTAGGCCAGGTTCGCCTTCGGGGTGCCGAGCAGGTCGGCGCCGATGCGCTTGAGCGGGGTGCCGTGCCAGGTCTGGACGATGACCTGGCCCTCGCGGCGGACGAACCACTCGCGGATGCCGCCGTTGGTGACGACGTACCGGCTGCGGGCCAGTGCCTCGTACCACTCCTTGCTGCCCCACTCGACGCCGCGGACGCCGGGCGGCAGGACGACCTGCTGGTCGTGGACCATCGCGATGTGCTCGACCTCGGTGCCGCGGCGCTTGAGCTCCTCGTAGACCGCGCGGGGCGAGTCGGAGAACTGCTTGCCGCCGAAGCTGTTGTAGAGCACGGCCTCGCGCAGCGGCAGCTTGCGCTGCTCGGGGGTGTAGACGTCGCGCATCAGCCGCTGGCGGTAGGCGCCGCGCAGCTCCGGGTCGAGGACCGGCCCGGACTCCACGAAGATCCGGTCGAAGTCGAGCCGCTCGACGGTGTACGTGCGGTGCTCGCCGCAGTGGGCCAGCGGCAGCGTGTTCACGAGGTCGGGGCGGATCGTGACGGGGAGGTCGCGGGTGTGGTCCCACTCGGTGCGCAGGCGCAGGCGCGGCATCCAGCGGCCGGCGCGCAGCGGCACGGTGCCCTCGTAGGTGGGCATGGTGTCCGGGCGCAGGCGGGCGGTGAAGCGGCCGTCGGCGAACTCGACGGGCAGCGGGCGGTCCTCGTTGCGTCCGGTGTGGCGCAGGACCATCTTCATCTGCTCGGCGGGGCCGGTGTAGACGCCGGAGAGGACCAGCTCGCCGTCGGCGCTCCACTCGACGCTGTCGACGAGGGGCTGGACCGTGCGGACCTGGGGGGTGAAGTTCCCGGCGCCGTCGGTGAGGATCGCGAACTCGCGTCCTTCGGGCAGCGGGTGGACTCCGGTGACGGACTGCGCACCGTTGGTGGCGCGGCGGGTGGTGCCGTCGGCGAAGAGGATCTGGGCGCGGTACTTGACGGACTTGCCGGGGCGCACGTCGTCGACGGGGAGGTCCGCGAAGTCGAGGCGGGCGGTGTGGCGGAGCCAGCCGTCGGCGCCGGTCTCGCCCTGCTGGAGCGGGAGGTCGGTGGCGAATCCGCTCGGCTCGTGGTCGATGCGCAGGGCGGTGGGGTACTTGCCCGCGGGGGTGGTGACGCGGGAGCGCAGGGTGACGGTGAGGGTCTCGCCGTCGGCTTCCTGGGCGATGATCTCGGCCGGGACGACGTCCACGGAGAGTTTGAGCCGGTTGCGGTCGAAGCCGGCGACGAGGCGGACGCCGTCGTCCAGGACCCGCGTGTAGCTGTGGCCGGAGGCGCCCGCGTTGTTCTTGGTGATGCTGCCCACGGACATGCCGCCGGGGCGCGGGATGCCGATGCCCAGGCGCCAGGTGCCGGGCTGCCACTGGCCGCGTACGCGCAGTCGGGACGGGTCGATGCCGAGCTCGAAGCCGGACCAGTCGTAGTTGTGCAGGGCGCCCTTGGCCTCGGCGGTGGCGCGGGGTTCCAGGACGGTGCGCATCCGCAGCGGGAGGGTGGAGCGGCTGCCCTGGCGGCGGAGCACGGCGACGCGCAGCGAGCGCTTGCCGGTGGCCGAGGGGACGTTGGGGATGTAGGCGTACCCCTTGACGAGGAGCTTGCCGTCCTCCCAGCCGAGGTCGAGGAGCTTGCCGCGTACGGGGAGTTCGCTGCGGTTGAAGTTGCGTACCGAGGAGGGGAGCGAGGAGCTCTCGACGCCGGGCAGCTCGATGCGGGCGCGCCGCAGGCCGCGGACGGAGAAGGCTCCCGGGTTCTCACGCTCGTAGTGCAGCAGGTCCACCAGTTCGTCACCGCGGCCGCTGGCAGCCAGGTGCCACTTGACCCGGGCCATCGGGGAGAACTGCCGTACGACCTTGGGAGCGGCACGGGCCAGGAAGTCCTTGGCCGCTCGGTGGAATTCGGGGCGCTCCTCGACCGGAGTCTCCGGGAAGTACTTCATGAGCCGGCTGAGCTCGTCGGGGATCGCTTCGAGGGACGCCACGGGTGGAGGGCCTTTCCGGGGGGACGTGCAGATGATGAACCCCAGGAGGACGGGGCGTAAATGAGACGTCTCCAACCGTCTCATGGTTGCCCCACAGTATGACGTGACACCTCTCACAGGACGAACCGCCCCGGTCGTCACCGGGGCGGGAGAGGGGTCCTGGGCTCCCCCGGCCCCGTCCCGTCAGACGCGGTGGGCGCGGGGGGTGCGCACGACGCCGAGCAGCGCCCGGCGGGCCTTGCGGACCACGCGCCGGGCGAGGGAGATGCGGGGCTTGTCCCGCGGTGCCTCGATCCGCCGTCCGCCGACCCATTCCGTGATGGTCACCTCGTAGGCCCGGTCGGGGAGCACGGAGCTCTCCCCGAAGTGCGGGTAGGCGAGGTGGAGACGGGGCGGGTTCCCCCGGCGGACGAGTTCGGGCTCCTCCTTGGCGCGCAGGAAGGCAACGATGTCCAGGAGCAGGTCGAGCCGGCCCTCGGCGAGGCACATCAGCCGCAGCCGTTCGTTCACCTTGAGGTTGCGGCCGAGTTCCGGGGTCCAGTACGTCTTCATCAGCGGGGCGGCGAGCGCCATCTTCCGCTCGCGGACCTCGGGCTTCTGCTTCAGCAGTCCGGGGCCGAACTGGGGCAGCAGCGTGATGACGAAGGGCCGCACCATCAGGACGTCGCGCCGGGGGCCCGGGGGCACGTACTGGGCGATGAGCCCCATGAGGGCGCGGGCCGAGTCGAAGCGGCGTTTGTAGCTGCCCTTCTTGGTCATCTGGTTGCGGTCCTCGCGGCCCACCAGGTAGTAGCAGGTGTAGTCGGCGACTACGGAGATCCCGTTGCCGCGGATGTACGCCTCCATCGTGAACAGGGCGTCCTCGCCCGTCTTCAGCTTCTCGTCGAAGGTCATTCCGAGGCGTACGAGGAGGTCGCGCCGGAACAGTTTCTGCGCGCTCAACGTGAATTTGACGTTGGAGGAATACAGGTCGGCTCGCTCGACGGTCTCTTTCCACATCGATTTCGCGGCACCGCGATTGACGCCGACGATCTTCCCGAGCACCACGTCCGTACCCGCCCGGTCGCCCATGGCGACCATGCGCTCCAGGGCTTCCTCGCCGAAATAGTCGTCCGCGTCGAGAAAGAAGACGTACCGGCCGCGGGCGAGACCGAGACCCCGATTGCGCGGGCCGCTGGGTCCGCCGGAATTCGCCTGTCGGACGACTCTCATGGGAATCGCGGTCCTGGCGGCGAACTCCTCCAGGCAGGCGCCGGTGCCGTCGGTGGAGCCGTCGTCGATCGCGACGATCTCCATGCGGTCCGCGCCGATGGTCTGCGCCTCGACGGACTCCAGGCACCGGACCAGGTAGGGCATCGCGTCATAAGCTCCGATGATCACACTGACATCGGGCTCGTCGTTCTTCCTGGGCATGTCGGCCATGTGCACCTGTCGATTTGATCACGGAAGAAGGAAGATCGCCCGACTCTGCACCCTTTGCGCATCCGCATGCCGAACGACCCGTACATCCCTCCCCCAAGGAGAGACGTACGGGCCGTGATCGGGGTTGCCTACTTTTCAGCCAGTTCGATCAGCTGTGCGGTGCTCGGCCGTACGGCGCTCAGCGCACGGACGAGGACCCCTCGGCGAGGGCCGCCCGAGCCTCCGCCGCCTCGGCCTCCGGTGCGTCCGGGTCCGCCGTGGCGTCGGCCTCGGCCACCGCCTGCGGATCGCCGGCCCCGACGCCGCTGGTGACGGCCTCCTCGTCCGGCACCGCCACGGACTGGTCGCCGAGCCGCTGGGCGACGCCCACGTTGCGGGCCTCGGCCTTGGCGGCCAGCGCCCGTACGGCGGCGTTGAACTGCTCCATGGAGGTCGGCTCGTCCGGCCCCAGGAGGTAGCTCTTCAGCTCGCGGCGGGCGTTCGCCAGCGTGTCCGCCGCCGGGTCGGCCACCGCGGCCAGCAGCGCGTCTAGCTCCTCGGCGCCGTTGGACAGGATGACCGCGGCGCGCACCGCGGTGTTCTGCCGCTTGAACTCCTCGGCTCCGAGCGCGGCGGAGTCGGTGACCGCGTACGGCTTGCCGCTCGCGATGAAGTCGGAGACCACACTGGAAATGTCCGAAACCATGGCGTCGGACTCGTTGAAGCAGTCGTACAGCTTGGGCTGCGCGCCGGTCACCGTACGGTGCTCCCACCAGCCGAAGGAGCGCCAGTAGGCGTCGTTCCACTCGGCCCGCAAACGGGCTGCCTCCGCCTCGCGGGCGGGGTCGGCGAGCGAGATCCGCGACTCCTCCGCCTCGTCGCCGCCCGAGCGGCCGACGGCCGACAACTGCGCGAGCCGCGCCTCGATCCGGGTCAGCTCGGCCTTGGCCGCGCTCTGCCCGGCGGCGGCCGACGACGCCTCCTTCGCCCAGCGGGGATCGGCGGCGCGCTCGGCGGCGGCCTTGTCCAGCATCGCCCGGATCCGGACGTTGACGGCCTTGGCCTTGCCGCTGCGGATGCCGGTGAAGGGGTGCGGCTTGTAGATGATCCGGACCGGGTCGGCGGCGTTCAGCAGCCGGCGCACGATGTTCTCGCCCGCCAGCAGCAGGGAGGTGTTGCCCGGGTTGTCGTCCCAGCCCTCCCAGGTGGGCGCGTACAGCACGGTCGGGATGGGGTTCTTGACGGCGCCCGTCCAGCTCCTGATGGGCTCCAGCTGCGGACGGCCGACCTCGACGATGTCCTGGTCGAGGACGCCGACGTCGGCCAGCGCGTAGCGGTCGCGGCCGGCCCGGCCCGCGGTCCAGACCTCGTCGTAGACCTTGGAGTACGGGTTGACGCTGGCGAGCTTGTCGCTGTCTCCGTGCCCGATGAAGACGTGCTTCATCGTCGGGACCCGCAGGATGTGGATGTTCTTGCCGACGTTGGCCGGATACAGGCAGACCCGGACGGTCGAGAGGTCCAGGTTCATCAGATGGGTGCCCGCCGGGACGCAGATGACCGGGACGGAGGTCTCGGCCAGCTGCGATACGAGACCGCGCTCGCGCATGATGATCAGCGGCCGGCCCTCGACCCGGGCCATGGTCTCCAGCCACATGTTGCCCTGGTAGGCGGACTCGTTGGAGCCGGAGAAGTAGAGCACCACGGTCGGCTGGTAGTCGCGCAGCCAGCTGTCGACGGCCTTGAGCACGGCGGGGGCCGGAGGCGCCAGCCGGCCCCGGCGCATGTACGGGAACAGCAGCGCGAGGTAGAGCAGGGCCAGCAGCAGCGTCAGGCCGATGCCCGCGTAGCCGATGACGTCCTCACCGGTACCGGCGGCGATCAGGATGCCCACCACGGCCGGGATGTCGAGGTGCAGCATCTTCTCGGCGGAGCGCCGCAGCAGCGCGCCGGGCGGGGCGTCGGGGATGCGGACCGCGTGCAGGTCCACGTTGCGGGTGACGACCGGCATGGTGCGGCGGAGCCGGATCAGGGTCGTCAGGGCGCCGTGCGGCGCCTGGAGCCCGTAGAAGAGCAGGAAGCACGCCACCGCCGAGTAGAACAGCGGCGACTCGGCGAGATCCAGCCGGGCCAGCAGCAGGATGACCATGAGCTGCCGCAGCAGGAAGCGGATCGACAGCCCGGCGCGCACCTTGCCCAGGCGGTTGACCAGATAGCTCCCCTTCTGGTGCAGATACCAGTCGGTGGCATACGTGACAGCGGCGGCCGCCGCGAAGAACCAGATGTGGGGAATGAGCGCGGCAAGCATGACGCAGGGATATCCCAGCCCCATCAACAACGCTGCCGCCAGTTCCGACCTGCTGCCCACACGGGCCAGGCGAATGGCTGTCGAGATCACGAAGAACCTGCTCCAAGGGGTGCCGGTTGATTCACGTATTGGCGGAAATGTGAAGGTGCGGCTTCACGCATTCGGGCCTCTGTCATCGCACAAAGCGACAACAGAGGCCCGGAAAAGCACATTTGTCAAGAATTATTACACATCTGCTTGACGGTCCAGCACGGAGGCCAGGGCCTGCTCGAAACCGGAGGACTCGGCGGCTCCCGCCGTCGGGTCCTGCTGCCGTACGTCGATGACGTGACCGGTCAGGGCGGAGAGCAGGACGTCCAGCGAGGTGCGGGCCACGGCCTCCGAGGAGAGCAGCGAGCCTTCGGGCTCCTGGCCGAACGCCTTGGTGCGCATCGGGGTCGCGGTGCGCTCCGGGTTCACGCAGTTGACCCGGATGCCCTCGCCCGCCCACTCGTCGGCGAGCGCCTGGGTGAGGTTGACCATGGCGGCCTTGGTGGAGGAGTAGAGGCTGTACTCGGCGCGGCCCCGGGTGTAGCTGCTGGAGGTGTAGAGCAGCAACTGGCCCTGGGTCTCCGCCAGGTACTTGTACGAGGCGCGGGCGATCTGGACGGGCGCCAGGTAGTTGACGTTCAGGGCTTCCTGGATCGTCGTGTTGTCGGTCTCGGCCAGCTTGCCGATCCGCAGCACGCCCGCGGTGTTGATGACGTAGTCGACCCGCCCGGTCTCGGCGTACGCCTTGGAGAGCGCGTCGTCCACGTGCTCCGGGTTCTCCACGTGCGTACCGGTGGTGGAGCGGCCCAGGGCGTAGACCTTCGCGCCGTAGCTCTCCGCCAGGGAGGCGATGTCCGCGCCGATGCCGTACGAACCGCCGAAGACGACGAGGGTCTTGCCGGTGAGAAGCTCCCGGTAGGCGGCCTCGTCGGCCTGGCGGGGGGCGGCGGTGGAGGCCAGCTGGAAGAGCTTGTCGGTGATGAAGACGTCGACCGGCTGGGTCACCTTCATGTTGTACTCGTCGCCCGCGACCACATAGATCGGCACGTCGGGGAGGTACTTGAGGACCACCGAACAGTCGTCGGTCGCCTGGAAGTTGGGGTCGCCCGCCGCGACCTCGTACGCCCTGCGGATCGTGGAGAGCTTGAAGGCCTGCGGCGTCTGGCCGCGGCGCAGCCGGGAGCGGTCGGGCACCTCGGTGATGAACTCGCCGTCCTCACCGTGCGTGCGGGTCACGATGATCGTGTCCGCGGACGGGATGGCGACGTCGACGGCCTGGTAACGGTCCAGCGCGTCGACGCAGTCCGTGATCACACGCTGTGACAGCAGGGGGCGTACCGCGTCATGGAAGAGGATGTTGCGGTCCTCGCCCGCCGCGAGGCCCTCGCCGAGGGCCGCGATGGCGCGCTCGGTGGTCTCGTTGCGGGTGTTGCCGCCCTCGATGATCCGGGTGACCTTGGTCAGTCCGGCCTTCGCGACGATCTTCTCGACGTCGGGCACGAAACCGGGCGCCATCAGCACGATGACGTCGTCGATGCCCTCGGCGTTCTCGAAGATGGTCAGCGTGTGCTCGATGACGGCCTTGCCGGCGATCTTCAGCAGCTGCTTGGGGATCGACAGGCCCACGCGCTGGCCGGTCCCACCGGCGAGCACGACCGCTGTGGTCCGGGGCTTGGCTTCATGCGGCACAGACACAGACGACCTACCTTGCTATGACGGGGGAACAGTGTGATGGTCGCACTCTCCGTGACCGTCTCGCAAGGTGGACGTCGTCCGCCGATCGTCCTGCGGATACCCGCAGTTCACCCTCTGGCCAGGGAGGTTGGGCGCTTCGGGGCGGTCGCACGGGGTGACCGACCCCACAGTTGTGTTGCTCAATCCACACATCCGCGGCACGTGCACCCGGCGTGACCGGCGAAAACCACCGGCGCCCGGCCCCGAGGCTACCGGACGGCCCGCCTCCGGGGAGACGGGCCGTCGGCCATGACCGGGGGGCTCCCCCGGGAGAGACTCTTCTAGAAGGGGTCGAACTCGTCGTATTCCTTCTCCGCGTCGTCACGCTCGGAGTCGCGGTCCCGGCGACGCTGCGCGGCGGGGCGCGGCTCCTCCAGGCGGTGGTCCTCGCCGCGGCGGCCGAGCATCTCGGCACCCGCGGTCACGGTCGGCTCCCAGTCGAAGACGACCGCGTTCTCCTCGGGACCGATCGCGACGCCGTCGCCGGCCCGGGCGCCCGCCTTCATCAGGGCGGCCTCGACGCCGAGCCGGTTGAGCCGGTCGGCGAGGTAGCCGACGGCCTCGTCGTTGTTGAAGTCGGTCTGGCCCACCCAGCGCTCGGGCTTCTCGCCACGCACGCGGTAGATGCCCTCGTCGTCCAGGGCGACGGTGAAGCCCGCGTCGTCGACGGCCTTGGGACGGATGACGATGCGGGTCGCCTCCTCCTTCGGCTTGGTGGCGCGCGCCTCGGCGATGATCCCGGCGAGCGCGAAGGAGAGCTCCTTGAGGCCCTTGTGCGCGATCGCGGAGACCTCGAAGACGCGGTAGCCGCGGGCCTCCAGGTCGGGGCGGATCATGTCGGCGAGGTCCTGGCCGTCCGGGATGTCGATCTTGTTGAGGGCGACGATGCGGGGCCGGTTCTCCAGGCCGCCGTAGAGCCGCAGCTCCTCCTCGATCATGTCGAGGTCGGAGACGGGGTCACGGTCGGACTCCAGGGTCGCGGTGTCCAGGACGTGCACGAGCACCGAACAGCGCTCGACGTGCCGCAGGAACTCCAGGCCGAGGCCCTTGCCCTGGCTGGCGCCGGGGATGAGCCCGGGAACGTCCGCGATGGTGTAGACGGTCGAGCCGGCGGTGACGACGCCGAGGTTCGGCACGAGGGTGGTGAACGGGTAGTCCGCGATCTTCGGCTTGGCCGCGGAGAGCACCGAGATCAGCGAGGACTTGCCCGCGCTCGGGTAGCCCACGAGGGCCACGTCGGCGACGGTCTTGAGCTCCAGGACGATGTCCCGGCTCTCCCCCGGCTCGCCGAGCAGCGCGAAGCCCGGGGCCTTGCGGCGGGCCGAGGCCAGCGCCGCGTTGCCGAGGCCGCCGCGGCCGCCCTGACCGGCCACGAAGGTGGTGCCCTGGCCGACGAGGTCGGCGAGCACGTTCCCGGCCTTGTCGAGGACCACGGTGCCGTCGGGGACGGGCAGGACCATGTCCTGGCCGTCCTTGCCGGAGCGGTTGTCGCCGGCGCCGGGCTGGCCGTTGGTGGCCTTGCGGTGGGGGCTGTGGTGGTAGTCCAGCAGCGTGGTCACGGACTGCTCGACGACGAGGATCACATCGCCGCCGCGTCCGCCGTTGCCCCCGTCGGGGCCACCCAGCGGCTTGAACTTCTCACGGTGGACGGAGGCGCAGCCGTGGCCTCCGTTACCCGCGGCGGCATGCAGCTCGACGCGGTCCACGAAGGTGGTCATGGTTGGTGCCTCCAGGTACAGCAGAAAAATACGGGATTGTCTCTGTCGTAACACGCCGAGGGCGGACCCGCTTCCCCGTTCGCCGGGAAAGCTGAGATCCGCCCTCGGAAGGTGCTGTGTGTCGTTCTGCGCGCGCTGAGAAGGATCAGACGGCGAGCGGAACGATGTTCACGACCTTGCGGCCACGGTGCGTACCGAACTCCACCGCACCGGCGGCGAGCGCGAACAGCGTGTCGTCGCCGCCACGGCCGACGCCCGTGCCCGGGTGGAAGTGGGTGCCGCGCTGGCGGACCAGGATCTCACCGGCGTTGACGGCCTGACCGCCGAAGCGCTTCACGCCGAGCCGCTGAGCATTGGAATCGCGCCCGTTCCGAGTGGAAGATGCGCCCTTCTTGTGTGCCATGTGTTCTCAGTCCCTTACTTCGCAGCCGCGGGGATACCGGTGACCTTGATCGCCGTGTACTGCTGGCGGTGACCCTGGCGACGGCGGTAGCCGGTCTTGTTCTTGTAGCGAAGGATGTCGATCTTCGCGCCCTTGTGGTGGTCCACGATCTCGGCCGTGACCTTGATGCCGTCCAGCACCCACGGGTCGCTGGTGACCGCGTCACCGTCGACAACGAGCAGGGTCGAGAGCTCGACCGTGTCGCCAACCTTGGCAGTGGAAATCTTGTCAACCTCAACGATGTCGCCGACAGCTACCTTGTGCTGGCGACCACCGCTGCGCACGATGGCGTACACGCGGATCTCTCTCTCGCTCGGAACGGATCCCCTGATGCCAGCCGCTCGCACGGGCCGGGGCCCGGGACGATCCGGAAGGATGAGCGGCCTCTCCTGGCGGACGGCGCGAACACCGACCGTTACCGGGAGGGATGTGCTCAGGGGTAGGCGCGTTAAGGAAACACACCGAAGGACAAGGTTACGGGGCGGGGGTGTGGGGGTCAAACCGGGGCGAGGGGCCGTAGGCGGGCCTCCGGCCGGGGAGGCGGCGCACCGCCCGCCTTATGCTTTCGGGGCTCACCAGCTCTCCGAAAGGCATGCCGTGAACTACAGGGTCCAGCCCACCGCCCAGGTCGACGAGACCGCCGAGATCGGAGCGGGCAGCAGCGTCTGGGAGCTGGCGCAGATCCGCGAGGGAGCCAGGCTCGGCGAGGGCTGCGTCGTCGGCCGCGGCGCATACGTCGGCACCGGTGTGCGCATCGGTAACAACGTGAAGCTGCAGAACTACGCCCTCGTGTACGAGCCCGCCGAGCTCGGCGACGGCGTCTTCGTCGGCCCCGCCGTCGTCCTCACCAACGACCACAACCCGCGCTCGGTCGACCCGGACGGCAAGCAGAAGCGCGGCGGCGACTGGGAGGCGGTCGGCGTGAAGGTCGCCGAGGGCGCTTCGCTCGGCGCCCGCTCGGTCTGCGTCGCGCCGGTCCGTGTCGGCCGGTGGTCGATGGTCGCGGCCGGCGCCGTGGTCACCAAGGACGTCCCGGACTTCGCCCTGGTCGTCGGCGTGCCCGCCCGCCGGATCGGCTGGGTCGGCCGCAGCGGGGTCCGCCTGGCGGCGCGCGAGGGCGAGCCGGGGGTGTGGGAGTGCCCGCAGAGCGGAGCGCTGTACGAGGAGAAGGACGGGGTGCTCGCGGAGCGCTGAGCGGGCAGGTCGCGTCGGCGGGCGGGGTTCCTCGCCCGCCGACGCGGTACCGGCGAGGGCCGGGAATCGTTTCTCCACGATTCCCGGCCCTCGTACGTCCCGGCTCAGCGGTCGAACAGCAACCGGTCGAAGTCGAGCCGGACGACCGGCCAGTCCCATGTGGTCAGCGCGTGCTCGGTGGCCAGCTTCCCGGCGTTGCGCCAGCTCTCGTCGGACGCCGTGAGGGACAGCACCCGCTCGACCGCGGCCTCGGGGGTCCCCACGATCCATTCGGCCGGGTAGAGCGTTCCCGCGCCGTTCTCACGGCCCGCGAAGAACGGCCAGTCGCGGACCACCGGGACCGCGCCGCTGGCCGCGCCCTCCATGAGGCCCACGTGGCAGCCCTCGCGTACCGACGTACTGAGGATGACGCCCACGTCCTCCAGCGCCCCGGGCACGTCGTCGGTGGAGCCGACCCGTACGACGGCGCCCGACTCCACGAGCGGCCTGAGCGCCTTCTCCAGCTTGCGCGCGTACGCCTTGGCCGCGTTGCTCGGGCGGCCCATGTCCCCGCCGATCAGGAACAGGCGGTACCGCTCGTCCCGTTCCCGGAGCTGCTTGAGAACCTTCAGGGCCCACAGCGGGTCCTTCGCCACCTGGCCGATGCCGACGAGCCCGAGGTTGAAGCGGGTGGCCGGGTCCTTCGTACGCCGGAAGTTGGCGAGGTCCATGCCGTTGTCGATCACGTGCGTACGGGGGGCGTGCTCGCCGCCCAGTCCGGGGATCGACGCCACCGACAGATCACGGATGTGATCGGCGACGAACACCACGTCGTCGACGCGCGAGAAGTCCATCATGTGCGGCCAGCGGGTGAACGCCTCGTAGCTGTGGAGCCGGACGACGATCCGCGTGTCTCCGGGGTCGACCACGGTGAACAGAGCGGCCGGAGCCACACACCAGTCCACGAACACGGTGTCGGCCCAGTCCAGATACGGCCGCAGCTGCTGCTCGACGCCGTGGGCGAAGAGCGGCTCCCCACCCAGACGGTGCTCTATGTGACGCTGCGCGGCGCCGTTGAGCCGCTTCATGCCCGGGTGCTCCGCCATGTCGAGGAAACGCAGCTCGACGTCGGGGTTGGCCTCGTAGTACGAGCGGATCAGGTGCAGGAAGTTCGCGTTGGAGGTCGTCGCGACGAGCAGCCGCAGCGGCCGGTCCCGGGGCGGGGCCGCGGCCGGGGTCAGCCGGCCCTTCGGCCGGACCACGGCGGAGGCGGCCGTCGACTTCCGGAACGGGGCGATGAACTTGGCCGGATCCGCGGCCAGTGGACTGTTGACCTGGTCGATGTGGACGACGCGGTGGAAGGCCAGCTTCGTGGCGTGCAGCAGGGCGTCGGCGGCACCGGTCAGGTCACCTGCCGCGTGGCGACGGTCGGCCAGGTCCAGATAGGCCGTGACCGCGTCGGTGAGGTTGGCGGGCGTCCGGCCGTTCCTGATGACCCTCGACGCCACGTTGTCCAGCAGCTGGGCCTTTATGGCCGGATCGGCGAGCTTCTCGGCGGCCGCACGGGCGGTGACGAGCGCCCCGGACTGGCGTCCGGCCAGCCACATGCCCTCGATGACCTGCTCGGTGGCCGTCATCCGCAGCGAGTCCGGGACACCCGGTGCCGAGACCGCGGCGCGCCAGGCGCGGGCGCCGACGCGGCTGCGCATGGCGAGCGGCCCGGTGGCGTTGCGCAGCAGGTCGGCCGGCAGGGTCCGGACGCGGCGGCGCAGCCCGTCGGTGGCCACCGTGAGGGGGCCGGGGACGTGCTCGGGTTGCGCGGCGCCCGTCTCCAGCCGCTTCTCCAGGGCACGCAGCCCCGCGGCGAGCCCGAAGAACACCTCGGGCTGTCGCCTGGACTGCGAGATGCGCCACGCGCTGTACACCGCGCGGTGGTCGAGAGCCACGACCAGGTCGGCGGAGCGGACGGCCGCCTGGGCCGTCCGGTCGCGCTCCAGGTGGAACCAGAGCCGCTCGGGGAAGCGCATCGCGTCCGTCTTGCGCTGCACGTGCTTGCTCGCCGGACCTCCGGCGGGCACCTTGCGCACGGTGGCCCAGCCCAGGTCGGCTTCGATGTCGGCGACCTTGAAGTTGCCGACGAGGTGGACGCGGGCCCCGAGCTGCCGGAACTTGTCCACCGCCGCGGCCACAACGGTCGCCTTGGGGGTCGAACCCGCGATCATCAGTACATCGGTCATGACCCGGAACCTCCGGAAAGTGCGGGCTTCTGGCCGAGCACCAGAGCGGTCAGGCCCTCCACGGCGCTCGCCATCAGGGAATCACGGGCGTAGCCGGTGCCGTGGTCACGGGCGGCCGCGCGTTGCGCGGGGGTGGCCTCCACGACCATCCGGGCCGCCTCGCAGAACGCGTCCGCGAGCCGCTCCTCGTCCAGCCCTCGGGGGCCGGTCCAGAGCGGGCGGCCGTCCAGCAGACGCGATGCGTCGTGGTCGGCGGCGTGCATGGAGACGATCGGCAGTCCGGTGGCCATGTACTCGTAGACCTTGCCGGAGGTCATGAACGGCCCGCCGATGATGACGAGCACGAGGGCGTCCCAGGCGCCGTACACGTCGGCGACCTCGGCCTTCGGTACCGCACCGCCCACCACGACGCCGTCGTCGGCCGCCGCGCGCAGGACCTCGACGTGCCGGTTGGCCTCGCGGTTGGAGCCCGCGCCGATGTGCCCGCGCACCTCGAACCGGGCGTCGGCGAGCAGCGGCTCCCGCTCCCGGGCGGTGCGCCAGGCGGCGAGGACCGACTCCAGCAGCTGGACGGAGAAACTGACCGTGCCCAGGTGGCCGAAGACGAGGTTCCGCCCGGTGGAGGGGCGGAGCTCGACCTCCGGCACGCTGTCCCGGTCGTAGCCGTTGCGCACCACGTGGATGCGCTCCGCGTGCTCGGGGTAGCGGGCGCGGTAGAAGTCGGCGATCTGGTCGTTGACCACCCAGAGCGACAGGGCGTGCTCCAGCAGGTCCGACTCCCAGCGGCCGGCCTCGGAGTCCTTCGGGAAGGCCTCCACGCCGTCGATGACGTCCAGGGACCAGCCGTCGCGGAAGTCGACCGCGTACGGGGCCTTGTGCTCCTCCCAGAGCCTGCGGACGGCGGCGAGCTGGACGTACGGGACACAGCTGGCGAGGACGAGGTCGGCCGGCCGCTCCCGGTAGAGCTCCAGCGCGGCCGTCTCCAGGGCGCCCCGCCAGCCGCCGAACACCGGCTCGGGGAAGCTCTTGAGCGCTTCGTTACGGAAGCCGGTCAGCCACTTGACGGGGTCCAGCGCCCGCTCCTCGGAGTACAGCCGGATGTCCGTCTCCAGGTCGGCCCGGGACAGCGGCAGCTCCACGATCCTGATCCGCTCGTCGACGGACTCCGAGAGCGTGTGGTCCACGCCGGAGTCGCGGAGCCAGGACTCCTCCGCGATCGTGACGACGGTGACGTCCCAGCCCGCGGCGGCGAACTGGTTCGCGGTCTCCCGCATCCGGAAGGCGGAACTCTTCGCGGCGGGAGGGAACCCGATCGCGAAGTACAGCAGATGCGGACGCGGTCCGCTGCGCTCGTCCATGCCTGGCACTTCAGTCATTCCTGTTCTGCTGAGTTTCGGTGGTCGTTTCTTCGTGACGCCCGGTGTCCGGGTCGGCCCGGGGCGCGGTGCCTCAATCCGAAGCCCGTGGCTCGTGCCGCAGGCGCCACCCCGCCCAGGCCGACTCGACCATGGTGCGTATGCCGTGCCGGGCCGACCAGTCCAGCTCCCCGGCGATACGGTCCACGGAGGCGACCACCCGGGCCGGGTCTCCGGGGCGGCGGGCCCCGGTGGCCGGGGGCGGGCCGGTGCGGCCGGTGACGTCGAGGATGATGCCGACCATCTCGGCGACGGAGGCTCCCTCGCCCCGGCCGATGTTCAGCACCAGTTCGGCGGACGGGTCGCGGGCCAGTCGGCGGGCCGCGGCGACGTGTGCGGAGGCGATGTCCTCCACATGGACGTAGTCACGGACGCAGGTGCCGTCCGGGGTCGGATAGTCGTCGCCGAAGATCCGGGGGGCCTCGCCGGCCTCCAGGCGTTCGAAGACCATCGGGACCAGGTTGAAGACGCCTTCGTCGGCCAGTTCCGCCGAAGCGGCCCCGGCCACGTTGAAGTAGCGCAGGGAGGCCGTGGCCATGGAGTGCGCCCGGCCGGCCGCGGCCACCAGCCACTCGCCCGCCAGTTTGGTCTCGCCGTACGGGCTGAGCGGCAGGCACGGGGTGTCCTCGGTGACCAGGTCGACGTCGGGCATGCCGTAGACCGCCGCCGACGAGGAGAACAGGAAGCGGCGGACACCGGCCGCGGCCGCCGCCTCCAGCAGGGTGCGCAGTCCGTCGACGTTCTCGCGGTAGTAGTACAGCGGTCGTTCGACGGACTCCGCCACCTGCTTCTTGCCCGCGATGTGCACGATGCCGGTCACCGCGTGGTCGGCCAGCACCCGGTCGAGCAGCTCCCGGTCCAGGACCGAGCCCACGACGAGCGGGACGCCGTCGGGAAGGCGTTCCGCGCGCCCGGTGCTGAGGTCGTCGAGGACGACGAGGCGCTCCTCGCCCGTCATCTGCGCGACGACGTGGGATCCGATGTAGCCGGCCCCGCCGGTGATCAGCCAGGTCATCGTCAGCCGCCGATGACGACGCGGCGCACGCCGGCCCAGTTCGCCGGGTCCGTGGTGCGGCGGCCGTCGACCAGGACGCGGACGTCCGGGAGGTCGGCGGCGGCCAGCTCGCGGTACTCGGCGTGGTCGGCCTGGAGGATGGCGGCGGTGACGGCCTGGTGGGCGTCGTGCGGGACGAGGCCGAGGGCGGTCAGCTCCTCGGGGGTGTACATCGGGTCCGAGACGAAGGGCACCGCGCCCCGCGCCTTCAGGGCCTCGACGACGCCGAAGACGCCGGAGAACGCGGTCTCCTTGACGCCGCCGCGGTAGGCCGCGCCCAGCACCAGGACCCCGACGCCGTCCAGGTCGCCGTAGGCGGCGGCCAGCAGGTCGACGGCGTACGCGGGCATCGCGGCGTTGGCCTCGCGGGCCGAGCGCACGACGGTCGCCTCCGGGTCGTTCCACAGGTACATCCGCGGGTAGATCGGGATGCAGTGGCCGCCGACGGCGATGCCGGGCTGGTGGATGTGGCTGTAGGGCTGGCTGTTGCAGGCCTCGATGACCTTCTTGACGTCGATGCCGTTCTGGCCGGCGAACCGGGCGAACTGGTTGGCCAGGCCGATGTTGACGTCGCGGTAGGTGGTCTCGGCGAGCTTCGCCAGCTCGGAGGCCTCCGCCGTGCCGAGGTCCCAGACGCCGTTGGGGCGGGGCAGGTCCTCCCGCTCGTCGAAGTCGAGGACGGCCTCGTAGAAGGCGACGCCGCGCTCGGCGGACGCCTCGTCGATGCCGCCGACGAGCTTGGGGTAGCGGCGCAGGTCGGCGAAGACCCGGCCGGTGAGCACCCGCTCCGGGGAGAAGACCAGGTGGAAGTCCTCGCCGGGGGTCAGGCCCGAGCCCTCGGCCAGCATCGGCGCCCAGCGGGTACGGGTGGTGCCGACCGGCAGCGTGGTCTCGTAGCTGACCAGGGTGCCGGGCTTCAGGCCCGCCGCGATGGCCTTGGTGGCGGAGTCCATCCAGCCGAAGTCGGGGGTGCCCTCGGCGTCCACGAAGAGCGGGACGACGACCACGACGGCGTCGGAAGCGGCGACCGCTGCCGTGGTGTCCGTCGTGGCGGAGAGCAGGCCGGCGCCGACCGTCTCCTTGAGCAGGCGGTCGAGGTCGTGCTCACCGGGGAACGGCTCGGTGGCCGCGTTGACGAGTTCGACGACCTTCTCGTTGACGTCCGCGCCGATGACCTTGTGGCCCTTGGCTGCGAACTGCACGGCGAGCGGAAGTCCGATCTTGCCGAGCGCGACTACACAGATATTCATCGGGTTACTTCCTCTTCGACCTGGACAGTGCGCGGCGCAGCCGTGCGCCCACACTGGGCTTCGGTTCCCGCAGGGGGGCCGTCGTGATCACGAGCCGGCCCTTCGCGTTGGTGTTCGCCGCCACCCGGTGGGGGTCGGTGCTCCCCCACCGGCGGGCCAGCGGCATCGGCAGCCCCTCGGTGCGGACCGGGATCTCGTACGGGGTGCCCGCCACGTCCACGTAAAGGCGGGCGCCCCTCTTGGTGCGTGTGAGCGCCAGCGGGATACGGGCGGTCAGCAGGGTGCCGCCGTCCTTCGCCGCTTCGGCGGTGAGCGTGCCGCCACGCTCCGGGCGCGGGGCGTCCGCGGGCAGCTTGCGCGCGCCGGACTTGTCCGCGCTCTGCGGCATGGCGCCCTGGGCGAGGGCGACGACGGCCGAGGAGGTGTCGCCGGTGATGCCGGCGCGCACCCGCAGGACGCAGGCGAAGTCCGTGCCCTCCTGCTCCCAGTCGGCCGACTCCAGTCGTGTGCCGGCGGAGAGGCGGCCGGCCACCGACTCGCCGAGGACCTCGTAGTACCGCTCGTCGAGGCCGACGGCCGGGTCACGGAACCCGGGGTAGGTGGCGAAGGCCCGGTCGCCCTCCAGCAGGAAGGGCGGTGCTCCGTGTTCGGTCTCCTCCGCGATGGCGCGGGTGAGCTCGTCGACGGCGCCGCTCCGGGCGAGGCCGAAGCGCACCCGGCGCTTGACCCCGGTGCCGTCGCGCAGGCCGTCGGTGAAGTAGGCGTCCACCAGGGCGCCGACGCCTTCGCACACCTGGCGGCGGGTGTCGGCGTCGAGCGTGGGGAAGTCCTTCTGCAGGAGCTTGGTCAGCTCCCAGTCGAAATGCCGCTTGAACACGGCGTCACGCCGCGGGCCGGCGGGGATCAGGGCGGCCGTGTGCTCCATGATCCGCTGGACGCAGCGGAGCCGGGCCAGGTGGTTCGCCCGGTAGGTGATGTTGCTCGCGTCACCGCGCTTGACCGCGTAGTAGCAGGTGTAGTCGGAGATCACGGAGATCTTCCGGGCCCGGACGCACGCCTCGATGGTGAACGGCTGGTCGCTGCCGACCGGCATGTCCTCGGGGAAGCGGAGCCCGTGCTTCTCGACCAGTTCCCGGCGGAAGAGCTTGGTGTTGGCCAGGGTGTAGGGCAGCTCGGAGTCGTCGAGGGTGACGTCACGGTTGCCCGTGTACAGCTTCTGGTGGACGTAACGCCCGTTCGTGCCGACCATCTTGCCGACGACCACGTCGGACTCGTTGGCGTCGGCGCAGGCGACCATCCGCTCCAGCGCCTCTTCGCCGAGGTGGTCGTCCGAGCCGATGAAGTACACGAAGCGACCGGCCGCCAGGTCGAGGGCGCGGTTGCTCGGAGCGGCCGGGCCGCCCGAGTTGGGCTGGTGGACGACAGTGAAGACGCCCGGGTACCGCTGCGCGTAGCGGTCGAGTTCCTTGCCGCTGTCGTCGGTCGAACCGTCGTCGACCGCCACGACCTGGAGCCGCTCGTGACCGATGCTCTGGCCCACCAGCGAGTCGAGGCACTCGGTGAGGTAGGGCATCGTGTTGTAGACGGCCACGACCACCGTGACATCGGGTGTGGTCACCTTCTGGGCTCCTGCCCCTGGTCCGCCGGGATCAGCACCGTGGTGCCGCTGGTGGCGGATTCCAGCACGGAGGCGGCCACCTCGACCGTACGGAGCCCCTGGCGCAGGGTGCAGATGTCGGCCGGCTTGCCCTGTACGGCGTCGCGGAACAGCTCGTGCTCGACGAGCAGCGGCTCGCGCTTGGGGATGGCGTAGCGGATCATGTCGCCCTCGGAGACCCCGCGGAAGGCGCGCAGCGCCTCCCACTCGGTGGTGACCGCGGCGTTGGAGTGGAAGGTGAGGTCGGCCGTGAGGGTGTCGGCGATGAAGCAGCCGCGCTCGCCGGTGACCGAGGTGAAGCGTTCCTTGAGCGGGCTCAGCCAGTTGACCAGGTGGTTGACCATCGTGCCGTCGGACAGCTGGCCCACGGCGGAGACCATGTCCTCGTGCGGGCGGCCGGACTTGGAGACGGTGTGAGCGGCGATCGAGGTGTACGTCCGGCCGGTGACCCAGCCCGTCAGGTCGATGTCGTGGGTGGCCAGGTCCTTGACCACGCCGACGTCGGCGATCCGGTGCGGGAACGGGCCCTGGCGGCGCGTGACCACCTGGTAGACGTCGCCCAGCTCGCCGGCCTCCAGGCGGGCGCGGAGCGAGAGGAGGGCCGGGTTGCAGCGCTCGATGTGGCCGACGCCGGCCACCAGGCCGCGCGACTCGAACGCGTCGACGAGGCGGCGGGCGCCCTCGACGGTGTCGGCGAGCGGCTTCTCGATCAGGGCGCTGACACCGGCGTCGGCGAGCTGGAGGCCGACCTCCTCGTGCAGCGCGGTCGGGCAGGCCACGACGGCGTAGTCGATGCCGAGGGCGATGAGCTCCTCGACGGTGGCGAGGACGGGGGCGCCCTGGGCCCAGCCGTTCTTGTCGCCCATCGGGTCGACGACGCCGACCAGCTCGACGCCCTCCAGGCTCGCGAGGACACGGGCGTGGTGGCGGCCCATGGAGCCGAGGCCGATGAGTCCGGCCTTCAGTACGGCGCTCACAGGTTCTCCCCCAGGGAGTTCACCGCGGCGGCGATCCGCTCCAGGTCGCCCTCGGTGAGCGAGGGGTGGACGGGCAGCGAGACCACCTCGGCGGCGGCCCGCTCGGTCTCGGGCAGGTCCCAGGTGCGGCCTGCCTTCTGGTCCGGCTCCCAGTAGGGCTTGAGCCGGTGGATCGGCGTCGGGTAGTAGACCGCGTTGCCGATGCCCGCCTCGGTGAGCTTCGCCATCGCGGCGTCCCGGTCACCGCTGATCCGCACGGTGTACTGGTGGTAGACGTGCCGGGCGCCCTCGGCCACCGGCGGCGTGGTGACGGCCGGGGCGGTGATGTGGGCGTCGAGGTACGCGGCGTTGGCGCGGCGCTGCTCGGTCCATGCCTCCACCTTGCCGAGCTGTACGCGGCCGACGGCGGCGGACACGTCGGTCATCCGCATGTTGGCGCCGACGATCTCGTTGGCGTACCGCTGTTCCATGCCCTGGTTGCGCAGCAGACGCAGGGTGCGCGCCAGTTCGGCGTCGGCCGTGGTGACCATGCCGCCCTCCAGGGAGTGCATGTTCTTGGTCGGGTAGAAGCTGAACGTGCCGCCCGCGCCGAACGCGCCGACGGGGGTGCCGTTCAGCGCCGCGGCGTGGGCCTGGCAGGCGTCCTCGACGACGGCGAGCTTGTGCTTGTCGGCGATGGGCATGAGCTTGTCCATCGCGGCGGGATGGCCGTAGAGGTGCACCGGCATGATCGCGGCGGTGCGCGGCGTGATCGCGGCTTCGACCGCCGCCGGGTCGAGGCCGAAGCTGCCCGGCTCGATGTCGGCGAACACCACGTCGGCTCCGACGAGGCGGACCGCGTTCGCGGAGGCGGCGAAGGAGAAGGAGGGGACGATCACCTCGTCGCCGGGGCCGATGCCCAGGGCCAGCAGCAGCAGGTGGAGGGCCGAGGTCCCCGAGTTGACGGCGACGCAGTGCCGGTCGTCGACCAGGCGGGAGAAGCCCTCTTCGAAGGCCGCGACCTCCGGGCCCTGCACGACGCGACCGCTGCGCAGCACGCGTACCGCGGCCTCGATCTCGTCTTCCCCGATGACCGGGCGGGCAGCAGGAATCGGCTGCTCGTTGATGCTCGTCATGAACGTCCTCCTTGAACACCGCAAGAGCTCGTTACCAGGCAGAGCTCCGGGTGCGGGACGTCTTACCGAGGTCGCGCGTAACCCCACCGGCGCGATGCCGACGCCCTGCCGAGGAATCCGGCCCGGTCGGTAGGTTCGCCGGGCCTTGTCACCAACCGTAGTTTCCGTGAAGAACGCTCACACGCGTGGCAACCGCCGTCACATTATCAGGGATTTCTCAGCCCATTTCGGGCTCGTTAACCGGCCCTTGCATCAGTTCTGAAACAAAGCAGGTGTCCCGCCCCGATGTACTCGGAGCGGGACACCTTTAGATGAACAACCGGTTACGGATTCATCAGCCGGTCGACGACTCGCCCTCCACGGAAGGCGCGGAAGCCGTTACGGACGGCGACGACTGCTCAGCGGCGACGGTCTTCTTCGTCGTCTTCTTCGCGGCCGTCTTGGCCGTTGTCTTCTTGGCGGCGGTCTTCTTCGCGACGGTCTTCTTGGCGGCCGCCTTCTTCGCCGGCGCCTTCTTGGCCGCGGCCTTGCGAGCCGTCTTCTTCGCCGGGGCCGACTCCGCGGATTCGGATTCGGAATCCGCTGTTCCGGATTCCGCCGCTCCCGTCGCTCCCGCCACTCCCTCGCCGTCGGATTCCGGGGCCTTCGCCTCGGGCGCCGAAGCGACCACGACGACCTCCGTGTCGTCCGACCCGGTGGGCGAGCCCGCCGGTGCGGTGACCTTGCGGGTCACCCGGCGCCGGGCGCGCGGCGGGGCGGCCACGGGGGTCTCGGCCTCGGGGGCCTTCTCCTCCGGAGCCTCGGGGGCCGGCGTCTCGACGGCGGGCGCCTCGACGACCGGGTCCTCGACCGCGACCGGGTCCGTGGTGGGCTCGGCCGGCCGGACCGGCTCCGCGGTCTCGGCCTGCTTCGGCGAACCCGCCGGGGCGGTCGCCTTACGGGTGGCCCGACGGCGCGGGCGCCCCTGGGGCGCGGCCTCGACCGGAGCCTCGGGGGCCTCGGGGGTCTCCGGGGCCTCCACAGCGGGCGTGTCGAGAACCGGCTCGGGCCGGGCCTCGGCGACGGGTACCTCGACGACCGGGGCGGACGCCTCGGCCCTCGGGGCGCCGGCCGGGGCCGACGCCTTGCGGGAGGCCCGACGGCGGCCACGGCCTCGCGTGGCGGCCGCCTCCGCCTCGGCGGGGCTGCCGTAGAACTCCTCGTCGGCGGTCACCTCGGGCTCGACGGCCACCGGGGCGGCGACCTCCGCGGCCAGCTCGGCCTCGGTCTCGGCGGGCTCGGCCGCGTGCTCGTCGTGACCGTGCTCGTGGTCGTGACCGTGCTCGTGGTCCTGGCCCGCGCCGCCGCGGCCGCGCTTCTTGGACTTCTTGCCACCACCACCGCCGACGGACGTCGGCTGCTCCATGTGGACGATGACGCCGCGCCCGTTGCAGTGGACGCAGGTCTCGGAGAAGGACTCCAGCAGACCCTGGCCCACCCGCTTGCGGGTCATCTGGACCAGGCCCAGCGAGGTGACCTCGGCGACCTGGTGCTTGGTGCGGTCGCGGCCCAGGCACTCCAGGAGCCGGCGCAGCACCAGGTCCCGGTTGGACTCCAGCACCATGTCGATGAAGTCGACGACGACGATGCCGCCGAGGTCGCGCAGCCGCAGCTGGCGCACGATCTCCTCGGCCGCCTCCAGGTTGTTCCTGGTGACGGTCTCCTCCAGGTTGCCGCCCTGGCCGGTGAACTTGCCGGTGTTGACGTCGACAACGATCATCGCCTCGGTCTTGTCGATCACCAGCGAACCGCCGCTGGGCAGGTAGACCTTGCGGTCCAGCGCCTTCATCAGCTGCTCGTCGATACGGTACGTCGCGAAGACGTCGACCTCGGAGGTCCAGCGGGAGAGCCGCTCGGTGAGGTCGGGCGCGACGTGCGAGACGTAACCGTGGATGGTCTCCCATGCCTCGTCGCCGCTGACGATGACCTTGGAGAAGTCCTCGTTGAAGATGTCGCGGACGACCCGGACGGTCATGTCCGGCTCGCCGTAGAGCAGCGTCGGCGCGTTGGAGCCGCTGGTGCCCTTCGCCTTCTTCTGGATGTCCTCCCACTGCCCCTGGAGCCGCTCGACGTCACGGCGCAGCTCGTCCTCGCTCGCGCCCTCGGCGGCGGTGCGCACGATGACGCCCGCGTCCTCGGGGACGATCTTCTTGAGGATGGTCTTGAGGCGGGAGCGCTCGGTGTCGGGCAGCTTGCGGCTGATCCCGGTCATCGAGCCCTCGGGCACGTAGACGAGGTAGCGGCCGGGCAGCGAGACCTGGCTGGTCAGACGCGCGCCCTTGTGGCCGATCGGGTCCTTGGTCACCTGGACCAGGACCGACTGGCCGGACTTGAGCGCGGTCTCGATGCGGCGCGGCCCATGGGCCATGCCGAGCGCCTCGAAGTTGACCTCACCGGCGTACAGGACGGCGTTGCGGCCCTTGCCGATGTCGACGAAGGCGGCCTCCATGGACGGCAGCACGTTTTGGACCTTGCCCAGGTAGACGTTGCCGACGTAGCTGGTGGCCTGCTCCTTGTTGACGTAGTGCTCGACGAGCACGTTGTCCTCAAGGACGCCGATCTGGGTGCGCTCGCCGCTCTGGCGGACGACCATCACGCGCTCGACGGCCTCGCGGCGGGCGAGGAACTCCGCCTCGGTGATGATCGGGACCCGGCGGCGGCCCTGCTCGCGGCCCTCGCGGCGGCGCTGCTTCTTGGCCTCCATACGGGTCGAGCCCTTGATGGACTGGACCTCGTCGAAACCGGTGCCCGGCTCGCGCTCCTCCTTCTTGCGGGGCTCGCGGACCTTGACGACCGTACGCTCCGGGTCGTCGGGGGTGCCGTGGTCGGCCTCGGCGGCGGCGTCACCGCTGCGGCGACGGCGACGGCGGCGACGGCGGCTGCTGCTCGACCCGGAGGCCGAGGAGTCGTCGTCCTCGTCGTGCTCGTCGTCGGCGTCCGAGCCCTGGCCCCGGCCCCGGTCCTGCTCGTCCTCGGAGCGGGGCTCCTCGGCGCGGGACGGCGCGGGCGCGGCCTGCTCGGCGGGCTGCTGCTCGTCGTCCGTGTCATTGGCCTCGCCACGACGGCGGCGACGGCCGCCGCGACGGCGACGGCGCGAGGGGCGGTCGCCGTACTCGTCGGTGTCCTCGCCCTCGTGCTCGTCCGTCTCGGCCTCGGGGGCCTCGTCGGCGGGCTGCTCGGCGGGCGCCTCCACAGGAGCGGCGGGCTCGGCGGCCTGCTCGGTCCCGTCGGCCTCGCCACGGCGGCGACGACGGCGGCGCGAGCCGCCCTGCGGCGCGGCCTCGGCGGGCGGGGCGCTCTGCTCGACCTCGGCGGTCTGCTGCTCCTCGACCTCGTCGGCCTCGTCGGGCGCCGAGGAGGAACCGGCCGCGGCAGCGGCGGCGGCCGCGGTCTCGGGGGTCTGGAACATCGGCTCGGCGAAGACCGGGGCCTGGAAGACGGCGACGGCGGGGCGCGTCGCGCGCCGGCCCTTGCGCGTCGGCTCCTCGGGCTTGGTGGTGAACTCGGGGCGACCGGCGGCGGCGGTGGCCCGGCGGCGCTGGCGTCCGCGCGGGGCGGCCTCCTCGACCTCCTCCACCTCGGCGGCGAGCTCCTCGGCGACGGCGGCGGGCAGGCTCTCGCCGGCCTCGACGGGCTCCGCGGGGGTCTCGACGAACTCGGCGGCCGGCTGCGGCGTACCGGCGGGCGCGGACGCCTTGCGGGACGCGCGGCGGCGGGCGCGCGGGGCCGGGGTCTCCTCGACGGCCTCCGCCTCGGCCGCGGGGGCCTCGGCGGCGACGGGCGTCGGCTCGGTCACCGTCTCGTCGACGGGCGCGTTTGCTCCCGGCGTGCCGGCGGGGGCCGAAGCACGGCGGCGGGCACGGCCGCGAGGGGCCTCGGCGGGCTCCGGCTCGACGACGGCAGCGGCGGGCTCGACCACGGCGGCGGGCTCGGCGGCGACGGCCGGCTCGACCACGACGGCGGCCTCGGCCGCCGCCGGGGCGCCCGCGGGGGCGGTGGCCTTGCGGGAGGCGCGACGGCGGCGGGGCGCCGGGGGCTCCTCGACGACGGCCTCGGCCTCTTCCTCGGGCTCGGCCTCCTCGGCGGGCTCGGCCGGGGTCTCGACGACCGGGGCCACGGTCTCGGCGGCCTCCGGCGCACCGGCCGGGGCGGTGGCCTTGCGGACCGCGCGGCGGCGGGTGCGCGGCGCGGGCGCGGCGGGCTCCTCCTCGGCGGCGGCCGGCGCGGGGGCCTCGGCGACCGGGGCGGGCTCGGTGTTCTCCACCGGCTCCGGGGCTCCGGCGGGCGCGGTGGCCTTACGCACGGCGCGACGGCGCGCACGGGCGGGCGGGGCGGTCTCGGCGACCGTTTCCCCGGGCGTGTCGTCCGCGGCGGGGGCGGCGGACCCGGCGGCCGGTATGGCCGGCGTGACGTCCTCGGCGGGGGCCACGGTCGCACCGGGCGGGCCCGCCGGGCGGGAAGCGGCGCGGCGCCTGCGGCGCGGCGGCAGCTTGTCCCCGGGGGTGTTCTCTTCGTTGTTCCCGGTGGTGCCGGGTTCGTTGGGCTGAGGCATGCGGGCGGTTCTCCCGTCGTGCTCCCGGGCGCCGCGTCTGATTCCGGTCCGGCACGGTCCGCAGTGGTGCGATACCGCCGTCCGGGGCGCGGGCGCCACACGGGAACTGATGTCTGGCTCGCCGGTTCCGTCTGCGGTGTGCCTACGGCCTGGCGAAAGTCTTATGGGTCAGTGCGCGGCCCGACCCAGGTGGCTCCCGAGTCGGAGGGCTGCGCTACAACGACCGCCTTACGCGGAACCTGCACCTTCCGGCGCCGTCGCGACGGCTGCCCCGGCGACCGCGGGATGTGCGGTCGGGGCGGCCTCGCGGTCGGGCGCGAGCGGGTCGGTCACCGTGCCGGACTCCTCGTCGAAGAGCCCCTGCGCCAGCCTCGTCACCGCGGCGGGGACGGGCGGCGCCAGGTCGGCCACAGCTCGGAGACCGGACAGGACGTCGTCGGGTCGCACGGCAGGTGTCACGTGCCGAACAACCAGGCGCAGTATCGCACAGGGCCGCTCGACCGGCCTATCGGCCGGAGCGTCGACGACCCGCAGGTCGGCGACGGCGCCACGGGCGTCGAACGTCCGGATGCCGTTCTTCGCCTTGCGCTGGACCTCCACGGTCCCGGCGTCGTTGAACGCGGCCACGGCGGTTCGGACGTCCTCGGGATCGACGCCGTCCAGGCGCATCTCCCAGACGGACGCGGTGAGCCGCTCGGCCAGGCCCGAGGTGCGGGCCTCCACCGCGTCGATGATGTCGAGGCCGTCCGGCATCGACTCGTCGAGCAGTCCGCGCAGGACCTCGGGGTCCCGCGCCTCGGTGAGGGCGATCTCCAGGAACTCCGCCTCACTGCCCGTGCCGGTGGGTGCGGCATTGGCGTAGGAGACCTTGGGGTGGGGGGTGAAGCCCGCCGAATACGCCATGGGCACCTCGGAGCGGCGCAGTGCCCGCTCGAAGGCCCGCTGGAAGTCTCGGTGGCTGGTGAACCGGAGGCGGCCGCGCTTGGTGTAGCGCAGGCGGATGCGCTGCACTGCCGGTGCGGGCGGCGGGCCTTCGGGCTGTCGCTTGCCCAGTGGTTCTTCTCCTCGGTGCGGGGCGGGCGCGGTGGCGCGCCGCCCACGAGATTCGGGTGGCCCCCGGGTGCCGCTCCGGCTCACCCCCGCTTGACGAGTTTCTCGCCGAGCAGAGGGGTCTCGGACGCCTGCGCCGCGCTGGGGACAGTCGTTGTACTACCCAGAGTACGCGCAGGGATCCCCGCCGGTTCCCGGGACCGTGCGCCGTCCGTGGAGCCGACCAGCGCCCGCCACGCGTCGCGGCGCGCTAGGCGCACGGTTTCCCGGGCGGACGCGAGGGCCGTGCGGGCGGCCCGGCCCGCCTCGGCGGCGGCGCGGCGGGCCGGGGCCCACACGGAGTCGCGCAGGAAGTGGCCGACGGGGGTGCACACGGTGCGGTACGCCCAGGAGGCCGGCGCGCCGATCACGTACCGGGCGATCGTGGCGAGGGCCCGCCCGACGGCCCGGGAGACATACCCGGTGATCCGCCAGGCGACCTCGAACGCGGCGGCGATCTCCCGGCCGACCGGGGCGAGAAGCCGGCGGTACGTCCAGGAGACGGGGGCGACGAGCAGGGTCATGACCAGCCAGGTGACGGCGGTGCCCAGCCCGTGTCCGATGGCCGCGATCCCCCGCCAGAGCCGGCCCAGCACCCAGGCGGTGCCCTGCCACAGCTTGCCCAGGACCCAGGCCGTGCCGAGGCCGATGGGGCTGAGGACGGCCTCGTACAGCCACACCACCGGGACGACCATGCCGTAGCGGACCACGGGCACGATCACGTACCGCCACAGAGCTGCGACCGGCAGGACGAGCAGGGTGGCGAACAGCCGGGCCAGGCCGGTTCCGAGGCCGCGTGCCGCCGGGACCAGCAGGGCGGTGCCGATCCAGCGCAGGCCGTGGCCCAGCGGCGTGAGGACGGCCCGGTACAGCCATGCCGCCGGCGCGGCGATCCCGTAGCGGGCGACGGGGACGATCACGTACCGCCACAGGCCGATCCAGGGCCAGAGGAGAAGGGCGACGGCCAGCCAGGAGGCGGCCTTGCCGAGCGGGGTGAGGACCCAGGTGTACAGCCAGGTCAGCGGGGTCGTGACGAGGGTGGCGAGGAGCCACGCCAGGGCCCGGCCGAGCGGGCGCAGCAGGACACGGTCGGCGGCGTGCCAGAGGGCGGCGAGCGCGTCCCAGACCATGCGGACGGGCAGGACGAGCACCACGACCACGATCCGCACCGGGATCCTGATCAGCGTGGTCAACACGCCTTCGCCGGGTTCGTACCCCTGTGGGGCCTGGTGCTTGCCGTAGTCCATACCGCCAAGGACGCGTCAGGCCCGGTCCGGGGTTGCCGGGCCGGGCCTGCGGGTCGTTCGGGGACCGCTACTTGTTGACGACGCTGAGCGGCAGGAGCTTCTTGCCGGTCGGGCCGATCTGGATGTCCAGGTCGAGCTGCGGGCAGACGCCGCAGTCGAAGCAGGGGGTCCAGCGGCAGTCCTCGACCTCGGTCTCGTCGAGCGCGTCCTGCCAGTCCTCCCAGAGCCAGTCCTTGTCCAGGCCGGAGTCGAGGTGGTCCCAGGGCAGGACCTCCTCGTAGGTGCGCTCGCGGGTGGTGTACCAGTCGACGTCGACCCCGAATTCGGGCAGCGTCTTCTGGGCGCAGTTCATCCAGAGGTCGTAGCTGAAGTGCTCGCGCCAGCCGTCGAAGCGGCCGCCGGACTCGTAGACCGCGCGGATGACGGAGCCGACGCGGCGGTCGCCGCGCGAGAGGAGGCCCTCGACGATGCCGGGCTTGCCGTCGTGGTAGCGGAAGCCGATGGAGCGGCCGTACTTCTTGTCGCCGCGGATCTTGTCGCGGAGCTTCTTCAGCCGGGCGTCGGTGTCCTCGGCGCTGAGCTGCGGTGCCCACTGGAAGGGGGTGTGCGGCTTGGGCACGAAGCCGCCGATGGAGACCGTGGCGCGGATGTCGTTCTGGCCGGAGACCTCGCGGCCCTTGGCGATGACGTTGACCGCCATGTCGCCGATCTGGAGGACGTCCTCGTCGGTCTCGGTGGGCAGGCCGCACATGAAGTACAGCTTCACCTGGCGCCAGCCGTTGCCGTACGCGGTGGCGACCGTCCGGATCAGGTCCTCCTCCGAGACCATCTTGTTGATGACCTTGCGCATGCGCTCGGAGCCGCCCTCGGGGGCGAAGGTGAGGCCGGAGCGGCGGCCGTTGCGGGTCAGCTCGTTGGCCAGGTCGACGTTGAACGCGTCGACGCGGGTCGAGGGCAGCGAGAGGCCGACCTTGTCCTCGGTGTAGCGGTCGGCGAGGCCCTTGGCGATGTCGGCGATCTCGCTGTGGTCGGCGGAGGAGAGCGAGAGCAGGCCGACCTCCTCGAAACCGGTCGCCTTGAGACCCTTCTCGACCATCTCGCCGATGCCGGTGATGCTTCGCTCCCGCACGGGGCGCGTGATCATGCCGGCCTGGCAGAAACGGCAGCCGCGGGTGCAGCCGCGGAAGATCTCCACGGACATCCGCTCGTGCACGGTCTCCGCGAGCGGGACGAGCGGCTGCTTGGGGTAGGGCCACTCGTCGAGGTCCATCACCGTGTGCTTGGAGACCCGCCACGGCACGCCGGACCGGTTGGGCACGACGCGGCCGATCCGGCCGTCGGGGAGGTACTCCACGTCGTAGAAGCGCGGGACGTAGACCCCGCCGGTCTTCGACAGCCGGAAGAGCACCTCGTCGCGGCCGCCGGGGCGGCCCTCGGCCTTCCAGGCGCGGATGATCTCGGTGATCTCCAGGACGGCCTGCTCGCCGTCGCCGACGACCGCGCAGTCGATGAAGTCCGCGATCGGCTCGGGGTTGAACGCGGCGTGGCCGCCCGCGAGGACGATCGGGTGGTCCACGTCACGGTCCTTGGACTCCAGCGGGATGCCCGCGAGGTCCAGGGCGGTGAGCATGTTGGTGTAGCCCAGCTCGGTGGAGAAGCTCAGCCCGAAGACGTCGAACGCGCCGACGGGGCGGTGGCTGTCCACGGTGAACTGCGGCACGTTGTGCTCGCGCATCAGCGCTTCGAGGTCGGGCCAGACGCTGTACGTGCGCTCGGCGAGGACGCCCTCGCGCTCGTTGAGCACCTCGTAGAGGATCATGACGCCCTGGTTGGGGAGTCCGACCTCGTAGGCGTCGGGGTACATGAGGGTCCATCGGACGTCGCAGCTGTCCCACTCCTTGACGGTGGAGTTCAGCTCACCGCCGACGTACTGGATGGGCTTCTGCACATGCGGGAGCAGAGCTTCGAGCTGTGGGAAGACCGATGCGGCAGACATCTCGCGAACCTTCGTGAGCCGGCAGGGGTGACCATCCAGCGTACCCCGGTACTCAACGCCTCAGATCCGCGCGCACTCCGGGGGCGGCGGCGCGGGCCCAGACCTCGGGCAGTTCGCGCTCCCGGGCCTCGGCGGCGGCCTCCTCCTGGCCGTACAGGAGCCCCCAGGTGAACGCGGTCTCCCCCGCCGCGTGCGACTGGATCGCGAGCGTGCGCAGGGCCTCGCGGGCGACGACGCTGTCCTGGTGGTCGCCGAGGACGGTCTGCACGGCCTTCACGCGCTTGGCGAAGCGCTTGGCGGGCTTGCCGAGCGCGGGGCGGGCCGCCTCGCCCGCGTACCGGGCGCGTTTGGCGGCCTTGCGGGCCTCGTGCATCGCGGTGTCCCGCTCGGGGCCGGGCGGCTGCTCCAGAGCGTGGTCCATACGGCGCGCGAGCTTCTTGTAGTCCTTGAGCACCGCCCGGGGCAGGGCCTTGTCGGGCGCGCGGCCGGCGGCGGGGCGCAGGGGCGGGTCGGTGCTCAGCGCGTCGAGCGCGTCCAGGAGGTCCAGATACCGCTTCCCGTCCAGTACGTCGATGATCCTGCGGCGCGATCCGGTGCGGCGGGCGGCCGACCAGGCGCGGAGGCGGCCGCGCACCGGGCCGAGGGTCAGGGTGGCGGGCAGGGCCTCGACGCGGGTGCCGAGGCGTTCGTCCAGGACCTCCTGGTCACGGTCGAGGCCCAGTTCGGCGGCGAGCCACTTGAGCTCCGCGCCCAGGGGGTCGGTGACCTCGCGGTCGAGGAGCCCCCGGTGGGTCTTGAAGGTGCTGCGCAGCCTGCGGGTGGCGACGCGCATCTTGTGCACGGAGTCGGGCAGATCGCGGCGGACGGCGGGGTCGAGGCGGACGATCGCGGAGATCTGCTTCCGTACGTAGGCGAGGACGTGGTCGCCCGCGGTGTGCGGCGCGTCCTTCTCCCGCCCTTCCCCGTCCCGTACGGGTGTCGTCTCCGCCAGCGCCCGGGCGAGCTTCGAGGAGGACTCCGCGGGGCGTACCCCCGCCTTGCGGAGCCGCTTCTCGACGGCGTCCAGGATCGCGGGATCGCCGTCGTCGGCCAGCTCGACCTCGATCTCGGTCCAGGTGGCGGTGGCACCGCTCCCCTCCCCCGCGAGGCGCTCCGCGAGCACCTTGTCGACGCTGACCTCGGCAAGGAGGGTTCCGTCGGCGGCCAGCAGGTGGTGGACGTCCCGGGAGGAGAGCAGCCGGACGACGGGGGCGATCTCCGCGTGGCGGACCCGGGAGCGGAGCAGGGCCGACAGTGCGGGCGGCACCGCGTCGGAGAGCGGCTCGTGGATCTCGTCCCGGACGCCGACGGCGACGGGGAACTTCGCGTGCCAGCCCTCGTCCGCCCCGCCGGTCCTGCGGCGCAGGGTGAGGGCGTCGGCGGCGAGGCGGAGGTCGGCGGTGTCGTAGTAGACGGCGTCGAGCTCCGTCAGGCCGCGGTGGACCGTCCGGTCGACCCCGGCCGCCCTGGTCAGGTCGGGCAGCCGGGTGTCGTCGGTGGCTTCGTACTTCCGCTCGATCTCTCGCTTGGTGTCCGCCATGTAGGGACACCTACCCGGCGTGTGCCGGGTTCAGGCGGACATCGGCCGTTGCACCCTGATGGACTGCAACAGCCCGATCGCCACCCAGACGGCGAACATCGAGGATCCTCCGTAGGAGACGAAGGGCAGCGGCAGCCCGGCGACCGGCATGATGCCGAGCGTCATGCCGATGTTCTCGAAGGACTGGAAGGCGAACCAGGCGATGATCCCGGCGGCGACGACCGTGCCGTACAGCTCGGTGGTCTCGCGGGCGATCCGGCAGGCGCGCCACAGGACGACGCCCAGGAGCACGATGATCAGCCCCGCGCCGAGGAAGCCCAGCTCCTCGCCGGCGACGGTGAAGACGAAGTCGGTCTGCTGCTCGGGCACGAACTGGCCGGTGGTCTGGGTGCCTTCGAAGAGGCCGGTGCCGGTGAGTCCGCCGGAGCCGATCGCGATGCGGGCCTGGTTGGTGTTGTAGCCGACGCCCGCCGGGTCGAGCGCGGGGTTGGCGAAGGCGGCGAACCGGGCGATCTGGTAGTCGTCGAGCAGACCGAGCTGCCAGACGGCGACGGCCCCGCCCACGCCCGCGCCGAGGAGGCCGAAGACCCAGCGGTTGGAGGCGCCGGAGGCCAGCAGGATGCCGAGGACGATGACGGCCATGACCATCACCGAACCGAGGTCCGGCATCAGCATGACGATCGCCATGGGGATGGCCGCGAGGCCCAGCGCCTTGGCGACGGTCCGGTGGTCGGGGTGGACCTGGTCGCCCGCGTCGACGCGGGCCGCCAGCAGCATCGCCATCACGAGGATGATCGTGATCTTCGTGAACTCGGAGGGCTGGATCGAGAACCCGGCGGGGAGCTTGATCCACGCGTGGGCGCCGTTGACCGTGGTGCCGAGCGGGGTGAGGACCGCCAGGACGAGCAGCACCGAGATGCCGTAGAGGACCGGGACGGCCCCGCGCAGCGTGCGGTGGCCGAGCCAGATCGTGCCGATCATCAGGGCGAGGCCGATGCCGGTGTTGAGGGCGTGCCTCAGGAGGAAGAAGTACGGGTCGCCCTGGGTGAGGTGGTCGCGGTTGCGGGTCGCGGACCACACGAGCAGCGCGCCGAGGAACGAGAGCGCGAGCGCGGCCCCGAGCAACGGCCAGTCCAGCCGCCGTGCGAGGGAGTCGCGGGCGGTCAGCTTGGCCCAGGAGCCCTCGTCGGGGCCGTAGCGGGAGACGGAGAATCCACCTGCCATCAGGGCTGCCTCCCGTTCGACGCCGGCGATCCGGTGAGTCCGGGCTGGCCTCCGGGCGGCAGGGGCAACTGGGGTTCCTGTCCGCCCGGCTGCTCCCCGGGCTCGGCCGGAGTGGGGTCGTAGGGCTTGACCTTGGGGGCGTAGATCGAGCCGTCGGGCTGGATCTTCGGCAGCGCCTTCTGCGGCTCCGGCAGGAGGGCCTTCTTCTTGTCCTGGTTGCCCTCGGCGTCGAGGCCGTAGAGCGCGTCGTAGATCTTGCGGACGGCGGGCCCGGCGGAGCCGGAGCCGGTGCCGCCCTGGGAGATCGTCATGACGATCGTGTAGTCGTCGGTGTAGGTCGCGAACCACCCGGTGGTCTGCTTGCCGTACACCTGGGCGGTACCGGTCTTGGCGCGCATCGGGATCTTGTCCTGCGGCCAGCCGCCGAACCGCCAGGCGGCGGTGCCGCCGGGCTCGACCACCGAGCGCAGCCCCTTGTCGAGGTCCTTGATGGTCTGGGCGCTGACCGGCAGCTTGCCGCTGGCCTTGGGCTTGATCTCCTGGACGGTCTTGCCGTCGGGGCTGATCACGGCCTTGCCGACGGTGGGCTCGTGGAGGGTGCCGCCGTTGCTGATGGCGGCGTAGGCGGTGGCCATCTGGATCGGCGTGACGAGCACGTCACCCTGGCCGATCGAGTAGTTGATGCTGTCGTAGGCCTTGAGCTGGTTGCCTTCGAGGCAGCTCTCGTACGCGATCTGCTGGACGTAGGTGCCGCCCTTCTTGCCCTCCTTGCACCAGGCGTCCTTGTTGGCCTCCCAGAAGTCCTGCTTCCACTGGCGGTCCGGGATGCGGCCCTTGACCTCGTTGGGCAGGTCGATGCCGGTCTCGGAGCCGAGGCCGAAGTCTCGGGCGGTGCGGTAGAACCAGTCGTTGGCGTCCTTCTTCGGCTTTATGCCGCCGTCCTTCACCCACTCCTCGTGGCCGAGACGGTAGAAGACGGTGTTGCAGGAGTACTTGAGCGCGTCGCCGAGGGTGATGGGGCCGTGGCCCTGGGACTCAAAGTTGGCGAAGGTCTGGTTGCCCAGGCTGTAGGAGCTGCTGCACTGGTAGAGGTCGTTGAAGTCGTTGCCGGCGCGCACGGCGGCGCTGGCGGAGACCACCTTGAAGATCGAGCCGGCGGGGGCCTGGCCCTGGATGCCCCGGTTGAGCAGCGGGTAGTTGGACTTCTTGCTCGTGAGCTTGGCGTACTGCTTGCCGGAGATGCCGCCGACCCAGTCGTTGGGGTCGTAGTCGGGCTGGGAGGCCATCGACACGATGCGGCCCGTCTTGGACTCCATCACGACGACGGCGCCGGAGTCGGCCTCGTACTTCCGGCCGGTGATCTTGTCGGTCTCCCCGCGGACCAGCTTCATCGCGGCGGCGAGCTCGTGCTCGGCGACCGCCTGGACGCGGGCGTCGAGGCTGGTGACGAGCGTGGAGCCGGACACCGCCGGGTCGTTCTCCGCCTCGCCCATGACGCGGCCGAGGTTGTCGACCTCGTAGCGGGTGACGCCCGCCTTGCCGCGCAGCTCCTTGTCGTACGTGCGCTCCAGGCCGGAGCGGCCGACCTGGTCGGAGCGGAGATAGGGCGACGGGCCGTCCTGCGCCTTCTGGATCTCCTCGTCGGTGACGGGCGAGAGATAGCCGAGGACCTGTGCGGTCCTCGCCTTGCCGGGTGCGGCGTAGCGGCGTACGGCGGTGGGTTCGGCGGTGATGCCGGGGAAGTCCTCGGCGCGCTCGCGGATCTGGAGGGCCTGCTGGGTGGTGGCCTCGTCGGTGACCGGGATCGGCTGGTACGGCGATCCGTTCCAGCAGGGCTGGGGGGTCTTGGAGTCGCAGAGGCGGACCTTGTCCCGGACCTCGCTCGCCTTCATGTCCAGGACGTCGGCGAGGCGGGTGAGGACGCCGACGCCGTCGTCCTTCATCTTCAGCAGCTCGGTGCGGCTCGCGGAGACGACGAGACGGGTCTCGTTGTCGGCGAGCGGCACGCCGCGGGCGTCGAGGATCGAGCCGCGCACGGCGGGCTGGACGACCTGCTGCACGCCGTTGCCCGCGGCTTCGGCGGTGTACTCGTCGCCGTTGCGGATCTGGAGGTACCACAGGCGCCCGCCGAGGGTGAGCAGCAGCGAGAAGACGAGGACCTGGATGACGATGAGCCGGATCTGGACCCGCTGGGTCCGCCCGGTCTCGGGAATGTTGCTCACGCGGTGCCCCCGATGGTGGTCCTGCTGGGGGTACGGGGGTCGCCCCCCGGGAAGTACGGCCTCACAGTCGCTTGACCCCCTTGATCCTGCCCGCGCGTGCGGCGCGGTTGCGGGCGGCCTTGACGCGCAGCCCGCCTCGCTGGTTGCCGATCCGCAGACCGGTGCCCGAGGCGAGCCAGCCGGCGGCGACGTCGTTGCCGCCGGACGAGGCCTCGGCGAGCGGATCGTTCTCGGTGCGTCTGGCCAGCGCCATGATGAGCGGCACGGTGAAGGGTGCCAGCAGCAGGTCGTAGATCGCGGCCGTGAACAGCAGGCTGCCCAGGCCCACATGGCGGGCGGCGGTGTCGCCGACGAGCGCGCCGACGCCCGCGTACAGCAGGGTCGAGCCGATCGCGGCGGCGACGACCACGGCCATCGGGGCGAAGGCCGACTTCAGTTGACCGTTCTCCGGCCGGGCCAGGCCCGCGAGGTAGCCGATGACGCAGAGCACCAGCGCGTAGCGCCCGGCGGCGTGGTCGGCGGGCGGGGCGAGATCCGCGAGGAGGCCCGCGCCGAAGCCGATGAGGGAGCCGCTGACCGGCCCGTACACGAAGGCGAGGCCGAGGACGGTGAGGAGCAGCAGGTCGGGGACGGCCCCGGGGAGCTGGAGGCGGGCGAGGACGGAGACCTGGACGACGAGGGCGACGACGACCAGGACGATCGAGAGCAGAGTCCGGTTGATGCGCATGGGGATCAGCTCTACTCCTGGTCGTTGGCCGCGTTGTCGGGTTGGGCGTTGCCCTGCTGGTCGCCTGCCGCGTCACCGGGGGCGTCGCCGCCCGGCTGCTCGTTGATGTTGCCGACGACCTTGCCGGAGCCGTCCACGAGGTCTCCGTTGGGCTGGACCGTGACGGTGACCGTGGGGGTCGGCTTCGGCTTCTTCTTGACGGGCTGCTTGGGCAGGACCATGTCGCGCGGGTCCTCGCGGGGCGCCTGGACGACGACGCCGACGATGTCGAGCTTGGTGAACCCGACGTACGGCTTCACGTAGACGGTCCGGGTCAGCGCGCCGCCGGAGGGGTCGACGCGGACGACCTCGCCGACCGGGACGCCGGGCACGAAGGGCTTGTCCTTGCTGGAGCCGAAGGTGACCAGCCGGTCGCCGGCCTTCACCTTGGCCTTGCCGTTGAGGAACTGCACCGACAGCGGGCGGGAGCCCTGGCCGGTGGCGAAGCCGAGCTCGTCGGTCTTCTCCATCCGGGTGCCGACGGTGAAGTCGGGGTCGTTGGCGAGCAGGACCGTCGCGGTGTTGGGGCCGACGGTGGTGACCCGGCCGACCAGCCCCTCCCCGTTGAGGACGGTCATGTCGCGGCGGATGCCGTCGTTGGCCCCGGCGTCGATGGTGACCGTCCAGGAGAAGCCCTGGGCCGCTCCTATGGCGATGACCTCGGCGCCCTTGATGCCGTACTGTCCGGCGCCCGCGTTCTTCAGCATGGCGTCGAGCTGTCGGACCCGGCTGTTGGTGCGGTCGTCGCTGCCGAGCTTGGCCTTCAGCGCGGCGTTCTCCTGCTCCAGGGTGGAGATGCGGTCGTGCCGGTTGCCGGAGTCCCGTACCGCGCCTATGGCGTTGCCCACCGGGTCGACCGCTGCCGCCACGCCGTTCTCGACCGGTCCGAAGACGGTGGCCGCGGCCTGCCTCGCGCCGTCGACCGGTGACTCCTCGCCGCCTCGGATATCCACCGTGATCAGGGCGAATGCGATGGCGATCAGCAGCACCAGGAGCAGCCGGCTCTCTCGTGTGTCCCTCACGTGCGGCGGCCGTGCCTTCCTCGTCGGAATGTTCGTGCCTTTTTGTACGTCGCTGTACGTGTATCCGCGTCGACGCGTGTCCGCGTCGGTGTGTCTCCGCGTCCGTACAGGTACAGCAACGATCTATATCAACGATCCGGCGGGCGGAGCGTCAGCGTCCGCTCGTCGGATGGGGTGGTGTCCCCGCGGGGACACCACCCGAAGTGCGCTAGCGGCGGGGCTGGGCGTCCAGCACCTGCTGGAGCGCCTCGAACTCCTCGACGCACTTGCCGGAGCCGAGCGCCACCGAGTCCAGCGGGTCCTCGGCGATGTGGATCGGCATGCCCGTCTCGTGGCGCAGCCGCTCGTCCAGTCCGCGCAGCAGCGCGCCGCCGCCGGTGAGGACGATGCCGCGGTCCATGATGTCGCCGGACAGCTCGGGCGGGCACTTGTCGAGCGTCGTCTTCACGGCGTCGACGATCGCGTTGACCGGTTCCTCGATGGCCTTGCGGACCTCGGCGGCCGAGATGACGACCGTCTTGGGCAGTCCGGACACCAGGTCGCGCCCGCGGATCTCGGTGTGCTCGTCCTTCTCCAGGTCGAACGCCGAACCGATGGTGATCTTGATCTGTTCGGCGGACCGCTCACCGAGAAGGAGCGAGTACTCCTTCTTGATGTGCTGGATGATCGCGTTGTCCAGCTCGTCACCGGCGGTGCGGATCGACTGGGCGGTGACGATTCCGCCGAGCGAGATCACGGCGACCTCGGTGGTACCGCCGCCGATGTCGACGACCATGTTCCCGGTGGCCTCGTGGACCGGCAGGCCGGAGCCGATGGCCGCGGCCATGGGCTCCTCGATGATGTGCACCTGGCGCGCGCCGGCCTGCGTCGACGCCTCGATGACGGCGCGGCGCTCGACCCCGGTGATACCGGAGGGCACACAGACGACGACGCGGGGGCGGGCCAGATAGCGACGCTTGTGGATCTTGAGGATGAAGTAGCGGAGCATCCGCTCGGTGATCTCGAAGTCGGCGATCACGCCGTCCTTCAGTGGCCGCACGGCAACGATGTTGCCCGGCGTGCGCCCGATCATCTTCTTGGCCTCGGAGCCGACTGCCAGAATTCCGCCGGTGTTGGTGTTGATGGCCACGACGGACGGCTCGTTCAGAACGATGCCGCGCCCCCTGACGTACACCAGCGTGTTGGCAGTCCCGAGGTCGATAGCCATGTCACGGCCGATGAACGACATTGAGTTCCCCTTGTTCCCCATGAGGATGCGTCGGGCCTTCCCAGGTAGCGAAGATGGCTGGTTCTGGTAGGCGAGGTTGGCGCTGCGGGCGTGGAAGCTTCCATCGTAGTGCCGTATGCACGGACACAGCGCGAGGGTCCTTCGCCATTGTGAGCGGAACGGGTGCCCGTTCTACCCATGGTGACGTTACGTCGGAGGGATGCGTTCCCGCGATCCCAAACCCTATGCCGAAGGGCGACCGAATTACTTCGGTCGCCCCAGGCGTACAGCGCTGTTTGGCCGATCGGGTCAGGAAAGTCCCGGAAAGAAAAGCTTCAGTTCTCGCTCCGCGGACTCCTCGGAGTCCGAGGCGTGGATGAGGTTCTCGCGGGTGATCGTGCCGAAGTCACCACGGATGGACCCGGGCGCGGCGGCGATCGGGTCGGTGGGGCCGGCCAGGGTGCGGACACCCTCGATGACCCGCTCACCTTCGGCCACCAGGGCGACGACGGGGCCGGACTGCATGAACTCCATGAGCGGCTCGTAGAACGGGCGGCCCTTGTGCTCGCCGTAGTGCTGCTCCAGCGTCTCGTGGTCCAGGGTGCGCAGCTCCAGCGCGGTGATCCGCCAGTCCGCCTTGCGCTCGATGCGGCCGACGATCTCGCCGATCAGGCCACGGCGGACCGCGTCGGGCTTGAGCAGGACGAGAGTGCGCTGAGTCATGTACGGCTCCTTGCAAGGCCAGGCATACGGGTGCGGTGAGGGCGAGATTACAGGGGTCCGGGGGCGGGTCTGCGCCCGGGTTCACCCAGGGTCACCTTCGGGCCCCGGAGATCCGGACGGGGAGGCCGCCCGGCCCGGGGGCCCAAGGTCTCAGGCCTCAAAGTCTCAGGCCGTGGCCTCTTCGGCTTCCTGCCTGGCGGCCCAGTTGGCCTTGGCCTCGTCGATCTTGCGCCCGTAGTGGATCGAGGCCCACCACAGACCGCCGAAGGCCAGGCCCAGGATGAACATCGTCGGGACCACGAACCCGCTCAGGACCAGGGCGACCTGGAGCGCCCAGCCCAGCTGGACACCGCCGGGCCGGGTGATCATTCCGCACAGCAGCACGGAGAGGAGCATGCCGAGGCCGCACACCGTCCAGACCACGGCCATGGAGGCGTCGTCCAGCTTCATCGCGACGAGACCGGCGAAGCCGATCACGAAGAACTCGCCGATCAGCGTCGACGCGCAGAGCGTCCGCATCCTTCTCTCAGCCCCTTCCCAGCAGCAGCCGGGCTTCGCCGACCGTGATCACGGATCCGGTCACCAGCACCCCGGCGCCCGCGTACTCGTCCTCCTCCTCGGCCAGCGTGATCGCCGCCTCCAGCGCGTCGTCGAGCCGCGGCTCGACCTGGACCCGGTCGTCGCCGAAGACCTCGACGGCGATCGCGGCCAGCTCGTCCGCGTCCATCGCGCGGGCGGTGGAGTTCTGCGTGACGACGACCTCCGCGAAGATCGGCTCGAAGGCCTCCAGGAGCCCGCGGGCGTCCTTGTCACCGCTCGTGCCGACCACGCCGATCAGCCGGGAGAAGCTGAACGCCTCGGAGACGCCGTCCGCCGCCGCCTTGGCCCCCGCCGGGTTGTGCGCGGCGTCCAGCACGACGGTCGGGCTGGAGCGCACGACCTCCAGGCGGCCGGGCGAGAGCACCGAGGCGAACGCCTTGCGGATCGCGTCGATGTCGAGGGAGCGGGCCTGCTCGGCGCCGATGCCGAAGAACGCCTCGACGGCGGCGAGCGCCACGGCCGCGTTGTGCGCCTGGTGGGCCCCGTACAGCGGGAGGAAGATGTCCGTGTACTCGGTGGCCGCGCCGCCGAGCCCGCGCAGCGTCAGCAGCTGTCCGCCGACCGCGATCTCGCGGGAGACGACGCCGAACTCCATGCCCTCGCGGGCCACGGTGGCGTCGACCTCGACGGCCTTCTTGAGCATCACCTGCGCGGCGTCCACCGGCTGCTGCGCCAGGATGACCGTGGCGCCCTGCTTGATGACCCCGGACTTCTCGCCGGCGATCTCGGCGGGCGTGTTGCCGAGCCGGTCGGTGTGGTCCAGCGAGATCGGGGTGACGACGGCGACCGTGGAGTCGATGACGTTGGTGGCGTCCCAGGTGCCGCCCATGCCGACCTCGACGACCGCCACGTCGACGGGCGCGTCGGCGAAGGCCGCGTACGCCATGCCGGTGAGGACCTCGAAGAAGGAGAGCCGGTAGGGCTGCTGGGCGTCGACCATCTCGACGTACGGCTTGACGTCCTCGTACGTCTCGATGAACCGCTCGGGCTCGATCGGGGAGCCGTCGAGGCTGATCCGCTCGGTGATCGACTGGACGTGCGGGGAGGTGTAGCGGCCGGTACGCAGCTCGAAGGCGTTGAGCAGGGCCTCGATCATGCGGGCCGTGCTGGTCTTGCCGTTGGTGCCGGTGATGTGGATGGAGGGGTAGGCGCGCTGCGGCTCGCCGAGGACGTCCATCAGCGCGGCGATGCGCGTGACGGACGGCTCCAGCTTGGTCTCGCCCCAGCGCCCGGCGAGCTCCTGCTCCACCGCGCGCAGCGCCTTGTCGGTCTCGGGATCGGCCGGGCGGGCGGGGACCGCTTCGCCCTGGGGCTGGCCCGAGTGGGCGCGCAGTGTGCGGCTCCCGGCCTCGATCACCGCCAGGTCGGGGTCGCGCTGGGTCGCCTCGTCGACGATCTCCTCGAAGGTGTCGTCGGGATCGGGCGCGTCGTGCCGGTCTGAAGGGCGGGGCTCACTCACGGGCCCAGTCTACGGATGGGCGCCGACATCGCGCGCAGCGCCCGGCGGAGTGGGGGCGGGCGGGGCACGGAGGGCGTACGGCGAAGCCCCCGCGCCCCGGTCGGTCGGGGGATGCGGGGGCTTCGTCCTGAAGCTGATCAGCTCTGCGGGAGGGCCGCCAGCTGGGCGCCGATCCGCTCGATGTCGGCCTCGGCCTTGGAGAGCCGGCCGCGGATCTTGTCGACCACGTTGTCCGGGGCCTTGGCCAGGAAGGCTTCGTTGCCGAGCTTCCCGGTGGCCTGGGCCTTCTCCTTCTGCGCGGCCTCCAGATCCTTCGTGAGGCGCTTGCGCTCGGCCGGGACGTCGATCGTGCCGGAGAGGTCCAGGGCGACGGTGGCCCCGGCGACCGGGAGCGACGCGGTGGCCTGGAAGCCGTCCCCGGCGGGCTGGAGCCGCAGGAGCTGGCGGATGGCCGCCTCGTGCGGGGCGAGCTCCGTGCCGGTCAGGGTCAGCTCGGCCGGGACCTTCTGGCCGGGCTGGAGGCCCTGGTCGTTGCGGAAGCGGCGGACCTCGGTGACGACCTGCTGGACGAGCTCGATCTCCTTCTCGGCCGCGTCGTCGCGGAAGCCGGAGTCGCCCGGCCACTCGGCGATGACGATCGACTCGCGCCCGGTGAGCGCGGTCCACAGCGCCTCCGTGACGAACGGGACGATCGGGTGCAGCAGCCGCAGCATCACGTCCAGGACCTCGCCGAGGACCCGGCCCGAGACCTGGGCCGGGCGGCCGCCCGCGAAGAACGTGGTCTTGGACAGCTCGACGTACCAGTCGAAGACCTCGTCCCACGCGAAGTGGCGCAGCGACTCACTGATCTTGGCGAACTGGAAGTCGTCGTAGAACGCGTCGACCTCCGCGACCGTCTTGTTCAGACGGGACAGGATCCAGCGGTCGGTGACGGACATCTCCTCGACCGGGGGCAGTTCGCCCTCGATCGTGGCGCCGTTCATCAGGGCGAAGCGGGTGGCGTTCCAGATCTTGTTGGAGAACTTCGCCGAGCCCTGGACCCACTCCTCGCCGATCGGGACGTCGGTGCCGGGGTTGGCGCCGCGCGCGAGGGTGAAGCGCAGGGCGTCGGAGCCGTACTTGTCCATCCAGTCCAGCGGGTTGACGACGTTGCCGAAGGACTTCGACATCTTCTTGCCGTGCTCGTCGCGGACCATGCCGTGCAGGACGATGGTGGAGAACGGAGGGACGCCGTCGTTGACGTACAGGCCGAACATCATCATCCGGGCGACCCAGAAGAAGAGGATGTCGTAGCCGGTGACCAGGACGGAGTTCGGATAGAACTTCGCGAGGCTGTCGGTCCGTTCGGGCCAGCCGAGGGTGGAGAACGGCCACAGGCCGGAGGAGAACCAGGTGTCCAGGACATCGCTGTCCTGGGTCCAGCCCTCGCCGGTGGGCGCCTCGTCGTCGGGTCCGACGCAGACGACCTCGCCGTTCGGGCCGTACCAGACGGGGATGCGGTGGCCCCACCAGAGCTGGCGCGAGATCGTCCAGTCGTGGAGGTTGTCGACCCAGTCGAAGTAGCGCTTCTCCATCTCCTGCGGGTGGATCTTGACGCTGCCGTCGCGGACCGCGTCACCGGCGGCCTTGGCGAGCGGGGCGACCTTGACCCACCACTGGAGGGAGAGACGCGGCTCGATGGTGGTCTTGCAGCGCGAGCAGTGGCCGACGGAGTGGACGTAGGGCCGCTTCTCGGCGACGATCCGGCCCTCGGCGCGCAGGGCGGCGACGATGGCGGAACGGGCCTCCAGCCGGTCCAGGCCCTGGAAGGGCCCGGGGACGGTGATGACGGCGCGCTCGTCCAGGACCGTGAGGAACGGCAGGTCGTGGCGCTTGCCGATCTCGAAGTCGTTCGGGTCGTGGGCGGGCGTCACCTTGACCGCGCCGGTGCCGAACTCCGGGTCGACGTGGTGGTCGGCGACGACGGGGATGGTGCGGTCGGTCAGCGGCAGGCTGATCTGCTTGCCGACCAGGTGCTTGTAGCGCTCGTCGTCGGGGTGGACGGCGACGGCGGTGTCACCGAGCATCGTCTCGGCGCGGGTGGTGGCGACGACGATGGTCTCGTCCCCGTCCCCGTACGTCATGGAGACGAGCTCGCCGTCGTCCTCCTGGTACTCGACCTCGATGTCGGAGATCGCGGTGAGACAGCGGGGGCACCAGTTGATGATGCGCTCGGCGCGGTAGATGAGCCCGTCGTCGTACATCTGCTTGAAGACGGTCTGGACGGCCTTGGACAGGCCCTCGTCCATGGTGAAGCGCTCACGGGACCAGGCGACGCCCTCGCCGAGGCGGCGCATCTGGCCGGAGATCTGGCCGCCGGACTCGTTCTTCCACTGCCAGACACGCTCGACGAAGGCCTCGCGGCCCAGGTCGTGGCGGGACTTGCCCTCCTTGCCGAGCTCGCGCTCGACGACGTTCTGGGTGGCGATGCCGGCGTGGTCCATGCCCGGCTGGTACAGCGCCTCGTAGCCCTGCATCCGCTTCCGGCGGACGAGGGCGTCGATCAGGGTGTGCTCGAAGGCGTGGCCCAGGTGGAGCGATCCGGTGACGTTCGGCGGCGGGATGACGATGCTGTACGGCGGCTTGTCGCTGTGCTCGTCGGCTTCGAAGTACCCGCGCTCCACCCAGCGCTCGTACAACTTCCCCTCTACATCGGCCGGCGCGTACTGGGTCGGCAGTTCGGGGTTGCTGGCGCTTGGCTGCTGAGTGTTCTCGGTCACGGGAGACAGTTTAGGGCCGTCACAGGTCTGCACTGAAACGGATTGGTTCAGTAACGGTGTCCGACCCGATCCCCCATGTCAGGGCGGCTTCCGTCAGGATGTTGGCAACGCATAAGGAATTCTGGAGGGGACACCGCAATGAGCTACAACCAGCCGGGCCCGTACGGTGGGCAGCCGCCGCAGGGCCAGCCCGGACCGTACGGACAGCAGCCGGGCCCGTACGGAGCCCCGCCGCCCCAGGGCCCCCCGCAGGGCCAGCCCGGCTACGGCTACCCGCAGCAGGCCCCTCAAGGCGTCCCTCCGCAGCAGCCGAACCCGTACGGGCAGCCGCAGCAGCCGCAGCAGGGCTACGGCTACCCGCAGGCTCAGCAGCCGGGCCCCTACGGCCAGCAGCCGCCCGCCCCTCCGTACGGCGGGCAGCCTCCGTACGGCTCCCAGGCGCCGCAGCCGAAGAAGAAGACCGGCCTGATCGTCGGCGTGGCCGTGGTGGCCCTGGCGGTCATCGCGGGCGGGGCGTACTTCCTGACGTCGGGCGGCGGTAGCGGTGACGTGGCGGACTCCACGAAGGGGTACAAGCTGACGCCCGCCGCTGCGGTGGACGACTACAAGCAGGACACGAAGGAGAAGGCGCCGGCCGGGCCGGTCACCGGCGAGGACAAGGCCGAGGCCGAGGCCATGGGGATCAAGAACGCCAACGAGGCGGCGGCCCAGTACATCAGCGGCGACATGGAGAAGAACCCGCTCACGGCGAAGATGCTCCTGCTCCAAGGCCTCTGGGGCGAGGTCTCGGATCCGGCGAAGACGCTCGACAACGCGTTCAAGCAGGCCGAGAAGAGCATGTCGGAGGACTCCGACAGCAAGGAGGTCTCCTTGATCGGCAGCCCGGAGGACGTCCAGCCGGACGGTTTCGACGGCGCGCTGATGAAGTGCCAGAAACTCAAGACGATCAACGACGAGGCCGACGGCACCGCGGCCAAGGGGCCGAAGGAAATCGTCACGCCGGTCTGCGTCTGGGCCGACTACAGCACGGTCGGCATCGTCGTCGCCGTCGATGTCGGCTCGGCGCTGACGGGGAAGGCCGTGCCCCAGGAGGACGTGGCCGCCCTCGCCGCCAAGCTCTACAACACCTCCCGCACCAAGATCTGACCCAGCGTCCGATCCCTCAACGCCGAAGGGGCGCCCGCCGGTTCATCCGGTGGGCGCCCCTTCGGCGTACGCAAGTCTTCTGCGGCTAGGCCGACTTCTCGTGCCGGCCGCCGTCGTTCTTGCCGATGGTGCGCGGCTCGCGCGGGACCAGCGTCGGGTTGACGTTGTTGCGGACGACGTCCGGAGTGATGACGACGCGGGCGACGTCCTTGCGGGACGGGACCTCGTACATCACGGACTGGAGGACTTCCTCCATGATCGCGCGCAGACCGCGTGCGCCGGTCTGGCGCAGGATCGCCTGGTCGGCGATGGCCTCCAGCGCCTCGCGCTCGAAGTCCAGCTCCACACCGTCGAGTTCGAACAGCCGCTGGTACTGCTTGACCAGGGCGTTGCGCGGCTCGATGAGGATCTGGAGCAGGGCCTCGCGGTCCAGGTTGTGGACCGAGGTCAGCACGGGGAGACGGCCGATGAACTCGGGGATCATCCCGAACTTCACCAGGTCCTCCGGCATGACCTCCTGGAACTGGTCGCTCGCCTGGATCTCCAGCTTGGAGCGGATCGTGGCGCCGAAGCCGATGCCCTTGGCGCCGGCCCGGGACTCGATGATCTTCTCCAGACCGGAGAACGCGCCGCCCACGATGAACAGCACGTTCGTCGTGTCGATCTGGATGAACTCCTGGTGCGGGTGCTTGCGTCCGCCCTGCGGCGGTACGGAGGCGGTGGTGCCCTCCAGGATCTTCAGCAGGGCCTGCTGCACGCCCTCGCCGGAGACATCGCGGGTGATCGACGGGTTCTCGCTCTTGCGGGCGACCTTGTCGATCTCGTCGATGTAGATGATCCCGGTCTCGGCCTTCTTGACGTCGTAGTCGGCCGCCTGGATCAGCTTGAGCAGGATGTTCTCGACGTCCTCGCCGACATAGCCGGCCTCCGTCAGCGCCGTCGCGTCCGCGATGGCGAACGGGACGTTGAGCATGCGGGCCAGCGTCTGCGCGAGCAGCGTCTTACCGGAACCCGTGGGGCCCAGCAGGAGGATGTTCGACTTGGCGAGCTCGATCGCGTCCTCGCGATTGGCGCCGCCGCCGTTCTCCCCGGCCTGGACCCGCTTGTAGTGGTTGTACACCGCGACCGAGAGGGCCTTCTTCGCGGGCTCCTGCCCGACGACGTACCCCTCCAGGAACTCGTAGATCTCGCGAGGCTTGGGAAGCTCTTCCCAACGAACCTCGCTCGTCTCCGCGAGCTCCTCCTCGATGATCTCGTTGCAGAGATCGATGCACTCGTCGCAGATGTACACACCGGGTCCCGCGATGAGCTTCTTCACCTGCTTCTGGCTCTTTCCGCAGAACGAGCACTTGAGCAGGTCGCCGCCATCACCGATGCGTGCCACGAGGTGCTTCCCCTTCGCCTGGGAGACGCCTGGTTCAGCGACTCCTGGTGCCTCTATCCGACGGTACCTTGCCTGGGCCCCCGTTCGGGCCCCCCTTGGCACGGTTCACACGGCCGTGGCCGTGCAAACGGAATGTGCCAAGGGGAAAGACCGACGTCAGAGCGATGCGCCCGCGGTGGTCTTGCGGGTGGAAACGATCTGGTCGACCAGACCGTACGCCAGGGCGTCCTCGGCCGTGAGGATCTTGTCGCGCTCGATGTCCTCGCTGATCTTCTCCAGCGGGGTGGTCGAGTGCCGGGCCAGCATCTGCTCCAGCTGCGTGCGCATCCGGAGGATCTCGTTGGCCGCGATCTCCAGGTCGGAGAGCTGCTCGCGGCCCGTCTGCGAGGACGGCTGGTGGATGAGCACCCGGGCGTGCGGGAGCGCCATGCGCTTGCCCGGGGTGCCCGCGGCGAGCAGGACCGCGGCGGCGGAGGCCGCCTGGCCCATGCAGACCGTCTGGATGTCCGGCTTCACGAACTGCATCGTGTCGTAGATCGCGGTGAGCGCGGTGAACGAGCCGCCGGGGCTGTTGATGTAGATCGAGATGTCGCGGTCGGGGTCCATCGACTCCAGGCACAGCAGCTGCGCCATGACGTCGTTGGCGGAGGCGTCGTCGATCTGGACGCCCAGGAAGATCACGCGCTCCTCGAAGAGCTTCGCGTACGGGTCGTACTCGCGCACGCCCTGCGAGGTGCGCTCCACGAAGCGCGGGACGACGTAGCGGTTGTCCACCTGCGGGCCGGTGTAGAGGCCGCTCGCAGAGGCGCCGGTGTAGTTGTTCATGTGGGTCTTCACCATCCTGGTGGCGTTCTGTGGGCTGGAGGTCTCGGCGTGCGAGAGGCGTGCGGGAGGTGGTGCGGCCGGTCCGGTGGGAACCGGATCAGGCACCGGTGCCGCCGCCGCCCGGGATGCCCGACGCGACCGTGATGATCTCGTCGATGAGGCCGTAGTCCTTGGCCTCCTCCGCCGTGTACCAGCGGTCGCGGTCGCCGTCGCGGATGATCGTCTCGACGGTCTGGCCGGAGTGGCGGGCGGTGATCTCCGCCATCCGCGTCTTGGTGCGGAGCAGGTACTGGGCCTGGATCTTGATGTCCGAGGCCGTTCCGCCGATGCCGGCCGAACCCTGGTGCATGAGGATGTCGGTGTTCGGGAGCGCGAAGCGCTTGCCCGCGGCGCCGCCGGTGAGCAGGAACTGGCCCATGGAGGCGGCCATGCCCATGCCGATGGTGACGACGTCGTTCGGGATGTACTGCATGGTGTCGTAGACCGCCATGCCGGCCGTCACCGAACCACCGGGGCTGTTGATGTAGAGGTAGATGTCCTTGTCGGGCTCTGCGGCAAGGAGGAGAAGCTGTGCGGTGATCTTGTTGGCGATGTCATCGTCGACCTGCTGACCGAGGAAGATGATGCGCTCGCCGAGCAGTCGGCTGTAGACCTGGTCACCGAGGCCTCCACCGAGGGACGGCTCTCCGGCGGCGTAGGGCATCAGATTCGTCACGTATCCACCTGCTCGTCTCTGACGGCTCCGGCCGTCTCAGCGTCTTCGTACCGGGCGGGTGAAGTCACTGCCCCACCCTTCCTCTTCATGGACCCTAACGCGCAGGTGGGACAACGCCATCCCGCTTCCGCAACTGTTCGCTGGGAGCGCAAGGTCCGCAGTGGGCACAAGGGTTCCGGGGCTCGCACAGCGATACGACGCCCCACGCCGGGATACGGCGACGGGCCCCGGACGCGTGGAGCGTCCGGGGCCCGTCGTGCCGGTCGGCGCGAAGGCCGCCCTGGGGATCGGGACGAGGCTCAGGCCTCGTTCTTCTCCTCGGCCTTGTCCTCGGTGGCGGCCTCGGCCGGCGCCTCCGTGGTCTCGGCGGTGGCCTCGGCGGCCTCTGCGGTGTCCTCGTCGTCTTCGAGGTCGACGACCTCACCGTTGGTGTCGACGACCTTGGCGGCCTCGACGACGACGGCGAGCGCCTTGCCGCGGGCGACCTCGCCGACGAGCATCGGCACCTGGCCACCCTCGACGACGGCCTGGGCGAACTGGTCGGGGCTCATGCCGGAGGAGGCAGCGCGCCGCATGAGGTGCTCGGTGAGCTCCTCCTGGTTGACGTTCAGCTTCTCCTTGTTGACGAGCTCGTCAAGGATGAACTGGGTCTTGATGCCCTTGATGGCCTGCTCGGAGGTCTCGTTCTCGAACTCCTCCAGGGTCTTGCCCTGGATCTCGAGGTACTTCTCGAGGTCGAGGCCCATCTGACCGAGCTGGTGGTGCTCCAGGTTGTGCTTGCGGGTCTGGACCTCGTCCGCGAGCAGCTTCTCCGGGATCGGGACCTCGGCGAGCTTCAGCAGCTCCTCCAGGACGCGCTCCTGGGCCTGGGTGGCCTGGTCGTACTGCTTGGTGGTCTCCAGGCGCTTGCGGCTGTCGGCCTTCAGCTCCTCCAGCGTGTCGAACTCGCTGGCCATCTGGGCGAAGTCGTCGTCCAGCTCGGGAAGCTCACGGGCGGCGACGGCGGTGACCTTGACGGTGACCTCCGCGGCCTTGCCCTCGGCGGAGCCGCCCTTCAGCTCGGAGGTGAAGGTGGCCTCGCCACCGGCCTCCAGGCCGGTCACGGCCTCGTCGATGCCGTCGAGGAGCTCGCCGGAACCGATGGTGTACGAGACACCGTCGGCCACGCCGTCCTCCAGGACCTCGCCGTCGACCTTGGCCTCCAGGTCGATCGTGACGACGTCGCCGTCGGCGGCGGCGCGCTCGACCGGGTTGGTGGCGGCGAAGCGCTCGCGGAGCTGCTCCACGGCCTTCTCGACCTCTTCGTCGGTGACCTCAAGGGCGTCGACGGTGACCTCGATGCCGGAGTAGTCCGGGATCTCGATCTCGGGGCGTACGTCAACCTCGGCGGTGAAGGCCAGCAGCTCGCCGTCCTTCAGCTCGGTGATGTCGACCTCGGGCTGGCCGAGGACGTTCAGCTCACCCTCGTTGACCGCCTCGGTGTAGAACTTCGGGAGGGCGTCGTTGACGGCCTCCTCCAGCACCGCACCGCGGCCGAACCGCTGGTCGATGACCCGGGCGGGGATCTTGCCCTTGCGGAAGCCCTTCACCGTGACCTGCTGGTTGATCTTCTTGTACGCCGCGTCGAGGCTGTCCTTGAGCTCCTCGAAGGGCACCTCAATGCTGAGCCGAACCCGGGTCGGGTTCAGGGTCTCCACGGCGCTCTTCACGGTTCGGTCTCCTTGGTGGCTGACTTCTTGGGGTTCTGCTGGGCCGCCGATTGGCGGCTTCGCGGACCGAGCCCGGTACATCAGACACACGGGCACGCATTTTGCATAGTAACGGCAAGGGGGATGACTCCCACAATGCGATCTTGCTGGTGGTCGGGGTGGCCGGATTCGAACCGACGACCTTCCGCTCCCAAAGCGGACGCGCTACCAAGCTGCGCCACACCCCGTCGGTGCGACACGTAGGGTACATGCCCCGGAGCCGTGGTTCCGCCGCTTTACGGAGCGACGTCAGGGGCCCGGTCCGGGTCCGGTCCGGTGGCCGGCACAACGGATGTGCGGGCACCGCCGCCGACCCGCTACGATGCTCTTCGTGCCGCGGTCCACGGATCTGCGGTGCGGCGCTTGCGGGCGTAGCTCAATGGTAGAGCCCTAGTCTTCCAAACTAGCTACGCGGGTTCGATTCCCGTCGCCCGCTCCACGCAGCCGAGGCCCGGGCCGGAGGATGATCCTCCGGCCCGGGCCTCGCGCGTTGCGGTGCTTCGGCAGCCCGGTCCGGGGCCCGGCAGCCGATCCCGGCCTCAGAAGCTGATCTGGTTGATGGTGTCGGCTATCGAGTTCATGAACCTGTTGATCGACGGCGCCATGCCGGTCGATGCCAGGAAGAAGCCGAAGAGCACGGCGACGATCGCGGGACCGGCCTTGATGGAGCCACCACGGATCATTACCACCAGGATGACCGCGAACAGCAGCACCATAGACAGTGAAATAGCCACGTCTGATCACACCCTCGGTCGGTCCGCCTTGCCGGCCCGGAAGCGTGCACCACCGCGCGCCCCGTCGCCCCCATCGTGCCACCAACTCCCCCGTGGTTGCTGCCGGGTGACGGAACGGACTGACGGGATCCCGCCATCCTTCACGGGCCGACGCCACCCCCGTGACAGGCGCGGCACGGCGCCCGCCCCGCGCCGTGCCGGGGAACCGGGCGGGAAGCGCGCGGGAGCCGCGGGGCCCTCGCGCTCCCTGTGCGCCGACTGTGAAATCCCCGCGGCCGAATATCCACCACGGCGATCGTTTCCGCATCCACACACTTCATTCACAGCCAATTGACCGCGTGGATGCGACGTAATTCACTTCCACCGACACTCGGCCGATATGCCCCATTTAAGCGGGATCAATGGTGCCATAGCGGGCGGTGCTCGACGGTTTCACATTCGAATAGAGGGGAACACGCGATATCTCCCCACAGTTTTACGCGAGGCAATCGACCGGTCTAAGGTGCCTTAGATGTTCCAAGCTCCGAGCGTATTTCAGAGGGCTCCGCTCCCCCCGGCGACCCGGGAGTCGGAGCCCAGACACGAGCAGACGCTCACCGCCACCGCTCCCCGCCCGGCCCCGGGGCCCAGCGCTCGGGGTGCCGCCGCTCCGGCGCCCGCGGCGGCGAGGAAACGCGATCCCTACTTCGACAATGTGAAGTATCTGGCCATCGTTCTCGTCGCGGTGGCGCACGCCTGGGAACCCGTGATGGACGGCAGCCGCGCCACCCGGGCGCTGTACATGATCGTGTACACGTTCCATATGCCGGCCTTCATCCTCATCTCCGGCTATTTCTCCCGCTCGTTCGACATGACGCCGTCCAAGGTGAAGCGGCTGATCACCTCGGTCGCGGTGCCGTACGTGCTGTTCGAGACGGCCTATTCGCTCTTCAAGCGGTACGCGGACGATTCGCCCGACATGGCGATCAGTCTGATCGACCCGTTCTTCCTGACCTGGTTCCTGATCGCCCTGTTCGTCTGGCGGGTGACCACGCCGATCTGGCGCACGCTGCGCCATCCGCTGCCGGTGGCGCTCGCCATCGCCGTGCTCGCCTCCGTCTCCCCCGAGATCGGCGACGACCTCGACCTCCAGCGGGTGCTGCAGTTCCTGCCGTTCTTCGTGCTCGGCCTGCTGATGAAGCCCGAGCACTTCCAGCTGGTCAGGCGGCGCGAGGTGCGGCTGCTGTCGCTGCCGCTGTTCGCCGGTGCGCTGCTCTTCGCGTACTGGATCGCCCCGCGCATGGAGCTCGGCTGGTTCTACCGCGCCAACAGCGCGCAGGAGATGGACGCGCCGTGGTGGTCCGGCGCGGTGATGACGCTCGCGATGTTCGGCTGCGCCCTGGCGCTTACGGTCGGCTTCCTGGCCTGGGTGCCCGGCAGGGCCCGGTGGTTCACGGCGCTCGGCGCCGGAACGATCTGCGGCTACCTGCTGCACGGCTTCCTGGTCAAGGGGGCCGAGTACGCGGGCCTGTTCGACCGCTACACCTGGCTCTCCGACCCGGTCGGGCTGGTCGTCGTCTCGCTCACCGCGGCGGTGGCCGTGACGCTCATGTGCACCCCTTGGGTGGGACGCGCCCTGAAGTGGGCCACCGAGCCGGACATGAAGTGGGCGTTCCGGAAGGACCCCGCGGGGCGCTGAGCCCCCTGACGGACCGGCCGCTCACGGAACGGCCGCCGCCCCCTCGCCGTTCTCCCTGATCCACCCGCCGGCCCGGCCGCGGGTGGATCAGTGCGTCTCCGGGTTGGCCGGATTCTTTCGGTCCGAGGGTGATTCGTCGCCGGCCAGCCCCAACAGCTCGCGTACCTGCGCATACTTCGCCGTCAGTCGGGTACGCGTCGCCGCGTCCAGGACCGCGAGGCGCTCGGGATCCGCGTTGTGGGCGAGGTCCGCCTCCTTGATGAGCAGCGCGCCCGGAGTGGCCAGGATCCGCGCGGCGTACGAGGACAGCTCCTCGCCCGGCCGCTTGGTCACCGCGAGGACCATGTCCTTCACCTCCTGCGGCAGGGCGGCGGCGGCCAGCCACTGAGCCGAGAGCGCGGCGTCCTCGATCGCGTCGTGCAGCCAGGCCGCCGCGATCTGCCCATCGCCGCCGCCGCGCAGCCGCACGCCTTCGGCCACCGCCGCCAGGTGTTCCGCGTACGGACGGCCCGCCTTGTCGGTCTGCCGCGCATGGGCCTCGCGGGCGATGGCCTCCACCTCGGCGACGCTCAGATCGTGTCCAGTCATGGGCCGACCCTACGGCCGCGTACGGCATCAGGGCCCGGGCCGCATCCAGGCCGTTTCCGGGGCCGCAGCCGAACTCGCCTCGTCCGTCCGGGTGTTGATGCCGCATCCCGACGATCCCCATAGCCGAAGCAAAACGACAAAAGCTGACAATCTGATGGACCCATAGTTGCAGGGTCAATCGTTCGGTAAACTAATTACTGATGGATTCTTAATGCCCTCTTGACCAGCTCTTGACCGACCCCGAAGGATCAGGCTCATCGGACACGCAGACACCCTCCTCGCCATGGGCGGCGCCTTCCTGGCCGCTGCCGTCCTCGCCCGCCTCGGCGGCCGCATCGGGCTGCCGACGATTCCCTTGTTCATCCTGGCCGGGATCCTCCTGGGCCCGCACACCCCCGGCTACACGCTTCTGAAGAACCCGCACGACCTGGAGATGCTCTCCGCGCTGGGACTCGTCCTCCTGCTCTTCTACCTGGGGCTCGAGTTCCACATGGACGACCTCAAGACGGGCGGCCGGAAGATGGCCATCGCCGGCGGGACGTACCTCCTGCTGAACGTCGGCGCCGGTCTCGCCTTCGGTTTCGCGCTGGGCTGGGGCACGGCGGAGGCGCTGGTCCTCGCCGGTGTCCTCGGCATCTCCTCGTCCGCGATCGTCACCAAGATCCTGGTGGACCTCGGGCGCATCGGGAATCCGGAGACCCGGCCGATCCTCGGCATCATCGTCGTCGAGGACATCTTCCTCGCCCTGTACCTCGCCGCGCTCCAGCCGATCCTGTCCGGTGCGGACAGCCTCTCGGCCGCGCTGATCGACGGCGGCAAGGCCTTCGGCTTCCTGCTGCTGCTCGCCCTGGCGGCCCGGTTCGGCACGAAGCTCATCGGCAAGCTCATGAACACCAAGGACGACGAGCTGCTCGTCATCTCCTTCCTGGGCGTGGCCGTCTTCGTCGCCGGTGTCTCCGAGATGTTCGGCGTCGCCGACGCGATCGGTGCGTTCATGGTCGGCCTGATGCTCGGCTCCACCTCGTCCGCCGACCGCATCCTGAAGCTGGTCCACCCGCTCCGCGACGCGTTCGGCGCGATCTTCTTCTTCGCCTTCGGCCTCTCCATCGACCCGGGCGACCTCCCGAGCGTGCTGTGGCCGGTGCTGGCCGCCGTGGTGCTGACGCTCGCCATGAACATCGCGGCCGGGCTCGCGGCGGCGAAGGTGTACTCCTTCGGCGCGCAGGCCACGTCCAACATCGCCACCACCCTGGTCGCCCGCGGTGAGTTCGCGCTCATCCTGGCCACGATGGCGGCGGCCGCCGGACTGGACGAGCGGCTCTCGCCGTTCATCGCCGGCTACGTCCTCCTGCTCGCCGTCCTCGCGCCGCTGGCCGCCGGACGCTCCCACTGGCTGACCCGCATCCTGCCGGGCGGCCGCAAGAAGGACGACGACCAGGACCAGAAACAGGTACCGGTGTCGGTCTGAGCAGCACCTGACGGCGGAGAGGCGCCCCGATACCCGGTCTCCGGGTGACGGGCGCCTCTCCGCCGTTCGCCGTCCGGTGACGGGTGTCTCTCCGCCGTTCGCTGCCCCGCGCCCCGCGCCCCGCGCCCGGTGCCCGGTGTCCCGGCCGAAGGCCTCTCAGGCCCGGCGGGAGAGCAGCAGCAGGGCCCGGTCGTCGTTGACGTCCTTGGCGCAGGCCTCGATCAGATGCCAGGCCGCTCCCTCGAAGCCGGTGGAGACATAGCGGTCGGCCTCGCCCGTCAGCCGGTCGATGCCCTCGGACATGTCCCGGTCGGAGGCCTCCACCAGACCGTCGGTGAACAGCATCAGGACGTCGCCCGGCGCGAGCGATCCCTTCACCGCGTCGAACTCGGCCCCGTCGTAGACGCCGAGCAGAGGGCCTTCCCCGGACTTCTCCTCCCACTGGCCCGTGCCCGCGTGCAGTTGGAGGGCGGGCGGATGACCCGCGGAGAAGATCTCGTAGTCGCCCGATTCCAGGTCCAGCACCAGATGGATCGAGGTGGCGAAGCCCTCGTCCCAGTCCTGGCGCAGCAGATAGCCGTTGGCGGCGAGCAGGAAGGCGTGCGGGGGCAGCGAGCCGAGCAGCCCGCCGAAGGCGCCGGACAGCAGCAGGGCCCGGGAGCCCGCGTCCATGCCCTTGCCGGAGACGTCGGTGAGGACGGCCTCCAGGGTGCGGCCCCCGTGGGTGCGGGCCGCGACGACGAAGTCCCCGGAGAACGACTGGCCGCCGGCCGGGCGCAGGGCCATCTCGCGGTGCCAGCCCTGGGGCAGCCGGGGCAGGGAGCTCTGGACCCGGATGCGTTCGCGCAGGTCGAAGAGCATCGTGCCGCCGCGCCGCCAGGGCACGCCGACCCGGGCCCGGAACTGGGCCAGGATCAGCCCGAAGAATCCGCAGGCGGCAACGACGAGCACCGTGCCGGGAGTGACCCGGGCGGGGCCGTCCAGGTACGGGCCGAGGGTGAGCGCCTCGACGATCAGTGCGCCGGCGGCCGTCGCGTAGAGGCCCAGCAGGCTGGCGGGGCGCAGCAGGAGGCCGCCCGCCACGATGGGCAGCGCGAGGGCGGCCGGGTCGATCCAGACCGGGCTCGCGACGGTGGCGAGGGTGATGGCCGGGATCGTCAGCAGCAGACCGGCCAGGGCGATCCAGTCGGAGCCGTCGCCGCGGAAGTAGTCGACCCCGGATTTGCGCAGGCCGATGCGGGCCCGGTGCAGGTTTCTGCGCCACCGGGCCCCGAAGTCGTCTACTCCTCCGCTACGGGCCACTGCCGGGACCTTATCGACCCGAACGGCTCCGGTGCAGGGGGACCCCGGTGACAATGCGCTCGAAATGGGGTCGTCCGCGCGACGGGAGCCGACTTCGCGTGGCATATGACACGGATGTGCGGGGCCGGGACGTCAGTCGCCGGAGGGCCCCGGGGGCTGGCACCGGGGGCACCAGAAGAGGTTGCGGGAGACCAGGTCCGCGGTGCGGATCTCCGTACGGCAGATGTGGCAGGGGAGGTTCGCGCGGCGGTAGACGTAGACCTCGCCGCCGTGGTCGTCCTTGCGGGGCGGGCGGCCCATGGCCTCGGGGAGGTGTTCGGGGCGGACGGTGTCGATCCGGTTGTTCCGCACGCCTTCGCGCATCAGCTCCCCCAGGTCCGCCCAGATCGTGTCCCACTCGGCGCGGGTCAGGTCCCTGCCCGTGCGATACGGGTCGATGCCGTGGCGGAAGAGGACCTCGGCGCGGTAGACGTTGCCGACGCCCGCGATGACCTTCTGGTCCATCAGGAGGGCGGCGACGGTGGTCCGGCTGCGGGAGATCCGCTGCCAGGCGCGCTCGCCGTCCTCGTCGCCGCGCAGCGGGTCCGGGCCCAGGCGTTCGTGTATCGCGCGCTTCTCGGGCTCGGTGATCAGGGCGCAGGTGGTGGGGCCGCGCAGATCCGCGTGGTGGACGGCGTTGACCAGCCGGAGGCGGACCGTGTCGGTGGGCGGCGGGGGCGGGGCGGCGCCGAAGCCGAGCTTGCCGAAGAGGCCGAGATGGATGTGGACCCAGCCGGCGTCGCCGAAGCCGAGGAAGAGGTGCTTGCCGTGGGCGTCGGTGGCGGTGAGGGTCCGCCCGTCGAGCAGTGCCGCGCTGTCGGAGAACTTGCCCTGCGGGCTGCTCACCCGTACCGGCGCGCCCGCGAACCGTTCGGCGTGGTCGTCGGCGAGGCGGCGGATGGTATGTCCCTCGGGCACGGCGGGGCTCCTGCTGGAAGGGCGGGCGGCGGTACGGCTGTGCCGGGCGGCGGCATGGCCGTGCCGCCGGGTCCGGGACCCGGCGGCACGGGAGAAAGAGGGGGGCGGATCAGCCCTGCTGCGGGTGGTGGGCGGGGATCGGGGGGAGCTCGCCGGTGTTCTCGTACGCCGCGAGCATCTCGATGCGGCGCGTGTGGCGCTCCTCGTTCGAGTACGGCGTGGTGAGGAAGATCTCGACGAACTTCGTGGACTCCTCGACCGTGTGCATCCGGCCGCCGATGGCGACGACGTTGGCGTCGTTGTGCTCGCGGCCGAGGGCGGCGGTCTGCTCGCTCCAGGCCAGTGCGGCGCGGACGCCCTTGACCTTGTTGGCGGCGATCTGCTCGCCGTTGCCGGAGCCGCCGATCACGATGCCGAGGCTGTCCGGGTCGGCGGCCGTCTTCTCGGCGGCGCGCAGGCAGAACGGCGGGTAGTCGTCCTGGGCGTCGTAGATGTGGGGGCCGCAGTCGACGGCCTCGTGGCCGTGGGCGCCGAGCCACTCGACGAGGTGGTTCTTGAGTTCGTAGCCGGCATGGTCGGATCCGAGGTACACGCGCATGGTGCGAAGTGTGGCACGAACTTCGCGGGGTAGCCGTCAGCGGGGTCGGGGCCTCCCGCCGCGTTCGATGTGGTCAACACCACTCGGGCAACGATCGGGCAAACGATCCGAAAGAGGGGGTTCCGCTTCCGTGTCTTTCCGGGCTTGAATGCGTGGCCTTGTCTTCGCACCACCCCACGGCGGAGCAGGGCGTTCCCTCACGCACCGAACGTAAGGATTCCCCCCATGACGTCGCAGACGACGCTGGCGAAGCCGGGCCAGGAGCCCGGTGAGCCGGACCGGCCGGACTCGTCGGGCGGGCTTCAGGCAGGTCTGAAGAACCGCCACCTCTCGATGATCGCGATCGGCGGTGTGATCGGCGCCGGGCTCTTCGTGGGTTCCAGCGCGGGCATCGCGGCCGCGGGTCCGGCGATTCTGCTGTCGTACGCGATGGTCGGCCTGATGGTCGTCCTCGTGATGCGGATGCTCGGCGAGATGGCCGCCGCCCGGCCGAGCTCCGGTTCCTTCTCCGCCTACGCCGACCAGGCGCTCGGCCGTTGGGCCGGTTTCTCCATCGGCTGGCTCTACTGGTTCTTCTGGGTCGTGGTGCTCGCCGTCGAGGCCACGGCGGGCGCGAAGATCCTGGAGAGCTGGATCCCGGGGGTCCCGCAGTGGGCCTGGGCGCTGATCGTGATGGTCGTGCTGACCGCCACCAACCTGGTCTCGGTGGGCAGTTACGGCGAGTTCGAGTTCTGGTTCGCCGGGATCAAGGTCGTGGCGATCGGCGCGTTCGTGGTCATCGGCTTCCTCGCGGTCTTCGGCTTCCTGCCCGGGTCGGACAACGCGGGATCGGGTCTGGCGCATCTGACGGACAGCGGCGGGTTCTTCCCCGAGGGGCCCGGCGCGATCCTGACCGGTGTGCTGATGGTCGTCTTCTCGTTCATGGGCAGTGAGATCGTGACGCTGGCCGCCGGCGAGTCGTCGGACCCGCAGCGGGCCGTCTCCAAGGCCACCAACAGCGTGATCTGGCGTATCGCCGTCTTCTACCTCGGCTCGATCTTCGTGGTGCTGACGCTGCTGCCGTGGAACGACCCGTCGATCGTCGAGAAGGGCAGCTATGTCGCCGCCCTCGACGTGATCGGGATCCCGCACGCCGGGCAGGTCATGGACTTCATCGTGCTGACGGCCGTGCTGTCCTGCCTCAACTCCGGCCTCTACACCGCCTCCCGGATGGCGTTCTCGCTCGGCGAGCGGGGCGACGCTCCGAAGGCCTTCGCCAAGGTCAACAAGCGCGGTGTGCCGCAGGCGGCGATCCTGTCCTCGGTCGTCTTCGGCTTCGTGGCGGTGTTCTTCAACTACCAGTGGCCCGACACGGTGTTCCAGTTCCTGCTGAACTCCTCCGGCGCGGTCGCGCTCTTCGTGTGGCTGGTCATCTGCTTCACCCAGCTGCGGATGCGCGGGATCATCCTGCGCGAGACCCCCGGCAAGCTGGTCGTACGGATGTGGCTCTTCCCGTACCTCACCTGGGCGACGATCGCGATGATCTCCTTCGTCCTGGTCTACATGCTGACCGACGACACCGCCCGCGAGCAGGTCGTGCTGTCGTTGCTGGTAGCGGCCCTGGTGGTGGGCATCTCGCTGTTCCGGGAGGTGCGCGGCCGCAAGGCCGTAGCCAAGTGATCCGCACCCGTCCGCTCGATACCTGACAGAGGTTGTCAGGTAATGGGGGGAGGCTCTTCCTCGCACCGCCGAAACGCGAGCGAAGGAGAGCCTCCCCCCATGTCGTCCCAGCCCACCAGATCCGCACCCGCCACCTTCCAGACCGGCTTCCCGATCCGGCCCGGCCGGCTGGTCGGGGCCGCCACCCCCGAGGACGTACGGGAGGCCGTGGCGTACGCCGCCGCGCGCGGACTCCCCGTCGCCGCGCACGCCACCGGCCACGGGCTGTCCGGAGCGGTCGAGGGCGGCGTCCTCGTCGTCACCCGCGCCCTGGACTCCGTCGCCGTCGACCCGGTCCGCCGCACCGCCCGGATCGGCGCGGGCGCGACCTGGGGCGCGGTGACCGCGGCGGCGATCCCGCACGGGCTGGCCCCGCTCAACGGCTCGTCGCCCTCCGTGGGCGCGGTCTCGTACACGCTGGGCGGCGGGCTGGGCATCCTGGCCCGGGAGTTCGGGTACGCCGCCGATCATGTGCGGGCGCTGGAGGTGGTGACCGCCGACGGGGCCCTGCGCCGGGTCACGCCGGAGCGCGAGCCGGAGCTCTACTGGGGGCTGCGCGGCGGCGGGCACCGGCTGGGGGTGGTGACCGCCCTGGAGATCGGCCTGGTGGCGGTGGAGCGGCTGTACGGGGGCTCGATCGCCTTTGCCGGGGAGCGGGCGGCCGAGGTGGCGGGCCGCTATACGGAGTGGACCCGGACCGTGCCGCGGTCCCTCACTTCGTCGCTGGCCGCGCTCGTCTACCCGGACCTGCCGCAGCTGCCCGAGGAGTTGCGCGGGCGGTACGTCGTCTCCGTGCGGGTCGCCTTCACGGGGGACCCTGCCGAGGGCGAGCGGCTGGTGGCACCGCTGCGGGGGATCGGTCCGGTGCTCGCGGACTCGCTGCGCGAGATGCCGTACGCCGAGAGCCCCTCCATCCACAGCGACCCGCCGTTCCCGCACGCGTACTACGGGGAGGGGCTGATGCTGCGGGACCTGGACGCGGGGCCGGCGGCCCGGGTGCTGGAGCTGACCGGGCCCGGGGCCCCGATGATGACGGTGGTGCAGCTCAACCACCTCGGCGGGGCGTTGGCCGGGCGGCCGGAGGCGGCGAACGCGGTGCCCCACCGGGACGCGGGCTTCCTGCTGCGACTGCTGTCGCCGTTGGACGGGACGGACCTGGCGGCGGTGCGCTCGCTGTACGGGGAGGTGTCCGGGGTGCTGGGGCCGCTCGTTCAGGGGCGGTCGCTGAACTTCTCCTTCGGCGGCGGGGACCGTACCGCCGGTTTCCATGAGCCGGAAACGGCGAAGAGGCTCGCCGGTCTGGTCTCCCAGTTCGATCCGGCGGGCCTCTTCGGGGGGCCCTACGAGGGCTGAGCAGGGGTCAGTCGCGGCGGCCGAGCAGCTTCCAGGTGGTCGGCAGAAGGCCCATGGCCAGCGCCGCCTTGAGCGCGTCGCCGATCAGGAAGGGGACCAGGCCGGCGGCGACGGCGGCGCTCAGCGACATCCCGGTGGACAGCGCGAGGTAGGGCACGCCGATGGCGTAGATGATCGCGGAGCCGAGGACCATGGTGCCCGCGGTGCGCAGCACGGAACGGTCGCCGCCGCGCCGGGCGAGGGCGCCGACGACGGTGGCGGCCAGGAGCATGCCGAAGACGTAGCCCAGGGACGGCATCGACCAGCCCGAGGAGGCCTCGGCGAACCACGGCATGCCGGCCATGCCGACGAGCGCGTACAGCGCGAGGGAGAGGAAGCCGCGGCGGGCGCCCAGCGCGGTGCCGATGAGGAGCGCGGCGAAGGTCTGGCCGGTGACCGGGACCGGGGAGCCGGGGACCGGGACGGCGATCTGGGCCGCGATGCCGGTCAGGGCGGCGCCCCCGAGGACGAGGGCCGCGTCCACGGCGTAGCGGTGCCTGGCTGCGGGCAGCAGGTCGGCGAGGACCGCTCCGGAACGGACGGGGGCGGCAGCAGTGCTCATCGGGACTCCGCGGGTGAGGGCAGGTGGGCCGGGACGGCCCCCGCCGGGCAGGGTGGGGTCGGGCTCCCGCCGACGTTAGCCCACGGGTTAACGCTCGATCACCATCAGCCGCCCACAAAGCGGCGGTTGATGCCTTGGTGGGATTCGCACAAAGGCCGGACCGCAATCGCTCTCCCGCGTGACGCTCGTCACGGAGGTGAGAGGTGCCTCGGCGCATTTTGGCGGGGAGGGCGGCGATCGGCGAGACTGTAGCTTCCCCATAAACGATCAGCTCACTCTGATCGGCCCCCCGAAAGACCCGAAAGACCCGAACCACCCGCACGACCGGCTACGGCCCGCTGATCCGAGAGTGACCCCTCCCCCCATGCACGAGGCCCCTCCCCCCACCCCGGCTTCCACTCCTGCGTCCACCGCCGTTCCGGCCGAGCCGCTGTCGCACGGGCTCCAGCAGCGCCATCTGACGATGCTGGGGCTCGGTGGGGTGATCGGGGCGGGGCTGTTCGTGGGCTCCGGCGCGGGGATCGCGGTGGCGGGGCCCGCCATCGTCGTCTCGTATCTGATCGCGGGGGCGCTCGCGATGCTGGTGATGCGGATGCTGGGCGAGATGTCCGCCGCGATGCCCGCCTCCGGTTCGTTCTCCGTGCACGCCGAGCGGGCGCTCGGGCGGTGGGCCGGGTTCAGTGTCGGCTGGCTGTACTGGTTCCTGCTGGTGGTGGTCCTCGCCGTGGAGGCGACGGCGGCCGCGCAGATCGCCCATGGCTGGGTGCCGGGTGTCGAACCGTGGGCGTGGGTGCTGCTGTTCATGGTGGTGTTCACCGCGGCGAATCTGACGGCGGTGAAGAACTTCGGCGAGTTCGAGTTCTGGTTCGCCTCCTTGAAGGTCGGCGCGATCGTGGTCTTCCTGGTGCTCGGGCTGCTGGCCGTCCTCGGATGGCTCCCGGACACCGATCCGGTCGGGATGGCCAACCTGACCGGTCAGGGCGGCTTCCTGCCGAACGGCTGGGGCGGGGTCGTCTCCGGCGTGCTGACCGTGGTCTTCGCCTTCGGCGGTCTTGAGGTCGTCACCATCGCCGCCGCCGAGACGGACGACCCGGCGCGCGCGGTGGGGCGTGCGGTGCGCAGCGCGGTGGTGCGCATCCTCTTCTTCTACGTCGGCTCGATGCTGGTGATTGTGACCGTGCTGCCGTGGACCGCGCAGCAGGCGGGCCTGAGCCCGTATGTGAAGGTGCTGGACGCGATCGGGGTGCCGTCGGCCGGGCAGATCATGAACATCGTGGTGTTCGTGGCGCTGCTCTCGGCGCTCAACGCCAATCTGTACGGCTCCTCCCGCATGATCTTCTCGCTGGCGGAGCGGGGGGAGGCCCCGCGGGGGCTGCTGAAGGTCTCGGGCGGGAACGCCCCGAAGGGCGCCGGCTCCCGGGAGAAGGCAGGCGGTGTGCCGCGCCGGGCGGTGCTGGCATCGGTGGCCTTCGGCTTCGTCTCCGTGCTGCTCAACCTGCTGTGGCCGGACACGGTGTTCCTCTACATGCTCAACTCGGTCGGCGCGGTGCTGCTGTTCGTGTGGGCGCTGATCGCCGCCTCCCAGCTGCGGCTGCGCGCCCGGCTGGAGCAGGAGGCTCCCGAGGCGCTCTCGCTGCGGATGTGGTGCTTCCCGTATCTGACCTGGGTGACGCTGGCCGGGCTGTTCGGGGTGCTGGTGCTGATGCTGACCGACGAGGCGGCGCGCCCGCAGGTGTTGTGGTCGGCCGGGGCGACGGCGTTGGTGCTGCTGGTGGCGGTGGGGCGGCAGCGGCGGGAGCAGCGCGGGGGTTCGGCCGCTGCCGACGGGTAGGCGGGTGGGGGGGGTCGGTCTTACCGACCGGTAGGCGGGTGTACACCTTGTGTGAGCCTGGTGACCGTATAGCGGACACCTGTTCCCTGTGAGCGGTGCGGATGCTCAGACTGTGGGTTCGCCCCCTGTCTCAGCTACCGAACAGAGCCCGTCCATGCCTCGGACCTCCGCGTCTCCCCCCACCGCTGACTCCGCGGCCCCCGCCGGCCCCTCGGCGGACTCCGCGCTCACCCACGGACTCAAACAGCGTCACCTCTCGATGATCGCCCTCGGCGGGGTGATCGGCGCCGGGCTGTTCGTCGGCTCGGGCGCCGGGATCGCCGCCGCGGGGCCCTCGATCATCGTCGCGTACGCCATCTCCGGGCTGCTCGTCATGATGGTGATGCGCATGCTCGGCGAGATGTCGGCCGCCAATCCGGCGTCCGGTTCCTTCTCCGTGCACGCCGAGCGGGCGATCGGCCCGTGGGCCGGGTTCACCGCGGGCTGGTCCTTCTGGTTCCTGCTCTGCGTCGCCGTGGGCCTGGAGGGCATCGGGGCCGCGCAGATCGTCAGCGGCTGGCTGCCGGGGACACCGGAGTGGGCGTGGGTCGCCCTGTTCATGGTGATCTTCCTCGGGACGAACCTGGCCGCCGTGAAGAACTTCGGCGAGTTCGAGTTCTGGTTCGCCGCGCTCAAGGTCATCGCGATCACGCTGTTCCTGGTGCTCGGCCTGCTGGCGATCCTCGGCGTGCTGCCCGACACGGAGGCGCCCGGCCTGTCCAACCTCACGGGGGACGGCGGCTTCCTCCCCAAGGGCATGGACGGGTTCATCATCGGGCTCCTCGCCTCCGTCTTCGCGTACGGCGGCCTGGAGACCGTCACCATCGCGGCGGCCGAGTCCGAGAACCCGGTGCAGGGCGTCGCGAAGGCGGTCCGTACGGCGATGTGGCGCATCGCGGTGTTCTACATCGGCTCGATGGCGGTCATCGTCACGCTCGTCCCCTGGGACGACCCGAAGGTCGCCGAGGTCGGCCCGTTCTACGCGATGCTCGACCACCTCGGCATCGGGTCCGCCGCGCAGATCATGAACGTGGTCATCCTCATCGCCCTGCTCTCCGCGATGAACGCCAACATCTACGGCGCGTCCCGCATGGCCCGGTCGCTGGTCGCCCGGGGCCAGGGCCCGGCCGTGCTCGGGAAGATCTCCTCCGGGGTGCCGCGCAACGCCGTGCTGTTCTCCTCGGTCTTCGGCTTCGCGTGCGTGCTGCTCAGCTACTGGCGGCCGGACGACGTCTTCCCGTGGCTGCTGAACATGATCGGCGCGGTGATCCTGGTGGTGTGGATCTTCATCGCGGCCTCCCAGCTGATCCTGCGCGGCCGCACCGAGCGGGAGGCGCCCGAGAAGCTGGTCGTGCGGATGTGGTTCTTCCCCGTCGGCACCATCGTCGCCCTGGCGGCCATGGTGGGCATCTTCCTGCTGATGCTGCGCCAGCCGGACACCCGGGACCAGCTGCTGGCCACGGGAGCGCTGACCGTGGTGCTGATCGGCATCGGCCTCGTACGTCAGCGGCGACGGGGCGGCGACGGCGCGAGCGGCGTCGGCGGCGACGGCACGGCCGGGATCCCGGCGCAGCGGAAGTAGCTCCCGCCCGCCGCGCGGTACCGGTTCCCGCACGACCTCTACGAACGCCGGGCTCCTCCTCGTACGATCGGGGCGGAGCCCGGCGTTTCGGCGTCCGGCGTTCCGGTGTGTGGTTCCGGCGCTGCGTGCACCCGTGACCAACAGGACATCGCAGGGCCGGGTACCGTACGCCGGGCCGTCATCCGCCCTCGCTTCCGTGGTGGCTCCACCCACCCGAGGAGCCTCCATGTCCGTTGCCCCCAGGCGTCGTTCGATCCTCCTGGCCACCGCCGCCGTCACCGCCGCGGCCACCGCCCCGGCCGTCGCCGCCCCCACCGCCGGGCGTCGCCCCCACCGTCCGTCGGGCCCCCTGGTCATCGGGCATCGCGGGGCGGCGGGCTGGCGGCCCGAGCACACCGCCGACGCGTACACCTATGCCGTACGGGCCGGGGCCGACTGGATCGAGCCGGACCTCGTGCCGACGAAGGACCATGTCCTGGTCGTGCGGCACGAGAACGAGATCGGCGGGACGACGGACGTCGCCCGCCGCCCCGAGTTCGCGGACCGCCGCACCACGAAGACCGTCGACGGCAAGGCGGTGACCGGCTGGTTCACCGAGGACTTCCACCTGCGCGAGCTGCGGACGCTGCGCACGGTGGAACGGCTTCCGCTGGTCCGCGACCGCAACACGGTCTTCGACGGGCGGGGCTCGGTGATGACCTTCCAGGAGGTGATCGACCTGGCCCGGCGGCTGTCCCGGGAGTCCGGCCGGCGGATCGCGGTGTTCCCGGAGACGAAGCACCCGACGTACTTCCGCTCGATCGGGCTGCCGCTGGAGGAGGAGCTGATCCGGGTGATCCGCCGGAACCGGCTGACCGCCCGGGACTGCGTCGTCCAGTCCTTCGAGCCCGCGAGCCTCCGCCGGGTGGCCGCGGCCCGCCTCGGCCTCCCGCTGTGGCAGGCGCTGGGCACGAGCGGCGGCCCGTACGGCCACGGGGTCACCTACCGGGACATGATGACCCCGGCCGGGCTCCGCGAGATCGCCTCGTACGCGGAGTGGATCGGCCCGGACAAGTCCTCGCTCGTCCCGCCGAGCACCCTGCTGGCGGACGCCCACGCGGCGGGCCTGAAGGTCGGCGCGTACACCTTCCGGGCGGAGAACCAGTACCTCCCGGCCACCTACCGGCGGGGCAGTGCGCCCACCGCCTTCGGCGACGCGTTCGCCGAGTACGCCTTCCACTACGGGCAGGGCGTGGACGCGGTGGTGACGGACTTCCCGGACCTGGCGGCGCAGGCCAGGGACGACCTGCGGCGGTAGCGCCGGGATACGGGGAGCGTCCGGCGGCGGCGGGGCGGATGTGGAAACGTTCCGGTGACAGCGCTTCCTCCTGCCCGGAAGGGACCACGCCATGACCGCCCCGCACGTCTTCCCCCTGGAGCCCACCCCGATACGCGTGGCCGACCGGGTCCTCGACGACCTGCGCGCCCGTCTCCAACGGACCCGACCGCCACTGGACGAGGGGAACGAGGACTGGTCCTACGGCGTTCCGGAAAGCTATCTGCGTGAGCTGGTCGCCCACTGGCGGGACGGCTACGACTGGCGCGCGGCCGAGGCCGCCATCAACGCCCACGAGCAGTACCGGGTGAGCGTCGACGGGGTCCCCGTGCACTTCATGCGCGAGCCCGGCCGGGGCCCCCGCCCGGTCCCGCTGATCCTCACCCACGGCTGGCCGTGGACGTTCTGGCACTGGTCGAAGGTGATCGGCCCCCTCGCCGACCCGGCGGCGTACGGCGATGACCCGGCCGACGCGTTCGACGTCATCGTGCCGTCCCTGCCCGGTTTCGGTTTCCCCGGCCCGCTCACCGGCTTTCCGGACGTCAACTTCTGGAAGGTGTCCGACCTCTGGCACACCCTGATGACCAAGACGCTGGGATACGAGAAGTACGCCGCCGGGGGCTGCGACATCGGCGGGATCGTCTCCAGCCAGCTCGGCCACAAGTACGCCGACGAGCTGTACGGCGTCCACATCGGCTCCGGGCTGCCGCTCGACTTCTTCACCGGCCCCCGCGCCTGGGACTTCGCCCGGAACCGGCCCCTCACCGACGACCAGCCCGCCGACGTCCGCGCCCGCATCATCGAGCAGGACCGCCGCTGGGCGCCGCACCTCGCCGTGCACATGCTCGACGGCGCCACCCTGGCCCACGGGCTCAGCGACTCCCCCGCCGGGCTGCTCGCCTGGCTGCTGGAGCGGTGGAACGCCTGGAGCGACAACGGCGGCGACCTCGCGTCCGTCTTCAGCGAGGACGACCTGCTCACCCACGCCACGATCTACTGGGTGAACAACTCCATCGCCACGTCGATGCGTTACTACGCCAACGCCAACCGCTATCCCTGGGCCCCGTCCCACGACCGCACCCCGGTCGTGCAGGCCCCGGTGGGCCTCACCCTCGTCCGTTACGAGAACCCGCCCGGCGTCCACACCGCCGACGAGCGCGTGCGGGCGTTCGAGACCGGCCCGCAGGCGGACTGGTTCAACCATGTCAACGTCAACGCCCATGACCACGGGGGCCACTTCATCCCCTGGGAGAACCCCGACGCGTGGGTGGGCGACCTGCGCCGCACCTTCCGCGGCCGCAGGCCCTGAACGATCCCGTCCAGGGCCCGCGGGCCTCCTCAGCGGGTGGTGCGCCTGCTCGCCGTGGTCTTCTTGACCGCCTTCTTGGCGGTCTTCTTCGCCGGGGCGGGGAGCGCCGTCTTCTTGGCGGGGGTGCGCTTGGCGGCGGCCCGCTTCGGGGACGCGGCCTCGGCGGCCGCCTCCTCGGTGTCGGCGCCGGCGTTCGACAGGGCGCCGGAGCTGGACTCCAGATGGGCCCGGACGAACCACTGGAACTGCTCCAGGCCGCGCAGGTGCTCGATGAGCAGGTCCTCGGTGACGGGGTCGATCTCGCCGGCCTTCCCGACCGCCTCGCGATGGTCCTCGATGATGCCCGTGTAGACGAGGTCCAGGGCGCCGAGGTGGGCGATGGCGTCGGCGCGCCCGACGCTGTAGTCGTCCCAGGTGCGCTCCCTGACCAAGGCGCCCGGGGTGCCGTTCGGCTCGCCGCCGAGGGCGGAGATGCGCTCGGCGGCGGCGTCGGCCATGTCCCGCACGGCGGCGGTCTGCGGGTCGAGCATCTCGTGGACGGCGATGAACTGCGGCCCGACGACGTTCCAGTGGATGTGCTTGAGCGTGAGCGCGAGGTCGTTGAGCGCGTGCAGGCGCAGCGTCAGGAGGTCGATGACCTGTCGGCCCTCGTCGACGCCGAGGCCGGGAACGGTGTAGCGGGGGGTGCGTGCGGGGGACATGGGACTCCTCTGCGGGGTGAACGACGGTGATGGTGTTGGTTGGGGGGGGGGGGGAGGTCGTCTAGCCGACGTCTCCGGTGCCGCCCTCGGTCGGGGCCGAGCCGGGGCGCTCCCCGCCGGGCCGGACGGGTCCGGCCGCCGCGCGGATGCTCTCCCGTGCGGCGTCGGCGACCGCGTGGGGCGTGATGCCGAACTCCTCGTACAGCCGCTCGTAGGCGGCGGACGCGCCGAAGTGCTCCAGGCTCACCATGCGGCCCGCGTCCCCCACGACGTCCCGCCAGCCCTGGGCGACGGCGGCCTCGACGCTGACCCGGGCCCGGACCTCGGGCGGCAGGACCGCGTCCTGGTAGGCGTACGGCTGCTCGGCGAACCACTCGCGGCAGGGCAGGGAGACCACGCGCGCGTCGTGCCCCTCGGCGGCCAGCAACTCCCGTGCTTCCAGGGCGATGTGGACCTCCGATCCGGTCGCGACGAGGATGACGTCGGGCGTCCCGCCCCGGCTGTCGGCGAGTACGTAGCCGCCCCGGGCGGCCCCCTCGGCGGGGGCGTACGCGTCGTCCCCCCGCTCCAGGACGGGCAGCGGCTGCCGGGTCAGGGCGAGACCGGCGGGCCGGTCGTGGTGCTCCAGGACGGTGCGCCAGCACACGGCCGTCTCGTTCGCGTCGGCGGGCCGTACGACGTCGAGGCCGGGGATCGCGCGGAGGGCGGCGAGCTGCTCGACGGGCTGGTGGGTGGGGCCGTCCTCGCCCAGGCCGATGGAGTCATGGGTCCAGACGTAGGTGACCGGGAGCTTCATCAGGGCGGCGAGCCGGACGGCCGGGCGCATGTAGTCGCTGAAGATCAGGAACGTACCGCCGTAGGGGCGGGTGAGGCTCTGGAGCGCGACGCCGTTGAGGATCGCGCCCATGGCGTGCTCGCGGATGCCGAAGTGGAGCGTGCGGCCGTAGGGGTTGCCGGGGAACTCGCCGGTCTGCTTGGACTCCGGCACGAAGGACGGCTCGCCCTCCATGGTGGTGTTGTTGCTCCCCGCGAGGTCGGCCGAGCCGCCCCACAGCTCGGGCAGCACGGGTGCCAGCGCGGTGAGCACATCGCCGGACGCCTTGCGGGTGGCGATGCCCTTGGGGTCGGCGTCGAAGACGGGGAGGCTGTCGGTCCAGCCCGCGGGGAACTTCTGCTCCCGCAGCCGGTCGAGGAGTTCGGCGCGCTCGGGGTGGGCGGAGCGCCACTCCTGGTAGCCGGGCTCCCAGGCGCGGTGGGCATCGGCCCCGCGCTCGACGACCGCGCGGGCGTGTTCCAGTACGTCGTCCTCGACGGCGAAGTCGGCGTCCGGGTCGAAGCCGAGCAGCTTCTTGGTGGCGGCGACCTCGTCGTCGCCGAGCGCGGAGCCGTGGGCCTTGCCGGTGTTCTGCTTGGTGGGAGCGGGCCATCCGATGATCGTGCGCAGCAGGATCAGGGAGGGCCGACCGCGCTCGCTCTTCGCTGCTTCGACTGCGGCGAGCAGGGCGTCGACGTCCTCGACGTAGTCGCCGGTCCGGGTGAAGTCGACCGTCTGGACCTGCCAGCCGTACGCGGCGTAGCGGGCGGCGACGTCCTCGCTGAAGGAGATGTCGGTGTCGTCCTCGATGGAGATGTGGTTGGAGTCGTAGAAGACGATCAGATTCCCGAGCTCCTGGTGTCCCGCCAGTGAACTGGCCTCGGACGTCACGCCCTCCATCAGGTCGCCGTCGGAGGCGACGACGTACACGTGGTGGTCGAAGGGGCTCGTACCGGCCGGGGCGTCGGGATCGAGGAGGCCACGCTCGCGCCGGGCCGCCATGGCCATGCCGACGGCGGAGGCCAGTCCCTGTCCCAGCGGCCCGGTGGTGATCTCGACACCCCTGGTGTGCCGGTACTCCGGGTGGCCGGGCGTGGCGGAACCCCAAGTGCGCAGCGCCTCCAGGTCCGTCAGCTCCATGCCGTAGCCGCTCAGGTACAGCTGGATGTAGAGGGTGAGGCTGGAGTGGCCGCAGGACAGCACGAAGCGGTCCCGGCCGAGCCACTGATCGTCGGCCGGATCGTGCCGCATCACCTGCTGGAACAGCAGGTACGCCAGCGGGGCCAGGCTCATCGCGGTGCCCGGGTGGCCGTGGCCCGCCTTCTGCACGGCGTCGGCCGCCAGCACCCGCACGGTGTCGACGGCACGGACGTCGAGCGGCCCCCAGCCCGCCGCGTCCGCGAGGGGCGGGGCCAGTCGCGGATCGCGACCGTCGTTCGGGCCGTTCGGCGTTTCGGGGGGTGCCATCAAGTCCTCCTGATCAGCGGGGCGGGCGGGCAACAGGCGGCGCGGCCGGGTCGCGGCCCCGGGGCGCCCGGCTGTCCGGCCGGGTCCCCCGGAACGACGGGACCAAACGCGCGACGGCGTACGCAGCACGGAATAAGGAGCAAATCACCTTTGCCGTGCAAACGGGAGGAAGAGGGCGGTAGAGGAAGGGCAGCGCCGCGAGTCCTAGGCCGAAGGGCTGATCACTTCGGAGGCACTCCTGCTGTTAGCCTGCTCTTGCATATAGCTTGCAATAACAACTGGACGGCATTCCCAGCAGTCGGAGGGCTCGCATCATGGCCACGTACACGCTCCCGGAACTCCCGTACGACTACGCGGCGCTCGAACCGGTCATCAACCCGCAGATCATCGAGCTGCACCACGACAAGCACCACGCCGCGTACGTCAAGGGCGCGAACGACACCCTGGAGCAGCTGGAGGAGGCCCGCGACAAGGAGGCCTGGGGCGCGATCAACGGCCTGCAGAAGAACCTCGCGTTTCACCTCTCCGGCCACATCCTGCACTCGATCTACTGGCACAACATGACCGGCGACGGCGGCGGCGAGCCCCTCGCGGCGGACGGCGTGGGCGACCTCGCCGACGCGATCACCGAGTCCTTCGGCTCCTACGCGGGCTTCAAGTCCCAGCTGACGAAGGCCGCGGCGACCACCCAGGGTTCCGGCTGGGGCGTGCTCGCGTACGAGCCCGTGAGCGGCAAGCTGATCGTCGAGCAGGTCTACGACCACCAGGGCAACGTCGGCCAGGGCTCGGTCCCGGTCCTCGTGTTCGACGCCTGGGAGCACGCTTTCTACCTGCAGTACAAGAACCAGAAGGTGGACTTCATCGAGGCGATGTGGCGCGTCGTCAACTGGCAGGACGTGGCGAAGCGCTACGCCGCCGCCAAGGAGCGCGCGGACGTGCTGCTGCTCGCCCCCTGACCGGACACCGGCGCGCCACACCACCACAGGCGTCCTGCCTCGTGATCGTCTTCTCAACCTTCACCACGGCAGGCGGATGAACGGAGAGCCCCCGCGAGGACATGACTCGCGGGGGCTCCCCCATGGGGGCTACTTAGCTGTTTAGCTCATGTGCTAAACATGCACACATGGAATCACCCGCCGTTCCGGCCGATGACGAGGCGAGCGCCTTCCGCGCGCTCGCCGACCCCACCCGCCGTCAGATCCTGGAGGATCTGCGGGGCGGTGAGCTGGCCGCCGGGGAGATCGCGAGCCGGTTCTCGATCAGCGCCCCGTCCATCTCGCGCCACCTGGGTGTGCTCAAGGGGGCCGGGCTCGTCACGGAGCGCCGGGACGCCAACCGCATCCTCTACTCCCTCGCCGAGGAACGGCTCGCCCTGTGCGTGGGGCGCTTCCTCAGCACCGTGTGCCCCGAGCAGATCGTGCTCCGCAACACCAAGTGGCGCTCCGCGCCGGAAGGCGACGCCTCATGATCCGGCCCCGGCTCTCCAGTGTCATCGAACGCCGCCTCCTGGTGAACTACCGGGTCGACCGTCACGTCGCGGCGGCCCTGCTGCCCGCGCCGCTGCGGCCCCAACTGGTGCGCGGTCAGGCGGTGGCCGGGATCTGTCTGCTGCGGATCGGCGGCGTCCGCCCGGCCTGGGCCCCCGCCGTGACCGGGCTGACCAGTGAGAACGCGGCGCACCGGATCTCCGTGGAGTGGGACGGGCCGGACGGCGTCGAGCGCGGCGTCTACATCCCGCGCCGCGACACCGCCTCCCGCCTCAACGCCTTCGCGGGCGGGCGGATCTACCCGGGCGAGCACGGCCGCGCGGACTTCACGGTGCGGGAGGACGCCGACTCCGTACGGGTGGCCTTCGCGACCCGGGACGGCGAGGTGGAGGTGGACGCGACCGTGGAGCCCGCCGACGAACTGCGCGGCAGCGGGCTGTTCACGGACCTGGCGGAGGCGTCGGAGTTCTTCCGCCTCGGCAGCCGGGGCCTCTCCCCCAGCACCGGCGGGGACCACCTCGACGTCCTCGAACTGTCCACGGACGCCTGGAAGGTGACGGCGGGCCGGCCCCGTTCCGTACGGTCCTCGTTCTTCGAGGACCTGGACCGCTTCCCGCCGGGCAGCGCGGTGCTGGACAGCGCGCTGGTGATGCGGGGCGTGGCGGCGGACTGGTCGCAGGGGGAGCCGTTCCGGCTGGGGTGCGGGGCGGGGGCGGTGGCCTCGTAGGGAGGCCGCGCGGGGTAGCCGTAGGAGGGCCGCGCAGGGGGCGCGTAGGAGGGCCGCGCAGGGGGGCCGGCGGGCCGCCCGGGGCCGGGCCGGGCGGGAAAATACCCGCGTTCCGCCGGGCCCGGATGCCACGATGATCCACGTCCGAACGCCCGTACCCCCGCCCCGGAAGCGACCCCATGACTTCTGCCCCCGCGCCCGTCCCTGCCGACCCGACCGTCCTGCACCCGATGCCCGGCCAGCCGCGCGTGGTGCAGCTGAAGCCCCTGATCACCTCGGAGCTGATCGAGGCCGGGGAGTACTCGTACTACGACGACCCCGAGCACGCCACGGAGTTCGAGACCCGCAACGTGCTCTACCACTACGGGCCGGAGCGCCTGGTGATCGGGAGGTTCTGCGCGTTCGGCACCGGGGTGCGGTTCATCATGAACGGCTCCAACCACCGTATGGACGGGCCGTCCACGTTCCCGTTCCCGACGCTCGGCGGCTCCTGGTCCGACCACTTCGACCTGCTGACGGGCCTGCCCAACCGGGGTGACACGGTGATCGGCAACGACGTCTGGATCGGCTACGAGGCCGTGATCATGCCGGGGGTCCGCATCGGGCACGGCGCGATCATCAGCTCGCGGTCCGTGGTCGTCTCCGACGTCCCCGACTACGGCATCGTCGGCGGCAACCCGGCCCGGCTGATCCGCACCCGGTACGAGGAGGCCGACGTCGCGCGCCTGCTGGCGGTGGCCTGGTGGGACTGGCCGGCGGACCACCTGACGCGCCACATCCGTACGGTGATGTCGGGCACGGTGGCGGAGCTGGAGGCGGCGGCGCCGCGGGGCGGGTAAGGGCGGAGCGGGTGGGCTCGAGTCCTCGGCCCTCGGCAACCGGTCAGCGCGCGCAGGTGCCCGGCTCGCTACGCATCGCGGAGTGGGAGACCAACACCTGGTTGCTGGGGGCAGAGGACGAGGACCAGCAGTCGTTCGGCACCTCCGCACAAAGGCCGCCTGCCCGGCCGGAGCACCGAAAACCACCCGGCCCGGACCAGGACGCCCACCCGGCCGCAGAAACGACCAGCCCACTGCCCGCCATGACGTACACACAGTTGGCTGACCAGACTCCGCGAAGCGACCCACGAAGAGGTCAACGACCCTGCGTCCACGCCGCACAGGTTAAAGATCAAGCTAGGACGGGCACCATCGCCACGGCTGCCGACTACGGCCGCGTGCTGCCGATCCGGGTCTCTGTTAAGCCTGCCGGATGGCGGTCACGAGCAGTGTGTCCGCGCTGCGCGGCGCGTCGGTGGTCGAGGGCAGTCTGTCGATGCAGATTCGGGTGAACCCGGCCTCGTCCAGCACCTTCGTCCAGACCTGCTCCTGAAGTACCCAGCGGCGCATCGTGGTCGCCTCACCGCCAGGGGTCCTTGCCGGGACGTCAGCGGGCGAAACGTCCGCTGACGCAGGTGCGCCGCCGAGGTAGTGGGCGAGCGTGGAGAACACCAGCCGGCCGCCGGGACGCAGTGCGGCGGCCACGGACGGCAGAAGTTCGTGCGGGTCGGTGAAGTCGACTGCGCCGAAGACGCTGTACAGCACGTCGTACGAGTCGGGCGCCGTCTGCGCGTGCTTCACGACATCGGACCCGATGGTGCGCAGGCGCGGCGCGAGGTAGCCGAACAGATCGGTGGCCATGGCGTACTGCGCGGGTGAGGCATCGACGGCATCAACTCGGGCGGGGGAATGATGGGTCGCGAGGTGGGCGGCCTGCTTGGCAGCGCCTGCGCCGAGGTCTCCGACGACCTTGTCCGTCAGGTCGCCCAGCAGCTCGGGGCCGGGGCCACCGTCTTGACTCCAGATCCAGTGGAAGGTGTCAGGGACGGCGCGGTTGTGCTCGGCGTGGTTGCGGCCGTAGTGGTGCCAGAGGTCTGTGGTGGTGGTCACCCGCATCATCCTGGCGGGTTCCGCCCGCCGCCGTGTCAGCTCCGGCGAATCTCACCCACGCGTGAGCCGGGCCCCGGCCAGAGGAGGCGCGGGGCCCGGCTTGGCGTTCAGCCCGGTGTGAGTCAGTGCGAGTCGTTGCCGGGGTGGCACGGGCCGCAGTCGGCGGCGTCCGCCCACAGCGGCAGGTCAACCTCCCAGCCGTCAGTCGCGATCAGGTCCGCCGTCCGCAGCACGGAGCCGTCGTTCTTGAAGGCGACGTCCGGAACGTGGTGCAGGAAGTGTCCGCCGTTGAAGCGTTCGCATAGCGTGGCGTAGGCCACGGTGTCCAGGATGATCGTGTGGACACCGATGTCGACGATCTTGCTGGGTGCGAGTCCCAGCGCCCGGCCCCGGTGGTTCATCGCGGTCAGGAGGTAGGCGTAGCCCTGTCCGAGGACCCGGGCCGCCATGATCGAGTCGTAAGGGTAGTCGCGCATGAGGAGTCCGACCTGCTTGTCCCACAGGTCGGCCGGCACGACGTCCCGCGCAGAGCGGATCGGGCCGGTCGTCGGGTCGATGGCCAGAGGGGTTGCGACAGCCGTTGCCATGATGCCTCCGATGGACGAGGCCCCGCGGTCGGGGGCGCTGCACCCAGGACACCGCGCCGACTCGCCCGGTGAAGGTCAACGGTCCTGTTGTGCAAGGGCTTTGCACGTTGTGCAAGCGGGCTCGACGGGCCCGTGTGCCGACCGTACGGTGAGGGCCCCGGTCGTGCGGCGTGGGAGGGGACCTGTGCCTGTTGACCTTTGGAACAGCCCCATGGTGCGCGAGTTAGCGGCGCAGCGGCGCCCCGGCGCGCTCATCCGTCTCGGCCGCGAACACCGTGCCTGGACTCTCGCCGCCCTCGGGGACCGGATCGGCTGCTCAGCCGCCACGGTGTCCCGGTTGGAGCGTCGCAACAGGGTGGCCGATCTGGCCCTGATGCACCGCGCAGCACTGGAAGTCGGGGTCCCGCGACACGTCTTGGTGCATTCCCTGGCGCCACCCGCCCCGACCGCGTCGGCGGCCACTAGAGTGACGGCCAGTCCGTACGCCGAGGAGGACCCGATGCGCCGCCGCACGCTGATCACCGCCACGGCGGCTGCCGGACCGGCCGCCCTGCTGCTGGGGTTGGACGAAGCCTTGGCCGACGCTCCCGGCCCGACCGGCGGCGGTTCGCTCGACACCCGGCTGGCCACCGCCCGCGAGTTGTACGACAAGGGGGCGCACGGGCGTCTCCTCACCGCGCTGCCTGGCCTCATTGGTGACGGCCACGCCACCGCGTCGTCGCGCCGGGAACTCGATCAGGCCCGGCTCTCGTCCGTCTACAGTCTGACCGCCTCGGTGCTGAGCAAGCTCGGCTCGTACGAGCAGGCCCGGCTCACCGCGGACCGCGCCCGCACTTGGGCCGAGGTATCCGGCTCACCGCTCGCGTCCGCAGCCGCAGCCCGAGAACTGGCGATCGTGCTGCGCCACCAGGACCGCTCCGAGGAGGCCCAGCGCCTCATGAGGGCGGCGGCCACCGGAGTGGAGGCCACGGGCCTGCGTACCGACGCTTCGGCTTCCGCGTACGCGCAGATGCTCTGCACTCTGGCGTACACCGCCGCTCGTGGAGGGCACCGGACAGATGCGCTGGCAATGACCGAGGAAGCCCGCTGTGCCGCCCGCCGGCTGCCACCGCACCCCCCGTCCGGCCGTCTGTTTCCCATCACCCCCGCCGCCGTTGACCTGTACGCCGTCGGCGTCCACTGGGCGCTCGGCGACGCGGGGGCCGCGCTGGAGGCCGGGAAGGACCTGCGACCCGAACAGTTCCCGACAGCTGAGCGGAAGGCGCGGTTGGGCACCGACATGGCGCGGGCCTGGTGGGCATGGCAGCGCCCCGCGCAGACCGCCCATGCGCTGCTCACCGCGTACCGCTCCAGCCCGGGAGAAGTCCGAGACCGGCCCGCCATCCGCCGCATCGTTGCCGAACTCGCCGAGCGGCACCCGCGCACCACCGGGGTCCGGGAATTGCAGGCCGCCGTGGTTCTGCGGTCGCTTTAGCAGGCTGGCTGCATGTGGTTAAGAAGTCACCCTGCGGACGATCACGCGAGGGGTATGCGTACCGCTAGGTGTTCTGTCCCGGGAGGTTGTGGGCATGGCTGAGATCCGGCCCCTGCATCGATACCGGATCGCGCGAGGTGGCTGCCCGCCGGGGCGCTGCCCCCGTCTCCGGGCTGTTCCCGTCAGCCGCCGAAGGTACCGGCCTTCACTCCGTCGATGAACAAGGCCCAGTGCTCCGGGCCGTAGAACTGGAGCCCGGCGGCGGGATCCTTACTGTCGCGGACGGCCCGGCCGCCGTTGGCGGTGTGGGCGACCTCGACGCAGTCCTGGGCAGCGCCCTGTGAGGCGTTGGACTTCTTGAAACTGGTCACGATCTCTTCGTGCGTCATTCTGCTTCTTTCTCACTTTCCGGGACGCTTGCCAGAACCTTTCGGACGAACGAAAGACTCTGATCCGGCGTCAGAGCTGCCGCACTCAGCGCTTCGAAGATCCTCGCATGTGCGGCCATTTCCTCAAGATCTTCGACGAGGACAGTGCTGGTGGTGGTGTCGTAGGCGACAGCTTCTGGGGCGGGCTCGGGTCCGAAGCTGAGCATGACGAAGTGCGATGAGAGGTGCGCAGCACGCCACTCGGATACCGGTAGCACCTGCACCTGCACGTTCTGCCGCTGAGCTACGTTAAGTATGTGGAGCAGTTGCTCGCGATGCACCTTGGCCGACGGCATGGGAGCAGTAAGAGCGGGCTCCCAGATGATCGTCGCGAACCGCGCACCATCCTCCTCGATAAGACCACGGCGCACCCTCCTCACCGCCAGAACCTCTTCGACGGACTCAGGTGAGTGCACAGTGAGCCCCGAACTCAACAGCGTCCGCAGATAGTCGTCGGTCTGGAGGAGCCCAGGGATGAACAGTGGTTGCCAGGTACGGATATAGCTCGCATCCGTTTCCAGCGTCACGAAGTCTGCGAATCCAGCTTCCTTGGTGATCCAGTCGAAGTTGAGCCACCAGCCACGCTTGTTGCTGTCGCGCGCCAGCTTCTCCAGCCGCCTGCGCTCGGCCTCCTCCTTGACCCCGTAAAGGTCAAGAAGCACACGAACGTCCCCAATACGCGCACTGACCGTACCGGACTCGATTCTGCTGATCTTGGCAGTAGAACAATCGACCGCTTCAGCGGCGTGCTCCTGATCCAGACACGCGTCCAGCCGCAGCCGCTTGAGTGCCGCGCCCAGCCTCCGACTGCGCACCGTGGGCTTCCCACCTGCGGGCATGACTCCCCCTTTCCCTCCGGCCAGTCTGCCTGGCAACTGTTCTCTCTCGCCAGCGAGTTGCCTCGGACGAGTGAATGCAAGCTTGCACTACAGATTCGCTTGCATCACATCTCACTCGACCTCTAGCGTGGATCACGTCACACCGAGTGCTGACACCAGCACACCAGGTGATCTTGGTTCCGCCTGCCCACGACCTTGGGGGACGTATGTCCGGGCGCACAGACAGCAAGAGGTTCCGAGTCCGCAGGGACTCCATTCCCGCCGCTCGTCGGCACGTCAGAACGGTCTTGGTCGAGTGGAAGCTCGCCGGACTCGTCGACGACGCCACGCTGATCACCAGCGAGTTGGCCACCAACGTCATCGCCCACGCCAGAGGCACCGGCGACTACTTCGAGTTGGGGTTGCGGCGTCGGAACGGCGTGCTGATCCTGGAGGTCGCCGACTCGTACCAGTGGCTGATGCCAGAACTCCGCAAGCCCAGCGACGACGAGACGTCCGGCCGGGGCCTGCTCATCGTCGACGCGCTCGCCGAGCGGTGGGGCGTACGGCCGCGCAACCCCGGAAAGACCGTCTGGGTCCACCTGCCCGTCCGGACCCGGCTTCCGTGAAGTCACCCATGCGCCGCCCACCCGGAGGCCACGGGCGGAGCTTCGTACCGCCCGTGGCCTCCGGGGAGAGAACGGAAGAGACCTGCCCCGTGCTGCAATGCACCGCCGTCACCGACGTACCGTTCTACGAGGCGCTCCTCGCGCTCGCCACCATGGAAGGCGGTCCCGAGCACCCGACCGACGTCCTCGCCCAGGACGACTTCCTCCTCTGCGAACTGGGCGAGCACGACGAGGCCGCCGAGCACGCCGCCCACGTCTGGACCGCCGACGTCCCCGACGACGACCGGGACCTGTGGCTCCTGTGGACCGGCACCGGCGCCCACCGTGTCTACCGGTTCGACACTCTGCCCCTGTGCCCCGCCCTCCTCCGCGACCTGATCGCTCGCACCGTCACCTCGTGCGCGTACCTCGACCACCACCCCGGCCCGCACTCCTGGACCGTGACCGACCCGCTCGGCGACCTCATCACCGAGCACATCCACCGCGAAGTCCGGCGCCTCACGGCCGGGGAAGACTCCAGCGACGCCGACGCCGACGCCGACGCCGATACCGACGGCCCCTGACCGCCCGCTCAGGCAGACCTCGGGGAGACCCCTTCGCGCCCGCCGGCCACCACCGCGCACGCCTCCTCGTCGGTCACGCCCGACTCCGCCGTCAGCTCGATCAGCGCGTCCAGCCGGTCGCGGGCGGCCAGGAGGGCGGCGGCTGCTTCGTCGATGCGGGCGCGTTCGCGGTGCAGGTCGGGGAGCATGCTGGAGCAGGCCGGCTCCAGGATGCGGCCCTCGTCGACCATGCAGGGCAGCAGCTCTGCGATGACGGCCGTGTTGAGCCCGGCGGCCAGCAGCATGCGGACGCCCCGTACGGTCACGACGTCGGCTTCCTCGTACTCGCGGTAGCCGCTCGGGCGACGGGCCGGGCGCAGCAGGCCCTGCTCCTCGTAGTAGCGCAGCAACCGCTGGCTGACGCCCGTCCGTCGGGAGAACTCCCCCATGCGCATATGACGACCACCACATTCGGTTGACTCTCACACCGGTGTGAGACAGCAGCCTATTGCGCATGACACAGCAGCCTTCAACCCGCCTGCGGGACACCCCCGTTACCGTCATCGGCCTCGGTCCCATGGGCCTCGCCCTCGCCGGAGCCCTTCTTGAGAACGGCCATCCCACCACCGTCTGGAACCGCACCCCGGAGAAGGCCCAGGGTCTCGTCGCCCGGGGCGCGCGGCTCGCGGGGTCCGTGGCCGACGCCGTGGCCGCCGGCCCTCTCACCGTCGTCTGCCTCAAGGACTACGCGACGCTGTACGAGGTGCTCGATCCCGCCGGGGGCGCGGTGGCGGGCCGGACCTTGGTCAACCTCAACTCCGGTACTCCGAAAGAGGCGCACGCGGCGGCCTCCTGGGCGGCCGAGCGGGGCGTCACCTATCTGGACGGTGCGGTCATGGTGCCGCCGCCCCTCGTCGGGGACCCCGGATCCGTCCTTCTCCTCAGCGGTCCGCGCGGCGTCTTCGACGCCCACCGGGCCACGCTGGCGAGCCTGGGCGACCCCCGGTACCTCGGCTCCGACCCCGGGCTCGCGGTGCTCCACAACGCGGCGCTGCTCGGACTGATGTACGCGACGATGAACGGCTTCCTGCACGCCACCGCGCTGGTCGGCTCGGCGGGCGTACGGGCAGCGGAGTTCGCCGGTCTCGCGGTGAACTGGTTCCTGCCCACGGTGGTGGACGCGACCCTCGTCGAGCAGGCGCCGGGTCTCGACGCGGGCCACTACCCGGGCGAGCTGGGCACCCTGCACATGAACCTGAACGCGCTGGAGCACATCGCCCTCACCTGCGAGGAGCAGGGCGTGCACACCGGGCAGCCGCGGCTGATGCGGGAGATCGCGGCACAGGCCATCAAGGAGGGCCACGGCGGGTCGAACTACCTGGCGGTGTTCGAGGTGTTCAAGAAGGCGGTGGAGCCGGACGCGCGGTAGCGGCGGCGGGGCCCGGCGGGTCGCACGAGCCCCGCCGGGCTACGCCTGGGAGGACCCCGGCAGCCGGGTCCAGAAGTGATCGACGATGTTCTCGACGTAGCGACGCCCGTCCTCGCCGGATGCCGTGGTGCCGCCGGCCCGGCTCAGGGTCGCCGCCAAGAGGCCCTGGTACTCCTGGTGCATGGCGGACAGGGGGCTCTTCAGGTCGCGGCGCTCCATCGAGACGAGCTTGGCGATGTCGCGGATGTGCGCCTGCCAGCGCGTGGAGACCGCCTCGGTGAGGAGACGGGCCAGTTCCTCCTCCAGCCTGGTGATGGCGATGAAGTCGCGCGGGGGAAGGCTGAGGACCTCGCCGAGCTTGACGGACTGCCGTTTGTCGCCGGCCCACAGACCGGCCTCCTCCATGGACAGATAGGCGTCGAGGGTGAGGCCGGTGGCGCGCGCGACCTCCTCGGCCGAGACGCCGCGCGCTATGCGGTGTTCGAGCAAGGTGCGTGGGTGGCCCATGAGTTCACTGGGACGGCACCACAACGCGCCCGCCAGGGCGGTGAACTCCGTCGCGTCCGGCACATGGGTCCCGCGCTCCCACGCGACCACATGCTCGGGACCGACGTGTGACGTGCCGAAGGACGCGCGCATGCCGTAGGCGACATGACCGGGTGCCATCCCGAGTTTCTCGCGCAAGGCGCGCGCTGCCCGCGCGTTGAAAGGGAGTGGTGGGTGCACATACGGAGCGTAGGGGAGCTGTCACCGCCAATTCCATACCCGCTGTCGGCTGCCTGCCGGTTTGGCGGCAAAGGTCACCGCTGATTCCGTAGGAAGCCACAGGACCGAAAAGGGACCAACTGCACGCTCTACGCGGGTAGTTGCGATCCCACTGTTGCCGCGTATGATCCGCTCGCAAGGTGCCGCATGTGCGTTCGCACAGCGCCTGCCACTCACTTCGGGCAGCACCGGCGAAACCCCCCTTCCCCATCATTCGCAGGCTCAGGAGACTCCGTCATGCACCCCAGTACGACCAGCCCGCCGCTCGACGCGAAACCAGACGGATCGGGGGGCGCCGTCGACCGGTTCTTCCGCATCAGCGAACGCGGTTCGACCTACCTCCAGGAGATACGCGGCGGATTCGCCACGTTCTTCACGATGGCATACATCCTGGTCCTCAACCCGATCATCCTCGGCGGGGCCGAGGACAAGTTCGGCAAGCAGCTGGACAACGTGCAGCTGGTCACCGCCACCGCTCTGGTCGCCGCGGTGATGACGCTGATCATGGGTGTGGGAGGCAATCTGCCGCTGGCCCTGGCGGCGGGGCTGGGCATCAACGCCGTCGTCGCCTACCAGATCGCTCCCCTGATGAGCTGGGACGACGCGATGGGCCTCATCGTGCTCGAAGGGCTGCTGATCTGCGTTCTGGTGATGACCGGGCTGCGCGAGGCGATCATGCACGCCATTCCGCAGCCCCTCAAGCAGGCCATCAGTGTCGGTATCGGCCTGTTCATCGCCTTCATCGGCTTCGTGGACGCCGGGTTCGTCACCCGCATCCCCGACGCCGCGAACTCCACCGTGCCGGTCCAGCTCGGCACCGGCACGCTCACCGGCTGGCCGATGCTCGTCTTCTGCCTGGGCGTGCTCCTGACGATCGTGCTGGTCGCCCGGAAGGTCAAGGGCGCGATCCTCATCAGCATCGTCCTGATGACCGTCGTCGCCATCGTCATCAACGAGATCGCCAGCATCAAGTCCTGGGGGCTCACGTCGCCCTCGATCCCCGACAACCCGGTCGCCGCACCCGACTTCGGGCTGCTGGGCCAGTTCGACCTGTTCGGGTCGTTCGGCCAGGTCAGCGTGTTGACGGTGGTCCTGCTCGTCTTCACCCTCATCCTGTCCGACTTCTTCGACACGATGGGCACGGTCGTCGGTGTCACGGCGGAGGCCGGGCTCCTCGACGAGCGGGGTCAGGTGCCCGGCCTCGGCCGCGTCCTGCTCATCGACGGTGTGGCCGCCGTCGCCGGTGGCGCCGCGTCCTCGTCGTCGGCCACCACCTACATCGAATCCGCGGCGGGTGTCGGCGAAGGAGCCCGCACCGGCTTCGCCAACATGGTGACCGGCGGCCTGTTCGCGCTCGCCCTCTTCCTCACGCCCGTCCTGACGATCGTGCCGCTCCAGGCGGCGGCGCCCGCGCTCGTCGTGGTCGGGTTCCTGATGATGACCCAGGTCAAGCACATCGACTGGGACCGCTACGACGTCGCCATCCCGGCCTTCCTCACCATCGTCGTCATGCCGTTCACCTACTCCATCACCAACGGCATCGGGGCCGGCTTCGTCGCCTACGTGGTCATCAAGGCGTGCCTGGGCAAAGCGCGCGAGGTCCACTGGTTGCTGTGGGGCACCGCCGCGCTCTTCCTCGTCTACTTCGTCATCGACCCGCTGGAGCAGATCCTCGGCCTCAAGTAGCGGAGCCGGAGGCGGTGGCCCGAGGTCAGTGAGTGGTTTCCGGCGGCGGTGGTCCCGAGATCAGTGGCTTCCGGCGTCGGAGAGGCAGAACTCGTTGCCCTCCGGATCCCTGAGGACGGTCCAGGACATCCCCTGCATCGACTGCTCGCCGACGACGGTCGCGCCCAGCTTCGCCAGGCGCTCCACGTCGGCCGGGCGGTCGGGCGAGGAGAAGTCGACGTGGACCCGGTTCTTGGCGGCCTTGGCCTCGGGCACCCGCTGGAAGCCGAGGACCAGCGGGGTCGCCGCGAGGACGACGAACGCGTCGTAGTCCTGCGTCTCCTCGACGCCCAGCGCCTCGGCCCACCAGGCGGCCAGGGCCTGGGGGTCGGCACAGTCGATCGTGATCATTTCCGGTGAGATAAGCATGCCTCTCACCGTACGGCGCACCACTGACAACGGGCCGGAACCCCGCCCGGCCCGTTGCCGGCCCCCCTCAGCAGCGCGACTATTAGCAGCGGGAGTTCACGGCCCGGGATGGAGCCGGACGGGGTGACGCCGATCCGGACCGCGCCCATGGCCCGGTAGAAGCGCTCCGCGTTCGGGTCGGCTTCGGCCGCCTCGCCCGCGCGTATCCGCATGGGGTCATCGTCCCCCGTGCGGATACGCGCGGCCACCGGCTCGACCTACGTCAGTCGAAGATCGGGCCCTGCGTCCGGGTCCGCTTGATCTCGTAGAAGCCCGGGACGGAGGCGACCAGCAGCGTGCCGTCCCAGAGCTTCGCCGCGTCCTCGCCCTTGGGAGCGGGGGTGACGACCGGGCCGAAGAAGGCGACCTGCTCGCCGTCCGCGCCGGGGACGGCGATGACCGGGGTGCCGACCTCCTCGCCGACCTTGTCGATGCCCTCCTTGTGGGAGGCGCGCAGCTCGGTGTCGTACCGGTCGGAGTCGGCGTACTCCGCGAGGTCGGCGGGCAGGCCGACGTCCTTCAGCGCGGCGGCCACGGTCTCGGAGGTGAGGCCCTCGTCGTTGTTGTGGAAGCGGGTGCCGAGCGCGGTGTAGAGGGGGCCGACGACCTCGTCACCGTGGAGCTGCCGGGCGGCGACGACGACCCGGACCGGGCCCCAGGCCTTGTTCTCCAGGAGGTCGCGGTACTCCTCCGGCAGCTCGTCCAGCTTGTCCTCGTTCAGGACGGCCAGGCTCATCACGTGCCAGCGGACCTCGACGTCGCGGACCTTCTCCACTTCCAGCATCCAGCGCGAGGTCATCCACGCCCAGGGGCAGAGCGGATCGAACCAGAAGTCGACCGGGGTCTTGCCGTTGGCCGGAGTGTTCTCGGACATGTCTCTCCTCAGAAGGGCGTGTTACACCTGCGGGCGAGAACGCCTCCGGACGGGCAGCCATTCCCTGCATGCCGCCCCGCGGAGACGCGTGCAAGGATCAATGGGTTCGAACACGACACATGACGCGCGTCACGAAGGAGTGCCCGTGCCCGGTGAAAACCTGTCCCGCGACGAGGCCCAGAAGAGGGCCGAGCTGCTGACCGTCGACGGATACGAGGTCGAGCTCGACCTGCGGTCCGCCGTCGGCGAGCCCGAGGGGGCCGACGGGGGCGACGGGGACGGCGGTCCGCGGACGTTCCGGTCGCTCACCACGATCCGGTTCCGCTCCGCCCGTGCGGGCGCCTCGACCTTCGCCGACCTGGTGGCCCCGGGGGTGGACGCGGTGACGCTGAACGGGACGGCCCTCGACCCGGCCGTCGTGTTCGACGGGACGCGGGTGGCGCTGGACGGGCTCGTCGAGGGCGAGAACGTCCTCGTGGTCGACGCCCGCTGCGCGTACAGCCGGACCGGCGAGGGCATGCACCGCTTCGTCGACCCGGAGGACGGCGAGGTCTACCTCTACACGCAGTACGAGCCGGCCGACGCCCGCCGTGTCTTCGCCAACTTCGAGCAGCCCGACCTCAAGGCCCCCTACCGCTTCCGGGTGGCCGCCCCCGACGGCTGGCGGGTCTGGTCCAACGGGGCCGAGGAGTCGCAGAAGGACGGGGTGTGGACCTTCGCCGAGACGAAGCCGATCTCCACGTACATCACGGCCGTCGTCGCCGGTCCCTACCACTACGTGAGCGACCACTACAGCCGCACCCTGGGCGACGGCACCACGTTGGAGATCCCGCTCGGCGCGATGTGCCGCAAGGGGCTCGCCAAGCACTTCGACGCGGACGACGTCTTCCTGATCACCAAGCAGGGCCTGGACTTCTTCCACGACCACTTCGACTACCCGTACCCCTTCGGGAAGTACGACCAGGCGTTCGTGCCCGAGTACAACCTCGGCGCCATGGAGAACCCGGGCATGGTCACCTTCCGCGAGGAGTACATCTACCGCGGCAAGGTCACCTCGGCCGCCTACGAGCGGCGTGCCAACGTCATCCTGCACGAGATGGCGCACATGTGGTTCGGCGACCTGGTCACCATGGAGTGGTGGGACGACCTGTGGCTGAAGGAGTCCTTCGCGGACTTCATGGGCTCCTTCTCGATGGTCGAGGCGACCCGCTTCACCAACGGCTGGATCACCTTCGCCAACAACCGCAAGGCATGGGCCTACCGCGCCGACCAGCTGCCCTCCACGCACCCCATCACGGCGGACATCCGTGACCTGGAGGACGCCAAGCTGAACTTCGACGGGATCACGTACGCCAAGGGCGCGTCCGTGCTCAAGCAGCTGGTGGCGTACGTGGGGCGCGACGCGTTCCTCGAAGGCGCCCGGCGCTACTTCAAGAGCCACGCCTACGGCAACACGCGCCTGGGCGACCTGCTGTCGGTGCTGGCCGAGACGTCCGGGCGCGATATGACGGCCTGGTCGCGCTCGTGGCTCCAGACGGCGGGCGTCAACGTGCTCACCCCCGTGCCGACGTACGACGCGGACGGGAAGCTGGCCGAGCTGGCCGTCGTCCAGGAGGCCGCCGCCGCGTACCCGGAGCTGCGCCCGCACCGCGTCGCGGTCGGCCTGTACCGGCGTACGCCGGAGGGCGAGCTGACGCGTTACGCGCGCGCCGAGGTGGACGTGGCCGGTGAGCGGAGCGTGGTGGAGGCCCTGGCCGGCTCCGAGCGGCCCGATCTGATCCTGGTCAACGACGACGACCTCACGTACTGCAAGGTCCGCTTCGACGAAGGGTCGCTGGCCACGCTGCGCGACCACCTGGGCGAGATCACGGACCCGCTGGCCCGTGCCCTGTGCTGGTCGGCCCTGTGGAACCTGACCCGGGACGCGGCTCTGCCGGCCCGCGACTTCGTCGCGCTGGTGCTGGCGTTCGCCGGGCGGGAGAGCGACATCGGCGTCCTCCAGATGCTGCACGCCTGGGCCCAGTCGGCGCTGGTCAACTACGCGGCCCCCGACTGGCGCGAGGAGGGCGGCCGGGCACTGGCCGACGGCGCGCTGCGCGAGCTGCGGACCGCCGAGCCGGGCAGCCAGCACCAGCTGACCTGGGCCCGCTTCTTCGCGGCGGTCGCCTCGTCCGAGCAGGACTTCCAGCTGCTGGGCGGGCTGCTGGAGGGCACGACCCGGATCGACGGTCTCGACGTCGACCAGGAGCTGCGCTGGTCCTTCCTCTCTCCGCTGGCCTCGCACGGGGTGGCCAACGAGGCGGCGATCGACGCCGAACTGGCCCGCGACGACACGGCCTCCGGCAAGCGCCACCACGTACGGTGCCTGGCCTCGCGCCCCTCGGAGGCGGTCAAGGCGCAGGCGTGGGCGGCGGTCGTGGAGTCGGACAAGCTGTCCAACGCGCTGGTCGAGGCGACGATCTCCGGCTTCGGGCAGCCCTCCCAGCGGGAGCTGCTCGCCCCGTACGCGAACCGCTACTTCGAGGTGATCGAGCGGATCTGGGCGGAGCGGTCCATCCAGATCGGCATGCATGTGGTGCGGGGGATGTTCCCCGGTCTCCAGGACAGCCCCGCGACCCTCGCGGCGACCGACGCCTGGCTGGGCGAGCACGAGGACGCCGCCCCGGCGCTGCGGCGACTGGTGCTGGAGGCCCGGGACGATCTCGCGCGGGCGCTGCGCGGCCAGGAGTGCGACCGGGCCGCGGCGCAGGCGGGGTGAAACGAGGGGGCGCTCGGTCGGGGCGTGCGTGCGGCGTGAAAGCGGCGCTCGCACATCCGCCCGAGTCGCCCCTCCCCCGATTCCCGGCGCGACGGCCCTTTTCGGTTGTCGAACGTCCGTACTTTAGGACGGCGTTGTCCGGGATTGTCGACGGACGTGTAACAGGGGTTAGGGCACCCTCCCCGGGCGGGAAACCCCGGGACATGACCCAGAACACCCCGCTCTCCCCCCGTCTCCCCGGCCTCCCCCTTCACCCCGAGGACGTCACGCACCGTGTCCTGTCCGCCGCCCAGTTGAGGGCGCGGGGTGTGTCCGCCGCGCAGACGTCCGCCCAGTGCCTGCCCGGTGGCCCCTGGCAGCACCTGCTGCCGGGGGTCTATCTGCTGCACCCGGGCCCGCCCACCGGTCGGGAGCGGCTGCGCGGAGCACTGCTCTACGCGGGGCGCCCGCCGGCCTCCGCGCGGCGCGCGCCGGCGGGCCCCGCGGACGCGGGGTACGGCGAGTCGATGCTCACCGGGGTGGCCGCGCTCGCGCTGCACGGCTTCGCCGCGGCCGGGGACGTGGAGGCGCTGCACCGGATCGACGTGCTGGTCCCGCGCACCCGGCGGCTGCGGTCCACCCGGTTCGTGGAGGTGCTGCGGACCGCCTCGATGCCGGACCCGGTGCGGGTGGGCGAGGTGCCCGTGGCGCCGGTGGAACGGGCCCTGGCGGACGCGGTCGCGGGTACGGCCGACGCGGCCGTCGTCCGGCGGCTGCTGACCGAGGCGGTACGCGACGGGCACTGCGACCCAGCATCCGTGGTACGGGAGTTGAGCGAGGCGAAGCTGCTGGGGCGGCCCGCCGTGGTGGGCGCGGTCGATTCGCTGCTGGCCGAGGGACGGGCGGTGGCGGAGGCGCGGCTGTACACGATGGTGCGCGAGCACGGGCTGCCGGAGCCGCTGTGGAACGTGGAGCTGCGGCTGCCGGGCGGGCCCCGGCTCGGCGGGGTCGACGCCTACTGGCCCGACCAGGCCGTGGCGGTGGAGCTGGACGCCCGGGCGCCCCGGTACGGCGTGCCGGGGCGGAGGGACCGGGCGGAGGCGGACCCGCAGTGGTCCGCGTACGCCGCGAAGCGGGAGCAGTTGGAGCGGCTCGGGGTCACGGTCGTCCACGTCACACCGAGGAAGCTGCGCGAGGCGGCGGACCAGCAGGCGACGGTGGTGCGGACGGCACTGATGGCGGCGGCGGACCGGGAACCGGCGGCGTACGTGATGGTGCTGCCGCGCTGAAAGGGGCGGCGGCCCGGGAGGCCGCCGGCCCGGGGAGGCCGCCGGCCCGGGGAGGCCGCCGGCCCGGGGAGGCCGCCGGCCCGGGGCGCGCCGGCCCCGGGCCCCGGGGCCACGGCTGTTCCCGGCCACCGACCCGTCCGGCCTCCGCCACGGACGCGTCTGGTCCGGACCACGGCCGCCGCCACCCGCGTCGCCAGGCGTCACGGACGCACCGTTTGGCCTCATTCATCCCTCGTGGCACAGCGCGCCCCATGGCGGATCTATGCCATGCCCCTGACTCGCCTCCGTCAACTCTCCACAAACCCCTGTCATTTACGACAGGCTGAGCGGTCATCCGGTACCGAATTCCGGACTCTCTCTTTCAATTACAGGGATGCTGATGACCAAGGAATCCCCCAGCTCCATACCCGGGGCCAGACGCGCGGCACGTATCGCGGCCGCTGCCGGACTGGCGGCGGCACTCGCCGCCTCCGGCGCCGCTCCGGCGTTCGCCGCCGAGGACCCGGCACCGGCACCCGTCAAACCGGCCGCCACGAGCGACCGGGGCGACAAGCTCGGCAAGGCCGACGCCGATGTCCTGGCGAAGGCCGAGGCCAAGGGCGAGAAGAGCGTCACCATGATGGTCGCCACCACCCCGGGGGCGACCGAGCAGGTCAGCAAGCAGCTGGACGCCGTCGAGGGCTCCGTGCTCGGCCAGACCTACGACAAGCTCGGCTACGTCCGGGCGACGGTCCCGACCAGCCGCGCCGAGTCCACCATCAAGGCGGCCTCCAAGCTCTCCTCCGTCCTCGGTATCGATCTCAAGCAGGAGATCAAGCTGGACGACCCGACGCCCAAGGGCGACCGGGCCGCCGGAGCGAAGCAGCCGAAGGCCACGGGCGGTTACGCGGCGCCGAACAAGAAGACCCCGGCGAAGAACCCGTACAACCCGTCGTTCGAGACGGGCGCGGTCGACTTCGTCGAGAAGCACCCGACGGCCGACGGCCGCGGGATCACCATCGGCGTCCTGGACTCCGGCGTCGACCTCGGTCACCCGGCCCTGAAGAAGACCACCACCGGCGAGCGCAAGATCGTCGACTGGGTGACCGCGACCGACCCGGTGAACGACGGCGACGGCACCTGGCTGGAGATGTCGCAGTCGGTCGCCGGCCCGACGTTCACGTCCGGCGGGAAGACCTACTCGGCGCCGGCGGGCAGCTACAAGTTCGCCACGTTCGCCGAGGCGGCCACCACCGGCGGCGAGATGGCGGGCGACCTCAACCGCGACGGTGACACCACCGACGTCTGGGGCGTGCTGTACGACCCGGTCACCGGCACCACGCGGGTCGACCTGAACAACAACGCGGACTTCTCCGACGACACGGTCCTCAAGCCGTACAAGGAGAAGTTCCAGGTCTCCTACTTCGGTGAGGACGACCCGCGCACGCAGGTCGTCGAACGCATCCCGTTCGTCGTCGAGACCCGCAAGAACGTGGTCCTCGACGCCTCGGGCGCGAAGGCGGACTTCGTCAACATCGGCGTCATCGAGGGCGCGCACGGCACCCACGTCGCGGGCATCACCGCGGCCAACGGGCTGTTCGGCGGCGAGATGAACGGCGCCGCCCCCGGCGCCAAGATCGTCTCCTCGCGTGCCTGCACCTGGTCCGGCGGCTGCACCAACATCGCGCTGACCGAGGGCATGATCGACCTCGTCGTCAACCGCGGCGTCGACATCGTCAACATGTCGATCGGCGGCCTGCCGCCGCTGAACGACGGCAACAACGCGCGCGCCGAGCTGTACAAGCGGCTCATCGACATCTACGGCGTTCAGCTGGTCATCTCGGCCGGCAACAGCGGCCCGGGGCTCAACACCATCGGCGACCCGTCGGTCGCCGACCACGTGATCTCGGTCGGCGCGTCGATCTCCAAGGAGACGTGGGCGGCCAACTACGGCTCCAACGTCACCAAGAAGTACGACATGCTGCCCTTCTCCTCGCGCGGTCCGCGTGAGGACGGCGGCTTCACGCCGGTCCTCTCCGCTCCGGGCGCGTCCATCAACAGCACCCAGACCTGGGCGCCGGGCGGTCCGGTCAAGGAGGCGGGTTACGACCTGCCGGCCGGCTACTCCATGCTCCAGGGCACCTCGATGGCCTCCCCGCAGGCGGCGGGCGCCGCCGCGCTGCTGCTGTCGGCCGCGAAGCAGAAGGACATCGAGCTTCCCCCGGCCGATCTGCGCACGGCGCTGACCAGCACCGCGAGCCACATCGAGGACGTGCCCGCGCACGTCCAGGGCTCCGGTCTGATCAACATCGTCAAGGCGTGGAAGCAGATCGCCAAGCAGGGCAAGCCCGCGCACGAGTTCTCGGTGAAGGCCCCGGTCGACACCGCGATCGACTTCGCGCTCAAGGACCCGGGCTTCGGCACCGGCCTCTACGACCGCGAGGGCGGCCTGAAGGCCGGCGAGACCAAGGTCTACGACGTCGTCGTCACCCGCACCACGGGCCCGGACCGCAACGTCCAGCACAAGCTGTCCTGGAAGAACAACGACGGCACCTTCGAGCTCAGCAGCCCCCAGTACGTCTCGCTGCCGCTCGACACGCCGGTCAAGCTCAAGGTCAAGGCGAAGGCGAAGTCCGCCGGCGTCCACAGCGCCATCCTGCGGGTCGACGACAAGAAGACCTCCGGCGTGGACCACCAGATCATGACCACGGTCGTCGTCGCCCACGAGCTGCGGCAGCCCGGTTACGCCTACAAGCACTCCGGTTCGGTCCAGCGCAACGGCACCACGTCGTACTTCGTCAATGTGCCGGAGGGCGCGAAGACCCTTGAGGTCGCCCTCAGCGCACTGCGCTCGGGCAGCCAGACCCGGTTCATCGCCCTGCACCCGTACGGGACGCCGGTCGACCCGACCTCCACGGTCAACTGCTACCCGAACTACGAGAACCCGGCCAACACCTGCCGCCCGGACGCGCGTTCCTACAAGGACCCGCAGCCCGGCGTGTGGGAGATCGAGGTCGAGGCGCGTCGTACGTCGCCGCTGCTGGACAACCCGTACAAGCTGGATGTCTCGCTGCTCGGCACGACCTTCGACCCGGCGGTGCAGACCATCGCCGAGGCGAAGATCGGTACCCCCGCCCCGGTGAACTGGACGGTCACCAACAGCGCCGCCGCCTTCCAGGGCAAGCTCCAGGGCGGCTCGCTGGGCTCGGCCAAGGTGGCGAAGCCGTCGATCTCGACGGGCCAGACCCGTGAGACCACGGTCACCATCGGCGCGGGTGTCGAGAAGCTCGACATCGCCGTCGGTGGCACCTCGGACACCAACGCGGACATCGACCTGCTCGTCTTCCGGGGCGCCACGCAGGTCGGCAGCTCGACCTCCGCCGGTTCCGAGGAGTCGGTCAGCCTGGTCAAGCCCGCCGCGGGCACGTACACGGTCGTCGTCGACGGCTACTCGGTCCCGTCCGGGACCACCACGTACGACTACCGCGACGTCTTCTACTCGGCCTCGCTCGGCACGCTCAAGGTCGACTCCACCAAGGCCGTGAACCTGGCCAACGGTGCCTCCGCCCAGGTCGGCGCCGAGGTCGTGGTCGCCGGGGCGGCTCCCGAGGGCCGGCAGTTCTTCGGCGAGGTCAGGCTGGTCAACACGCGCGGCACCGCCGCGGGCACCGGCAGCGTCGTGATCGAGAAGGTCACGCCGTAACGGGTCCCATCGGGCCGTAACGGATCGCACCGTACGGATCCCATCGTCACGACGGCGGGGCGGGCGCCCTCACGGGCTCCCGCCCCGCTGTGCGTGTTCCTCGTCACACCCCCCGACCGCCGCCGCAGATGTTTCCCCCCGCGCGCGCGGACGTTGCAGAATCTGCGGTCCTCGCGCGAAGAGTCCGCAGGTCGGACAATGGATTGGACAAGGCGGGCCAGGACATACGCATCATGGAGCGGCAAACGGGCCGCACAGACGCACGGGCAGGCAGCCGCCGGACGTGCAGAACAGAGGAGTCCTCGTGAAGGTCGGAATCGTCGGCGCCACCGGTCAGGTCGGCACAGTCATGCTCAGGATCCTGGCCGAGCGGGACTTCCCGGTCGACGAGCTGCGGCTGTTCGCCTCGGCCCGGTCCGCGGGCTCCACGATCGACTTCAAGGGCTCCGGCGTCACCGTCGAGGACGCCTCCGCGGCCGACTACACGGGCCTGGACATCGTGCTGTTCTCCGCCGGCGGCGCGACCTCGAAGGCGCTGGCCGAGAAGGTCGCCGCCCAGGGCGCCGTGGTGATCGACAACTCCTCCGCCTGGCGCAAGGACCCCGAGGTCCCCCTCGTCGTCTCCGAGGTCAACCCGCACGCGGCCCGGGTCCGCCCGAAGGGGATCATCGCCAACCCGAACTGCACGACGATGGCCGCGATGCCCGTACTGCGCCCGCTGCACGACGAGGCCGGTCTCGAAGCGCTGACCGTCGCCACCTACCAGGCCGTGTCCGGTTCCGGCGTCGCCGGTGTCGCCGAGCTGCACGGCCAGGCGGCCAAGGTCGTCGCCGAGGCCGAGAAGCTGGCCCACGACGGCGAGGCCGTGGACTTCCCCGAGCCGGCCGTCTACAAGCGCCCGATCGCCTTCAACGTGCTGCCGCTGGCGGGCTCCATCGTGGACGACGGTTCGTTCGAGACGGACGAGGAGCAGAAGCTCCGCAACGAGTCCCGCAAGATCCTGGAGATCCCGGAGCTGAAGGTGTCCGGCACCTGCGTCCGGGTCCCGGTCTTCTCGGGCCACTCGCTCCAGATCAACGCCCGCTTCGCCCGTCCGATCGGCGTCGAGCGCGCCTACGAGCTGCTGAAGGACGCCGAGGGCGTCGAGCTCTCGGAGATCCCGACCCCGCTCCAGGCGGCCGGCAAGGACGCCTCCTTCGTGGGCCGCATCCGGGTCGACGAGACGGTCAGCCACGGTCTCGCGCTGTTCGTCTCCAACGACAACCTCCGCAAGGGCGCGGCGCTGAACGCCGTGCAGATCGCGGAGCTGGTGGCGGCCGAGCTGAAGGGCTGACCCGCGGCGTCACGCGTACGTGGAAGGGGCGGCCACCGGACACCGGTGGCCGCCCCTTCCCCTTCCCCTTACCGTCTCAGCTTCGCCGCACCTCGAAGTGGAAGCACCCGTACTCCACGGCCCGCACGTGCGCCAACGCCACCTCCGGGTCCGCGAACGCCTCGTCGAGGGCCGCGTCGAAGCCCTTCTCCGTATCCGCCGGGATCTCCAGCAGCCGGCCGCCCACGATGTGCCCCCGGGCGTCGTAGCGGCGCACCGCGCGCAGCGCGCCCGCCCGCGCGAAGGGGTATCCGGCCCGCTCCGGGTCCGGGCCCGGGCAGGCCTCGGCGTGGATGAAGACGGGCCCCTGCTCGTCGTACGCCCCCGGGCTCGCCCCGGTCGCGGCGGCCCAGCGGCGCAGCGGGGCGTAGGAGACGAGGGCGATGCGCTCTCCCGGTGCACTGCCGCGCAGACAGCAGCGCAGGGGGTGGCCGCCCTCGGTCGCGGTGTACGGGCGGCAGGGCCGGCCCGCGTCGTCGGCGGCGCGGAGTTCGGCGAGAGCGGCGGGGTCGATGGGGCGTGGCTGGTGTCCGGTCATGGTCCGAGCATGTCCCGGTGAGCGGTCCGCGTCCGGCGGAAAACGGACATCGCGCTGGGAGCACGTGCGTGGAAGGATGGGCCGAAACGCCGCTTATCAAGTCGCACACCTAGGAGATGACCGCGTGCCTGGCACGAATCTGACCCGCGAAGAGGCACAGGAGCGGGCGCGCCTGCTGACCGTGGACGCGTACGAGATCGATCTCGACCTCTCCGGAGCGCAGGAGGGCGGCACCTACCGGTCCGTGACCACCGTGCGCTTCGACTGCGCGGAGGCGGGTGCGGAGTCGTTCATCGACCTGGTCGCCCCGGCCGTCCACGACGTGGTGCTGAACGGCAAGGACCTGGACGTGGCCGCCGTGTTCCGCGACGCGCGGATCGCCCTGCCGCATCTGCGTGAGGGCGCCAACGAGCTGAAGGTCGTCGCCGACTGCTCGTACACCAACACCGGTGAGGGCCTGCACCGGTTCGTCGACCCGGTCGACGAGCAGGCCTATCTGTACACGCAGTTCGAGGTCCCGGACGCGCGCCGCGTCTTCGCCTCGTTCGAGCAGCCCGACCTGAAGGCGACCTTCGCGTTCACCGTGAAGGCCCCGTCCGGCTGGACGGTCATCTCGAACTCCCCGACGCCGGAGCCTGCGGGCGACGTCTGGACCTTCGAGCCGACGCCGCGCATCTCCACGTACATCACGGCCCTCATCGTGGGCCCGTACCACGCGGTGCACAGCAGCTACGAGAAGGACGGCCAGTCCGTCCCGCTCGGCATCTACTGCCGCCCCTCCCTCGCGGAGTACCTGGACGCGGAGGACATCTTCGCCGTCACCCGGCAGGGCTTCGAGTGGTTCCAGGAGAAGTTCGACTACGCGTACCCGTTCGCCAAGTACGACCAGCTCTTCGTCCCGGAGTTCAACGCGGGCGCGATGGAGAACGCGGGCGCGGTCACCATCCGCGACCAGTACGTCTTCCGCTCCAAGGTGACGGACGCGGCGTACGAGGTGCGGGCCGAGACCATCCTGCACGAGCTGGCCCACATGTGGTTCGGCGACCTCGTGACGATGGAGTGGTGGAACGACCTCTGGCTGAACGAGTCGTTCGCCACCTACACCTCGATCGCCTGCCAGGCGGACGCGGCGGGCTCGAAGTGGCCGCACTCCTGGACCACGTTCGCCAACTCCATGAAGACCTGGGCGTACCGGCAGGACCAGCTGCCCTCCACGCACCCGATCATGGCGGACATCCAGGACCTGGACGACGTCCTCGTCAACTTCGACGGGATCACGTACGCCAAGGGCGCGTCCGTGCTCAAGCAGCTCGTGGCGTACGTCGGCAAGGACGCGTTCTTCCAGGGCGTCCAGGCGTACTTCAAGGCGCACGCCTTCGGCAACACCCGCCTCTCCGACCTGCTGGGCGCCCTGGAGAAGACCTCCGGCCGCGACCTGAAGACCTGGTCGAAGGCGTGGCTGGAGACGGCGGGCATCAACATCCTGCGCCCGGAGATCGAGACCGACGCGGAGGGTCACGTCACCTCGTTCACCGTGCTCCAGGAGGCGCCCGCGCTGCCCGCCGGCGCGAAGGGCGAGCCGACGCTGCGTCCGCACCGCATCGCCATCGGCGCTTACGACCTCGACGCGGACGGCAAGCTGGTGCGCACCGACCGGATCGAGCTGGACGTCGACGGCGAGCGGACCGCGGTGCCGTTCCCGGAGGGGAAGGCCCGCCCGGCCGTCATCCTGCTCAACGACGACGACCTCTCCTACGCCAAGGTCCGCCTCGACGAGGAGTCGCTGCGGGTCGTCACCGAGCACCTGGGCGACTTCACCGAGTCGCTGCCGCGCGCCCTGAGCTGGGCCTCGGCCTGGGACATGACGCGCGACGGCGAGCTGGCCACCCGGGACTACCTCGCCCTGGTGCTCTCCGGCATCGGCAAGGAGTCGGACATCGGGGTCGTGCAGTCGCTGCACCGCCAGGTGAAGATGGCCCTCGACCTGTACGCGGCGCCGGAGGCCCGTGAGGCCGCGCTGATCCAGTGGACCGACGCCACGCTGGCCCACCTGCGCGCGGCGGAGCCGGGCAGCGACCACCAGCTGGCCTGGGCCCGCGCCTTCGCGGCCACCGCCCGCAACCCGCAGCAGCTGGACCTGCTCCAGTCGCTGCTGGACGGCACGGAGACCATCGAGGGCCTGGCCGTCGACACCGAGCTGCGGTGGGCGTTCGTGCAGCGGCTGGCGGCCACCGGGCTGCTGGACGAGGAGGAGATCGCCGCCGAGTACGAGCGCGACAGGACGGCGGCGGGCGAGCGCCACGCGGCCTCCGCTCGGGCGGCCCAGCCCACTCAGGAGGCCAAGGCCGAGGCGTGGGCGTCGGTCGTGGAGTCCGACAAGCTGCCCAACTCCCTCCAGGAAGCGGTCATCAGCGGCTTCGTCCAGACGGACCAGCGCGAGCTGCTGGCCCCGTACACGGAGAAGTTCTTCGCCGCGGTGAAGGACGTCTGGGACTCGCGCAGCCACGAGATGGCCCAGCAGATCGCGGTGGGCCTCTACCCGGCCCTCCAGGTCTCCCAGGAGACGCTGGACGCCACGGACACCTGGCTTGCCTCGGCCGAGCCGAGCGCGGCCCTGCGCCGGCTGATGTCGGAGTCGCGGTCCGGTGTGGAGCGCGCCCTGAAGGCCCGGGCGGCGGACGCGGCGGCGGCCACCGCATAGCGGAACGTACGGCCCTGGGGGCGTCCACTTCGTCGCGGCGGAGGGGGCGCCCCTTTCCCGTGTGTCCGTGCGGGCCCCGGTGACCCGCACCCCCGCCCGGCGTGACCCACGTCACTCCGGGCGCCCCTTGGTGCGGAGGTGGCACGCGTGTCACGGGCTTCACGCACGGCCCTGCGGCCGTCGTCGAGCTCGCTCAGGGCGCGGTCGACGTGGCGCAGGAAGTTCTCCCCCTCGTACCCGTACGACCCGAGCCGGGCCGCGGCGCGCTCGTGATGGTCGGCGACGTCCGACACGACCACGACGACCGTCACGGCGTCCGGATCGTCCGGATCCAGTCCGTCGCACAGCACGGCCTCCGCCATCTGATTTCCCCCCGGGGAGTGCGGTATCGGGTGTGAACGTCCGCAGGTCAGCCCGCGCCGCGTGCGCCGCCCGTTCGGGTGCCGTCGGCGCGCGACGGGGGCTCCCGTGGCCTACGGTCCGAAGGGTCGTCGCAGGAAGCTTCGGTCGCAGGCCACGGGAGGGTTGGGATGCCCGGCTTCGCCGCCGTGCCGGTCGCGCTGGCGCTGTGCGCGGGTCTGCTGACGGGCCCCGCCGCCCCGGTGGCCGGCCGGCCGGACTGCCGGGCGGGTCCGGCGGGCTGCTACGACCTCTACACGTACGGCTACAGCCTCGGGCTGCATCCGTTCACCGGCGCGGACGATGTCCGGGAACAGCTGACCGACCACTTCTGGCTGTTCCCGGTCAGCGGCGGCTGCGCGGGGCGGATCCGGGCGGGAGCACGCTGCGAGCTGCTGGGCGGCAATCCGGTCGAGGTGGAGTACATCGGGAACGACTTCTTCCAGATCAACACGCTGCCGGGGCACCAGTTGGGCCGGGGCATGCACATCCGCTTCGCCTTCTCGCGGACCCTCGGCTTCCACTCCATGACGGTCCGGGCCTGGCAGGACCGGCCCACCGACTGCACGGGCGAGGCCCTCTGCAACACGGTGAACCGGGTGTTCGCCTGGGGGACCTGGCGGGTGCTGGCGAAGACGCTGCGCTTCTCCGCGTACGTCGCCTGAGCCGCCGCCCGGTGTGGAAACCGCCCGGCGGGCGGGCGCAGGAGCGCAACCGTCCGCCGGGCGGGAACTGGGGGGGTGCCGGCCCGAGGGTTACGGGGTCACGCGCCCGACTCCTCGTAACGGCGGGTCAGCTCGGCCGCGCCGGACTCCGTGAGGGTGCCGTGCAGACGCATCCGGGCCACGCCGCCGTCGGGGAAGGCGTCGAGGCGGACGTGGGTGACGACCGCCTGGGCGCGCAGCACGAAGCGGTGGAGGGTGTCGGGCTGGAGGCGGGTGCGCGGGACGATCTCGAACCACTCGCCGGTGTCGCCGTTGCGGCCCTGGAGGGCGATCCAGCCGGCGGAGTTGCCCTTGAGGTAGGCGGTGTCGATCTCGATCGCGCGGACCGCGCCCTGGGCGGGGAGGCGGAAGCGTACCCAGTCGTTGGTGTCGCGGACCCGGCGGCGGCGGTTCTCCCAGCCGTCGTCCATCTTGCGGGAGGTGCCCGGCAGGATGATCTGGGTGGGCGAGGAGTAGAAGCGGTCGGAGGCGTCCTCGTACGTACCGCCGTTGAGCACCGAGATCAGGTCGACGGTGCCGAGCGCGGCGAGCCAGGCCGGGTCCGGGACGACCTCGCCGTGCACGCGGAGGCGGGCGATGCCGCCGTCGGGGTGCTGGCAGAGGCGCAGGTGGGTGTAGCGGCGGCCGCCGGTGATCTCGAAGGCGTTGGCCGCGTGTCCGCGTACGGGGGTGGGCGGGAGGATCTCCTCCCACTTCACGTCGTCGGCGAGCAGCTGCTCGGGGCTCGGGGCGCCCTCGACGGAGGTGGCCTGCACGGATACGCGCTGCGGGTAGTTGCCGCGGAAGTGGGCGGTGTCGACGATCAGGCCGCGGATGATGCCGGGCGCGCCGAGGCGGACGATGGCCCAGTCGTGGTCCTCGGGGGCCGGGAAGGGGGTCTCGGCGCCCGCTCCCCTGCGGCGGCGGGTCTCCCAGCCGTCCATGATCTTGCCCTTGTGCCCGAAGTGCTCGGGGTCGAAGGCGGCGCGTTCACGGATCAGGAGGTTCTCGCGCTCGGCGAAGAACTCGTCGTTGGCGGCGATCACGCCCGCGCCGAGGCGGCGGTCGGCGAGGTCGACCAGCTCGGTGAAGGGGAGGTCTCCGGCTTCGCGGTAGTCGGCGTACGGGTCGCCGCCGCCGTAAGGCGCGGCGTCATTGGCGTGGGGGTCGGTGTCGGGGTCCTGGAATGTGGTCTCGCTCGCGTCGAAGGTCATGGCTCCTACCTTCGCGCCACCGGACCCATCAGGTCCATCGAAAGTTTTCGCAGATATCTTTCAGCTCAGCTGAATGATGTGGCTACGTGGGTGAGCGCCGCGAGGACCCGGGCCACCGCCGGTCCGCTCTCCGCCCCGTGCCGGACCGCCGCCACCACGTGGCGGCGCGGCCGGTCCGCCTCCAGCACCCGCATCACCACGCCCTCGCGACGCTCCCGGGCCGCCATCCGGGGGACCAGCGCGACGCCCATGCCCGCCTCGACCAGGGCGAGGATCGCCGTCCACCCGGCGGCGCTGTGGGCCTGCTCGGGGACGAAGCCCGCCGCCTCGCAGGCCGCGGTGGTGATCTCGGACCAGGGTCCCGAGCCGCCGAAGATCCAGCGGTCGGCGGCCAGGTCCGCGAGGCGCAGGGCGGGCGCGGCGGCCAAGGGGTGATCGGCGGGGAGAGCCACGTCCAGCGGGTCGGCGAGCAGCGGGAAGAGGCTGAAGCGGGGGTCGCGGGCGGTGGGCGCGTGGGCGGCCAGCGACAGGGCCAGGTCCACCTCGCCCGCGGTGAGCAGCTCGTACGCCTGGGCGGCCTCGGCCTCCCGTACGCGTACGTCGGGCCCCGGCCGCTCCTCGGCGCGCAGCAGCCGGACGGCGGGGACGACGAGGGCGGGCACGGCGGTGGAGAACGCGGCCACCCTGACCTCGCCCGCCTCGCCGCGCAGATAGCCGGTCAGTTCGGCCTCGGCCCGCTCCAGCTGGGCGAAGACCGCCTCGGCGTGGCGCAGGACGAGATGGGCGGCGTCGGTGAGACGGACGCGGCGCCCCTGGGCCTCCAGGAGGTCCACGCCGAGCTGCTTGGCCAGGTTGGTGAGCTGCTGGGAGACCGCGGAGGGGGTCATCAGGAGCGCCTCGGCGGTCGCCGTCACCGTGCCCCGGTCGCGCAGGGTGCGCAGGATGCGGAGCTTCTTGACGTCCCACTCGGTCATGGGCGCAACCTACCGGCCCGGCGCGGGCCGTGTTCCCGCCCCCGGGCCGTGCGCACCTCGACGTCCGGGGCCGGACACACGAATGCGCCGCGCGATGGTCCCCACCGGCGGCGCATCCTTCGCGCAGGTCGTACGTGTGCGGGTCAGACCTGCTTCTTGGACTTGTCCAGGACCATGACCAGGCCCGTGATCACCACGAACAGGGCGATGGGCGCGACGACGTAGAGACCGATGGTCTCGATCGCGCTCAGGCGCGGAGCCGGGTCGTCACCGTCGTCGGGCGTGAGCGCGAGCGCCGGGCTCGACATGAGCAGCATCATCAGCGTCGTCCCGGCCGCAACGACGCCGGCGCGCATAGCGTTCTTCTTGTCCACGGTGCCAACGTAGCGAACGCCTAGGGACGGCGCTCGCCCGGGGGTGCCGTATGAGGCTTTCGGGGCCGTAGGACGTCCATCAGCGCGTGCAGCCGGGGCGAGGCGGTGATCTCCTCCAGGGTGACCGGATGCCCCTCGGCGTCGGCGATCGGGAGGCGCCAGTTGGGGTACTGGTCCCAGGTGCCGGGGAGATTCTGCGGGCGGCGGTCGCCGACGGTGTCGGGGAGCCAGACACCGGTCATCCGGGCGGGGGTGCGCAGCAGGAAGCGGTGGACGGCGCGGACGGCGGCCTCCTCGTCGCCGTCGCCCTCGGGGAGCATCCGCAGCCGGGCGAGGAGGGCCAGCCACTCGGCGGTGTCGGTGACGTCCTCGGTCAGCTCCTCCTCCAGGGAGCGGGTGAGCAGGCCGAGACGGTGGCGCAGCGTCACATGGTCGCCGGTCAGCCGGGCGGCGGTGGAGGGCAGGTCGTGGGTGGTGGCGGTGGCCAGGCAGTCCCGGCGCCACCGCTCCGGGGCGAGCGGCCGTCCGTCGCCGTCCCAGTCACGTTCGAACCAGAGCACCGAGGTGCCGAGCACGCCCCGCCGGGCGAGCGCCTCGCGGACCCCGGGCTCGACGGTGCCGAGGTCCTCGCCGACGACGACGGCCCCGGCCCGGTGGGCCTCCAGGGCGAGGACGGCGAGCATCGCCTCGGCGTCCTGGGCGACGTACGTGCCGTCGGTGGGCGGGCTGCCCTCGGGCACCCACCAGAGCCGGAACAGACCCATGACGTGGTCGATGCGCAGGGCGCCGGCGTCGGCCAGCAGTCCGCGCAGCAGGCCCCGGTAGGCGGCGTAGCCGGTGGCGGCGAGGACGTCGGGGCGCCAGGGCGGCAGGCCCCAGTCCTGGCCGCGCGCGTTGAAGGCGTCGGGGGGCGCGCCGACGGACATGCCGTGGGCGAAGGCCTCCTGCTGGGCCCAGGTGTCGGCGCCGGCCGGGTGCACGCCGACGGCGAGGTCGTGGACGATCCCGACGCTCATCCCGGCGTCCTCGGCGGCCCGCTGGGCGGCGGCGAGCTGGGTGGCGGTCAGCCAGGCGAGGCGGCAGTGGAAGTCGACCCGGTCCAGCAGCTCGGCCCGGGCGCGGGCGGTCCCCGGGGAGCGGGGGTCGCGCAGGGCCTCGGGCCAGGCGTGCCAGTCGGGGCCGTGCACCTCGGCGAGCGCGCACCACAGGGCGTGGTCCTCCAGCGCCTGGCCCTGCTCGGCCAGGAAGTCGCAGTAGGCGGCGCGGCGGCCGGGGGTGAGCGGCACCTCGACGACCAGCTCCAGGGCCTGCCGCTTCAGCTCCCAGACGGCGTCCCGGTCGATCAGCGCGCCCTTGTTCAGCACGGCCTCGCTGAGGGCCGCGGCGTCCTGTCGGAGGTCGTCCAGGGCGGCCCGGTCGCGGACGTGGCCGTATTCGGGGATCGACTCGACGCGCAGGTGCACCGGGTCGGGGAAGCGGCGCGAGGAGGGGCGGTACGGGGACGGGTCGGTGGGGTGCCCGGGGACGGCCGCGTGCAACGGGTTGACCTGGACGAACCCGGAGCCGAGGGTCCGCCCTGCCCAGGCGGCGAGGTCGGCCAGGTCACCGAGGTCGCCCATGCCCCAGGAGCGGGCGGAGAGCAGGGAGTAGAGCTGGACCAGGAAGCCGTGGGAGCGCTCGGGCGGCTGCGGGACGCGGGCCGGGGCGACGACGAGGGTGGCCGTGGCGCGGCGGTGGTCCGGCGTACGGACGTGGACACGGTGGACGCCGGGGGGCGGCGGGATCCACCAGGCGGGGACGGTGGCCGGAGCGCCGGGCTCCTCGCCGACGCGCTGCGGGTGCGGCGCGGATGCGGTGGCGATGGCGGACGCGAAGGCGGTGGCGGTACCCGCAGGAGACGTCACGGACGGGGCGGAGTCCGCGCCCCCCGGAGACGTCACGGACGGGGCGGAGTCCGCTCCCCTCGAAGGCGTCACGGACGGCACGGTGGCGTCGGGGGCTACGGGCGGAGCGGTGGCGCCGGCGACGCCCCCCGGAGGCATCAGGGGGGCGGCAGCGGTGCCCGGCGGCGGCACGGGCGGGGTGGGGGCCGCCGCCCGTGCCCGCATGCTCAGCGGGGCGGGGCGCCGGCCCGAGGGGGGTCCCTGGGTCTCGGCCGGCTCCGGCTCGACCGTGACGGTCGAGCCGGGGGGCAGCCCGGCGAGGGCGGGCGGCAGGGGCTCGCCGGCCCAGACCACCACGGTCGGCGGTAGCAGGCGCGAGCGGGACTCCGCGGCGACGAGGCACTTCCGTACGTCCGCCGGAGTGCCGGCGTCGACGCCCAGCGCGGCGAGCACGGCGATGACCGTGTCGTCGGGGACGGACACCGTGACATCCGGCGACGGGGAGTAGGAGGTGGCGACACCGTGCAGTGCGGCGAGCCGGGACAAGCCCATTCAGACTCCTGGGAACTCCATGCCCCCTGCGGTGCCGGGTGCGGTCGGCTCGCTGGTCAGAGGGGCGACGGCGGCGAGCGGAGGCTCGCTCGTGAGAGGGGTGGCATCGGCGAGCGGAGGCTCGCTGGTCAGCGGTGCGGAATCGGCGAAGGAGGATTCGCCGAGCAGGAGGGAGACATCGGCGAGCGGCGGCCCGCTGATCAGGTGGGCGACGTCGGCAAGGGGGAGTTCGCTGGTCAGCGGCGCGGATTCGGGCTGGGTGGGTACCTGTTTGGAGAGGGCGGAGAGCAGAAGCTGCGCGGCAGCGGGCATGGTGGCCTCCTGGCCATGGAGAACAGGACACAGCAGGCCTACCCAAGCCTCGCCGTGGCAGACGTGGACGTGATGCAGGCGTTATGACAACGAGCCCAACGTGCTCTGGGTCACACTCGGTTCCCCGGGGCAGCAGGTATGGGCCGTTTTCAGCCACTCCCGGCCGCCACACCAGCCCCAGAGGGCTCGAAGGCGTCACTATTACCGGCAAATACGGCAGAACGGCCATGCGCATTGACACCCTCGCGCCCGGGTGGTGGGCTCGGAGCCCGCCGCGGCCCACCGCCTGCGGTCCGAGGGGGTGGCACGGCGGTCCATCGCCGACAGTTGGTACGTACGAAGGGGAGCGCGACGTGCGGATCGGGCGCAGAAGGCAGGCAACGGCCGTCGCCGTCGCCGTGATCGGCGGACTCCTCGGATCCGTCTCCGTCGCTCCGGCCGCGACGGCCGCTCCCGCCGACCCCGGCAGGCCCGCGGTCGGCTCCGCCGACCGCGCCGACAGCGCGCGGACCCCGTCCGTCTGGCCCCGGCCGCAGAGCTTGAAGACCACCGGGCCCGCCGTGCCGCTGGGCTCCGAGGCCACGCTCGTCGCCGCGCCCGACGCCGATCCGTACGCCGTCGAACAGGCGCGCACACTGCTGCGCGGGGCGGGCGTCCGGACCCTGCACGAGAGCCTGCCGGGCGGCGGAACGGTGGTCCGTGTCGGCGGCAGCGGAGCCGGCGAGGCACTGCGGGCGCTGCGCGCTCCCGACCGGGCCGATCTGCCATCGGGCGGCTACCGGATCGCGGTCGGCCAGGTCTCCGGACGTGCCACCGTCGCGCTGGACGGGCTCGGGGCGGACGGCCTCTTCCACGCCGTCCAGACCCTGCGCCAGCTGATCGCCGACGGCTCGGTGGCCGGCGTGACGGTACGGGACTGGCCGGGGACCGCCGTACGCGGCATGGCCGAGGGGTTCTACGGAGAGCCGTGGACACGCGAGGAGCGGCTCGCCCAGATCTCCTTCATGGGCCGCACCAAGCAGAACCGCTTTCTCTACGCGGCGGGCGACGACCCCTACCGGCTGGCGCGCTGGCGCGAGCCGTATCCGTCCGAGAAGCGGGCCGACTTCCGGGCGCTCGCCGAGCGGGCGCGCGCCGAGCACGTCACGCTCGGCTGGGCGGTCTCTCCCGGGCAGGCGATGTGCATGGCCTCGGATCAGGACCTCCGGGCGCTGACGAAGAAGATCGACGCCATGTGGGCGCTGGGCATCCGGGTCTTCCAGCTCCAGTTCCAGGACGTCAGCTACAGCGAGTGGCATTGCGACCTGGACGCGGAGACCTTCGGCAGCGGTCCGAAGGCGGCGGCCCGCGCGCAGGCCCGGGTAGCGGGCGCCCTCGCCCGGCATCTGGAGGAACGGCACCCGGGCGCGGCCCCGCTGTCGGTGCTGCCGACGGAGTTCTACCAGGACGGGGCCACCGACTACCGCACCGCGCTGGCGGCCGAGCTGGACGACCGGGTGCAGGTGGCCTGGACCGGTGTCGGGGTGGTGCCGAAGAAGATCACCGGCGGTGAACTCGCCGGGGCCCGCGCCGCGTTCCGCCACCCGCTGGTGACGATGGACAACTACCCGGTCAACGACTACGCCCAGGACCGCATCTTCCTAGGCCCGTACACCGGCCGGGACCCGGCCGTGGCGAGCGGTTCGGCGGCGCTGCTGGCCAACGCGATGGAGCAGGCGTCGGCCTCGCGGATCCCGCTGTTCACCGCCGCCGACTTCGCCTGGAACCCGAAGGGGTACCGCCCGGACGAGTCGTGGCGGGCGGCCGTCGAGGATCTGGCGGACGGGGACGCGGGCGCCCGGGAGGCGCTGCTGGCGCTGGCCGGGAACAGCGCGGGCTCGGTGCTCGGCGCGGAGGAGTCCGCCTACCTCCAGCCCCTGTTCGACGCGTTCTGGAACTCCCGCGCGGACGCCCCCCGCCGCGACCGGGCGGCGGCCGAGCTGCGCGCGGCCTTCTCCGTGATGCGAGGGGCCCCCGAGCGGCTGAAGACCCCCGCCGACGGCCGACTGACCGAAGAGGTGCGCCCCTGGACGGAGCAGCTGGCCCGCTACGGCCGGGCCGGTGAGCTCGCGGTGGACCTGCTCCAGGCCCAGGCCGCCGGGGACGGCGCCGCCGCCTGGCGCGTCCAGCTGGCCCTGGAGCCGCTGCGCCAGGAGATCGGCGCGAGCCGGGCCACGGTCGGCGCGGGTGTGCTGGACCCGTTCCTGGACAGGGCGGCGAAGGTGTCGGCCGGGTGGAACGGCACCGACCGCGCCTCGGGCCGGGTCACGAAGGACGCGCACAGTTATACGGTCCGGCTGGCCGGGCCCCGCCCGGTGGAGGCCGTCACGGCGCTCGCCGAGCCCGGAGACGCCCTCACCGGCGCGGTCGTGGAGGCCTACGTGCCCGGTGAGGGGTGGCGGGCGCTCGGGAAGCTCTCGCCGAGCGGCTGGACCCAGACCGCCGCGAAGGGGCTGCGCGCGGACGCCGTACGGGTCACGGTGCCGGAGGCCGCCCGGACCGTCCCGCCCTCGTACCTGAGCCCCACCCTGCCCCCCTCCCCCGCCGTCGTGGCGGGGTCCCCGCAGGTGCGCGCCCTGGTGCCGTGGTTCGGCGACGAGCCCGCCGCCACGCTCGACCTGACGCGCGGCGAGACGGACGCGGAGATCGGCGGCGAGCCCCAGCGGGTCGAGGCCAGGCTGGCCGGGCGGCGTCCGGTCGAGGTGAAGGGCAAGCTCACCGCGAAGGCCCCCGAGGGCATCGAGGTGCGGGTCCCGAAGCAGACGACCGTGCCGCGTGGATCGCGTACGGATGTGCCCGTGGACATCACCGTCCCGGCGGACACCCCGGCGGGTGAGTACGAGGTTCCGCTGGCCTTCGGCGGCCAGGAGTCCACGCTGACCGTGCGGGCCTTCCCGCGTACGGGCGGCCCGGATCTGGCGCGTACGGCGAAGGCCTCCTCGTCCGGCGACGAGACCCCGGACTTCCCGGCGTCGGCGGCCTTGGACGGCGATCCGGAGACCCGGTGGTCCTCGCCGGTGGAGGACGGGGCCTGGTGGGGGGCCGAGCTGCCGAAGCCGGTGCGCCTGGGCCAGGTGGTGCTGAACTGGCAGGACGCGTACGCCTCCCGCTACCGGATACAGGTCTCCGCCGACGGCCGCGTCTGGCGCACCGCCGCGACGGTGACGGAGGGCCGGGGCGGACGCGAGTCGGTCCGGATGGACGCGAAGGACACCCGGTTCATCCGGGTGCAGGGGGACGGCCGGGCGACGGAGTACGGCTACTCGCTGTGGTCGGTGGAGGCGTACGCGGTCGTGGACGACTGACCGCGTACGTACAGCCTGACCGCGTACGTACAGCCTGACCGCGTACGTACAGCCTGACCGCGTACGTACAGCCTGACCGCGCACGTGCAGAGGGGCCCTGTACGTACAGATTGACCCCGTACGTACAGGGGGAACGGCGAAGACCCGAATCTCAGGCGGACACGCCGTCGATCCGGGCCATCACGTCGTCCGCGCCGAACGGTTGCAGATACGGCAGCCAGCGCGGGTCGCGGTGTCCGGTCCCGATGATCCGCCAGGCCAGGCCGGTCGGCGGGGCGGGCTGGTGGCGCAGTCGCCAGCCGAGCTCGGGCAGATGGCGGTCGGCCTTGACGTGGTTGCAGCGGCGGCAGGCCGCCACCACGTTGTCCCAGGCGTGCTGTCCGCCGCGGCTGCGCGGAATGACGTGGTCGACGCTGGTCGCGGCGGCCCCGCAGTACATGCAGCGCCCGCCGTCCCGGGCGAAGAGCGCCCGCCGTGTCAGCGGGACGGGGCCCCGGTAGGGGACGCGGACGAAGCGCTTGAGCCGGACCACACTGGGTGCGGGCACGGCACGGGTGGCACTGTGCAGAAAGGAGCCGGACTCTTCAAGGCAGATGGCCTTGTTCTCCAGGACGAGGACGAGCGCGCGGCGGAGCGGTACGACGCCGAGCGGCTCGTACGACGCGTTGAGAACCAGGACGTGCGGCACGGTGGATGCCTCCTTGTACGCCGGCGGCGCGTGGCTCGCGCCGGGACGATCCGATCTCAGTCTCTCCTCATGCCTGGTCAAAGCGCCACCACGTACGGGTAACGGGCCGGGAGGATTTTTCTCACTCCGGGCGCCGCACACCGTTCGGCGGTGCCGAACAGGTGTTTCACCTGGGCGCCCGTCGGCACTGTGCGATCGGCCACAGCGGAGGTGTTCCCGGTGAGACCCGTCTCTCCTCCCGCGACGGCAACGATCCACTGCCCCGGCTTCGTTAGTGTGGTTGACCAGCCGTCGTCCCCCTGGAGGTCCCTGTCGTGTCGCTGTCCGTCCTCTTGGCCGCAGCCCCCTCTCCCGAGCCGGGTGGCTCGCTGGGCGAAGCCGCCGAACAGGCCGGGAACGCCGCGGGCTGGGTCGAGGAGAACTGGTCCACCTGGCTGAGCACCGGGTTGCGCATCCTGCTGATCGTGGCGGTCGCGATCACGCTGCGTTATCTGATCCGGCGCGCCCTGACCAATCTGATCGAGCGGATGAACCGCAGCGCCCAGGCCGTGGAGGGCACGGCGCTGGGCGGGCTGCTGGTGAACGCCGAGCGCAGACGCCAGCGCTCGGAGGCGATCGGCTCGGTACTGCGCTCGGTGGCCTCGTTCGTGATCATGGGCACGGCCGCCCTGATGGTCCTGGGCGCCTTCAAGATCAACCTGGCGCCACTCCTCGCCTCCGCAGGTGTCGCGGGTGTGGCACTCGGCTTCGGCGCCCGCAACCTGGTCACGGACTTCCTCTCCGGCGTCTTCATGATCCTCGAGGACCAGTACGGGGTCGGGGACACCGTCGACGCGGGCGTGGCCTCCGGCGAGGTCATCGAGGTGGGGCTGCGCGTCACCAAGCTGCGCGGCGACAACGGCGAGATCTGGTACGTCCGCAACGGCGAGGTGAAGCGGATCGGCAACCTCAGCCAGGGCTGGTCCACGGCCGGGGTCGACGTCACGGTGCGCCCGACGGAGAAGCTGGAGCGCGTCCGCGAGGCGATCACCGCAGCCGCCGAGACGATGACGAAGGAAGAGCCCTGGTCGGAGCGGCTGTGGGGCCCGGTGGAGGTGCTCGGCCTGGACGAGGTCCTGCTGGACTCGATGACGGTCCGGGTGACCGCGAAGACGATGCCGGGCAAGTCGATCGGCGTGGAGCGCGAGCTGCGCTGGCGCATCAAGCAGGCGCTGGACGACGCGGGCATCCGGATGGTCGGCGCGATCCCGCTCCCCTCGGATGGCGAGTCCACGGCGGACCCGACGGCCGCGATGGCAGCCCCCTCCGCGTACGCCTCGGCGACCTCCCCGCAGTCCCTGGCGGCGACCCCGATACCGCCGGCGACGAACCTGAGCAAGTAGCGGCCGAATCTGAACGAGTAACCCCTGCCGCAGCGCCCCCGGCCGCCCCCTGAACCCCAGGGCGGCGGCCGGGGGCGTCGCCGTGCCGGGTAACACTTTGATTGCCGGACGGGGGCCACCCATTGACGGTGCGGTGACCTGCGGCCTACCGTCCTCTCAACCGAATAGGAAACTTTCCTAACAGAGTTTCTCCGGGTCCGCTCCGGAGGTCCGAACAGAGGGCGGTGCATCCACGATGGCGGGAACCACTCCCGGCGCACCCGGCACACCGGGCACACCACGGGTGCTGCGGGCCATGAACGACCGGGCCGCCCTCGATCTGCTGCTGGAGCACGGGCCGCTCTCCCGGACCCGGATCGGAAAGCTGACCGGCCTCTCCAAGCCCACCGCGTCCCAGCTCCTGGCCCGGCTGGAGGCGGCCGGTCTTGTCGTCGCCACCGGGACCAGCGAGGGGCGCCCCGGGCCCAACGCGCAGCTCTACACGGTGAACGCGCGGGCCGCCCATGTGGCCGGGCTCGACGTGAACGGGCGGCGCATCGTCGCCGCCGTCGCGGACGTGACCGGGCAGACCGTCGGGGAGTTCGAGCTGGCGACGCCGGGCCGGCGCGCCGACAGCGTGGTGCGCCAGGTCGCCGACGCGCTGGACGGGGCGGTGAAGGACGCCGGGCTCACCCGCGCCGACGTCCACCGGCTCGTCATCGGCACCCCGGGCGCCTTCGACCCGGGCACCGGACGGCTGCGGTACGCCTCGCACCTGCCCGGCTGGCACTCCCCCACCCTGCTGGACGAGCTGGCCGCGTTCCTGCCGATGCCGGTGGAGTACGAGAACGACGTCAACCTGGTCGCCGTCGCCGAGCAGCGCCTGGGCGCCGCCCGCGGCCACGAGGACTTCGTCCTCCTGTGGAACGAGGAGGGCCTCGGCGCCGCCCTCGTCATCAACGGCAGGCTGCACCGCGGCTTCACCGGCGGCGCGGGCGAGGTCGGCTTCCTGCCGGTGCCGGGCACCCCGCTCGTGCGCCAGGTCGTCAAGGCCAACAGCGGCGGCTTCCAGGAGCTGGCGGGCGCCCAGGCGGTGCCCCGGCTCGCGAAGGCGCTGGGCGTCGACACCCCGCAGCAGCCGTACGCGAAGGTCGCCGCCGAACTGCTGGCGCGGGCGGCCGACGCGTACGAGCGGGACGAGGCCCTCACCGAGCTGCTGCGCCAGTACGCCCAGCGACTCGCCACCGGCCTCGCCTCCGTCACCGCCGTCCTGGATCCCGGGCTGATCGTGCTCTCCGGCCAAGCGGTCGCGGCGGGCGGCGAGATCCTGCGCTCCCTGATCCAGTCCGAGCTGGCCGAGCTCGCCGCCTCCCGGCCGCGGCTCGTGGTCGGCGAGATCGACCGCACCCCCGTACTGCGCGGCGCCCTGGAGAGGGCGCTCGCCGACACCCGCGACGAAGTGTTCGACACCTCGCGCTGAACCACGCTTCTCCCCCGTTCCCCGCCGTCTGCCTCTTCCCCGTCCCTGGGAGTTTTGTCATGCGCACAAGCCGTCTCACCACCACCGCTGTCGCCGTCGCCGCGATATCGGTGCTCGCCACCGCGTGTACCGGCCAGTCCGAGGCCGGCGCCTCCGACGACCCGAACGCGAAGACCACGATCAACTTCTGGCACGGCTGGAGCGCGCCCGCCGAGGTGAAGGCGGTCAAGGACAACATCGACCGGTTCGAGAAGGCCCACCCGAACATCACGGTGAAGGTCTCCGGCAACATCAACGACGACAAGCTCAACCAGGCGCTGCGCGCGGGCGGTTCGGACGGGCCCGACGTGGTCTCCTCCTTCACCACCGCCAACGTCGGCAAGTTCTGCTCGTCCGGCGCGTTCGCGGACCTGAAGCCGTTCATCGAGAAGTCGAAGCTCGACCTGGAGAAGGCCTTCCCGAAGGTCCTCCTGGACTACACCCAGTTCGAGGGCGAGCGCTGCGCCCTGCCGCTGCTCACGGACGCCTACGGCCTCTACTACAACAAGGACGCCTTCGAGAAGGCCGGCATCACCGCGCCGCCGAAGACGATGTCGGAGCTGGCGAGCGTCGCGAAGAAGCTGACCGTCGAGAAGGGCGACAGCTACGAGCAGCTCGGCTTCATGCCGACCTTCCACGGTTACGAGACCGTCGCCAGCCACTACATGTCCTCGTGGGACCACACGTACTTCGACGAGAACGGCAAGTCCAACATCGCCAAGGACCCGGCGTTCGCGGAGATGTTCACGTACCAGAAGAAGCTCGTCGAGGACCTCGGCGGCTACGACAAGCTGGAGAAGTACCGCGGCACCTTCGGCGACGAGTGGGGCGCCAAGCACCCGTTCCACACCGGGCAGGTCGCCATGCAGCTGGACGGTGAGTGGCGGCTCGGGATGGCCGAGAGCGCCAAGGCCGGTTTCGAGATCGGCGTCGCGCCGATGCCCGTCGCCGACGACGAGGCCGACAGCTACGGCAAGGGCTTCCTCTCCGGCACCATCGTGGGCATCGCCCCGGCCAGCAAGAAGCAGAACGCCGCCTGGGAGCTGGTCAAGTACATGACCAGCGACACGGAGGCAGTCGTCGACTTCGCCAACGGCATCCGCAACGTGCCGTCCACCCTTGATGCGCTGAAGTCGCCCGACCTGAAGTTCGACCCGCGGTTCAAGACCTTCCTGGACATCGCCCAGCACCCGAAGTCCAGCACCTCGGACGGGGCCGTCAACGGGTCGACGTACCAGCTGACGCTCCAGGACTTCGGCTACCAGTACGAGAAGGGCGCGGTGAAGGACCTGAAGGCCGGTCTGGAGAAGACCGCGCAGCAGATCGACACCGACATCGCCAAGGCCAAGTAGCCCCCGATGACGACGCACACACTCCGCTCCAAGCGTCGCAGGTCGGCGCTGCGCACGGCGGCCTTCATGTCGCCGTGGCTGATCGGGTTCTCGGTCTTCTTCGCGTATCCGATGATCTCGACCGTCTATTTCTCCTTCACCCAGTACGACGGCTTCGGGGCTCCGGTCTTCAACGGGCTGACCAACTGGACCTACGTCTTCAGCGACTACCCGATGTTCTGGCCGTCGCTGCGCAACACCCTGTGGCTGGTCCTCGTCATGGTCACCTGCCGGGTCGTCTTCGGGCTCGGGATCGGGCTGCTGATCACCAAGATCAAGACAGGGACGGGCGTCTTCCGGACGCTGTTCTACCTGCCGTACCTGGCCCCACCGGTCGCCGCGACCCTCGCCTTCGTCTTCCTGCTCAACCCCGGCACCGGGCCGGTCAACGCGATCCTCGGGGAACTGGGGCTGCCGACGCCCGGCTGGTTCAACGACGCCACCTGGTCCAAGCCGGCCCTCACCATGCTCGCGGTCTGGGGCATCGGGGACCTGATGGTCATCTTCATGGCCTCGCTGCTGGACGTGCCGACCGAGCAGTACGAGGCGGCCGAGCTGGACGGCGCGTCCGCCTGGCAGAAGTTCCGCTTCGTGACCCTGCCGAACATCTCGCCGATCGTGCTGTTCGCCGTGGTGACGGGCGTCATCCAGGCGATGCAGTACTACACGCAGCCACTCGTCGCCGGGAAGGTCGCCTCGGGGGTCATCGGCGGCTCCGGCCAGTCCTTCGAACCCGGCTATCCCGACAAGTCGACACTGACGCTCCCGCAGCTCGTCTACAACCTGGGCTTCCAGCGCTTCGACTACGGCGCCGCCTGCGTCGTCGCCCTCGTCCTGTTCGCCCTGGCCATGGCCTTCACCGCGCTGCTGATGCGGGGCCGCAACAACCTGATCCAGGCCGGTGACTGAGCCATGACCCAACTCCTCGACACCGTCGACAAGACCGCCACCGCCTCCCCGAGGAACTCCCCGCGGACCCCCGCCGCGCGCACCGCCCGCCGCAAGGCGCTGCTGCACTGGATCGCCGTGCACTCGCTCGGGATCGCCGCCGCGCTCTTCTTCGTGCTGCCGTTCGTCTTCGTGGTGCTGACCTCGCTGATGAGCGACCAGCAGGCGCTGACCCGCGACCTCACCCCGAACACCTGGGAATGGGGCAACTACGAGCGGGTCTTCAACACCCCGGGCTTTCTGACCTGGTGGCGCAACACCCTGCTGTACGCGGGCGTCGGCACCGTCCTGACCGTCGTCTCGTCGGTCCCGGTGGCGTACGCGCTGGCGAAGTTCCGCTTCCGGGGCCGCAAGCTGTCGCTGATGCTCGTCATCTCGATGATGATGCTGCCGCCGCAGGTCATCATCATCCCGATGTACCTGTTCTGGGCGAAGCAGATGGACCTGTCCGGCACGCTGTGGCCGCTGATCATCCCGATGGCCTTCGGCGACGCGTTCTCCATCTTCCTGCTGCGCCAGTTCCTGCTGACCATCCCGAACGAGTATCTGGACGCCGCCAAGGTCGACGGCTGCGGTGAGTTCCGCACGCTGATGAAGGTCGTCCTGCCGATGGCCAAGCCCGGCATCGCGGCCATCGCCCTCTTCCAGTTCTTCGCCGCCTGGAACGACTACTTCGGACCACAGATCTACGCCTCCGAGAACCCGGCCGCCTGGACGCTCAGTTACGGCCTCGAATCCTTCAAGGGCGCACACCACACCGACTGGAACCTGACCATGGCCGCGACCGTTCTGGTCATGGCCCCCGTGATCGCCGTCTTCTTCTTTGCCCAGAAGGCATTCGTCGAGGGCGTCACACTGACCGGAGTAAAGGGCTGACATGAAGCTCGCAGTAGTGGGTGGCGGGTCCACCTACACCCCTGAACTGATCGACGGATTCGCCCGGCTGCGGGACACGCTGCCGATCGAGGAGCTGGTGCTCGTCGATCCGGCGGCCGACCGCCTGGACCTGGTGGGAGGTCTCGCCCGGCGGATCTTCGCCAAGCAGGACCACGCCGGAAGGATCACGACCACCACCGACATCGACGCGGGCGTCGCCGACGCCGACGCGGTCCTGCTCCAGCTGCGCGTCGGCGGACAGGCCGCGCGCGACAAGGACGAGACCTGGCCGCTGGAGTGCGGCTGTGTCGGCCAGGAGACCACCGGCGCCGGCGGCCTCGCCAAGGCGCTGCGCACCGTGCCGGTCGTCCTGGACATCGCCGAGCGGGTGCGCCGCGCCAACCCGGACGCCTGGATCATCGACTTCACCAACCCGGTCGGCATCGTCACCCGCGCCCTGCTCCAGGCCGGGCACAAGGCCGTCGGCCTGTGCAACGTGGCGATCGGCTTCCAGCGGAAGTTCGCCCGGCTGCTGGACGTGAACCCCTCCGAGGTGCACCTCGACCACGTCGGGCTCAACCACCTGACCTGGGAGCTGGGGGTCCGCCTCGGCGGCCCGGACGGCGAGAACGTCCTGCCGAAGCTGCTCGCCGAGCACGGCGACACCATCGCCGACGACCTGCACATGCCCCGCCAGATCGTCGACCGGCTCGGCGTCGTCCCCTCCTACTACCTGCGCTACTTCTACTCCCACGACGAGGTGGTCAGGGAGCTCGGCACCAAGCCGTCCCGGGCCGCCGAGGTCGCGGCGATGGAGAAGGAACTGCTCGCGATGTACGGCGACCCGACGCTGGACGAGAAGCCCGAGCTGCTCGCCAAGCGCGGCGGCGCGTTCTACTCCGAGGCGGCCGTGGACCTGGCGGCCTCCCTGCTGGGCAACGGCGGCTCCCCGGTCCAGGTGGTCAACACGTACAACAACGGGACCCTGCCGTTCCTCCCGGACGACGCGGTGATCGAGGTACAGGCCCGGGTCGGACACGACGGCGCGACGCCGCTGGCCGTGCCGGCGCTGGACCCGCTGTACGCCGGTCTCATCGCCAACGTGACGGCGTACGAGGACCTCGCCCTGGAAGCCGCGCTGCGCGGCGGCCGGGACCGGGTCTTCAAGGCGCTCCTCGCCCACCCGCTGATCGGCCAGTACGAGTACGCCGAGGGGCTCACCGACCGGCTGATCGCGCACAACCGGGAGCACCTTTCGTGGGCGTGAACGTGTCGGTCGTCGCCATCGACGCGGGCAACAGCAAGACCGACGTGGCACTGATCGGCGAGGACGGCACGGTGCTGGCCTCGGCGCGCGGCGGCGGCTTCCAGCCGCCCGTGGTCGGGATGGAGGCCGCGATCGACAAGCTGGCCGCCGCGCTGGAGCGGGCTGTCGCGGAGCTGCCGGACGCCAGCGGCGCGTTCGGCGCGTTCGGCGCGTCCGCCCATGTCTCCGCGTGCCTGGCCAACGCCGATCTGCCGGTCGAGGAGGCCGAGTTGGCCGAGGCCCTGGAGGCCCGCGGCTGGGGCTCCTCGGTGGAGGTGCGCAACGACACCTTCGCAATCCTGCGCGCCGGGGTGGACGAGCCCCGGGGCGTCGCGGTGGTGTGCGGGGCCGGGATCAACTGCGTCGGCATGACCCCGGACGGGCGGACCGCCCGCTTCCCGGCGATCGGGCGGATATCCGGTGACTGGGGCGGCGGTTCGGGGCTCGCGGAGGAGGCGCTGTGGTTCGCCGCGCGCGCCGAGGACGGGCGCGGCGAACCGTCCGAGCTGGCCCGTGCGCTGCCCGGCCACTTCGGGCTCGCCTCGATGTACGCGCTCATCGAGGCGCTGCACCGGGGCGGGATCCCGTCGGCGCGGCGGCACGAGCTGACGCCGGTGCTGTTCGCGACCGCCGCGGGCGGCGACCCGGTGGCCCTCGCGCTGGTGGAGCGACTGGCCGAGGAGGTGGTGGCGATGGCCTCGGTCGCGCTGGGGCGGCTCGGTCTGCTGGCGGAGGAGGTTCCGGTGCTGCTGGGCGGCAGTGTGCTGGCCGCGCGCCATCCGCAGTTGAACGACCGGATCACCGCGCTCCTCGCGGCACGCGCCCCGAAGGCCGAGGTGCGCGTCGTGTCCGAGCCGCCGGTGCTGGGCGCGGCGCTGCTGGGCCTGGACCGTACGGGCGCGGCGCCGGAGGTCCATCGGAGGCTGCGCGCGCAGTACGTCTGAGGACCGGAGCACGTCGTACGTCACGGGGGCGTCCCCTCACGCGGTTCGCGTGGGGGGACGTTCCTCGTACGGGTGAACGCCAGGCACGCGCGGGGCGCGAGGGAACCGATCGGGCTCCTGGAACGTGTACCTGATGGGGAGTCCGTTCGCTTATGGGGATGTATCAGGGCGCGTTGCACCGCTTGTCTTGATCGGCCGCGTCCGCCCTGATCGAATGCGGGGACTGATGTGAGGGCTGATGTCGTGACCGATATCGGGACCGATGTGGGGACTGATGTGGGGGCTGATGTGGGGGCCGCTACGGGAAACAGCCGTTCCCGGTGCGCATGTCCGTCCCCGCGGCCATACTTCTGGCCGGGCGCGCGTCCCTGGGCCGGGGACGGGGGCCCGCCGTCAGTGACCGAGGGGGAGGTCGAGTGACACACCCGCCGAGCGGCGGCACGCAGACGCTGCGCACGCCGGACCCGGTGTCCGCGCCCGCCGGCATGGACGCACAGCGCCGCACCACGTGGGCCGTGCGGGCGGAGCGTCTGCGCGCCGTGGCGACGACCGAGCCCGGCCGGCTCCAGATCATCGGGGCCGTCCTGGCCCTGCTGGTCGTGGCCTTCGGCGCGGTGACCACCCTGGAGATCTCGTCGCGGGCCTCGTCGGCCGACGACGTGGTCAGCCGCAGTCAGCCGCTCAGCGCCGACGCGGCGGACATCTACCGCTTCCTGGCGGACGCGGACACGACGGCGGCCAGTGGGTTCCTCGCGGGTGCGCAGGAGCCCGAGGCCGTGCATCAGCAGTATCGGAAGGACATCGAGGAGGCGGCCCGGCTGCTGGTGAAGGCGTCGGGGAGCACCGACTCCGACAGCCCGTCCAGCCGTGAGATAGCCACCCTCAACAAGCTGCTCCCGGTCTACACGGGTCTGATCGAGCGCGCCCGCGCCAACAACCGCCAGGGCCTGCCGCTGGGCGGCGCCTATCTCCGGTACGCGAACCAGAAGATGACCGGCGAGATGCTGCCGGCCGCCGAGCGGCTGTACGCGGCGGAGACGGGCCGGCTGGAGACGGACTCCGCCGACGCCCGGCAGTGGCCCCTCCTGTCGCTCGGCGCCGGGATTCTGGTGCTCGGCGCGCTGGTGTGGATGCAGCGGCGCACCTACCGCCGGACGAACCGGGTGCTGAACCACGGGCTGCTGGCGGCGACGGCAGCTGCCTCGGTGGTGGTGCTCTGGCTGGCCGTGGGGCACGCGGTGGCCCGTACGGAGCTGCGGTCGGCGATGGTGCACGGCCAGGCGTCCCTGGATGTGCTCAACGACGCGCGGATCAACTCCCTGAAGGCGCGCGCCAACGAGAACCTCACCCTGGTGGCGCGCGGTGCGGTGCTGACCCCCGACGGCTCCGCCGACCAGTACGAGGCGGACTACAGCACGGGGATGAAGGCGTTGAAGGACCGGTTGGAGAAGGCCGACCGGCTCGCGGACGACGAGAGCGGGAACGCGCCGGTCCTCGACGCGGCCAAGGACGTGACCGAGTGGCAGGCCCGCCACCGCGAGGCCCGCGCCACGGACGACCGCGGCGACTACGACGGCGCCCTGGAGCAGATCATCGGGGCCGAGGGCTCCACCGGGCAGTCCTTCCAGCGGGTGGACGCCGCGCTGGAGAAGGCGCTCGCCCATGAGCAGGGCGAGTTCACCGCGGCGGCGAAGGACGGGCGGGGCGCCCTGCGGGGCCTGCCGATCGGCGCCGCGGCGCTGGCGGTCCTGGGGGCCGCCGCCGTGATCGTCGGGGTCAACCGCAGGCTCTCGGAGTACCGGTGAGAGGGGCAGCGATGAGCAGGTCGAAGGAGCGTTCCGCACGCGGCGGCCTGCGCGGCTGGGGCGGCGTGGCGGGGATGGCGGCGGCGTGCGCGGTCACCGCGGCGGTCACCCTGCTGCCGCTGGCCCACCACAGCGGCGGGGCGGCCGGAGCGGACGCCCCGGGCGGCGGGGCGGTGACGGCCGCCCAGGCACGGGCCGAGGAGTGCACCGAGCCGGAGGCGAGCCTGCCCGCGTCGAGCGCCGACGGGCCCAGCATCGAGAAGATCAAGGAGCGCGGCAAGCTGATCGCGGGCGTCGACCAGAACAGCTTCCGCTGGGGCTACCGCAATCCGGAGGCCCGGGAGCTGGAAGGGTTCGACATCGATCTGGTGCGGGCCATCGCCGAGGACGTCCTGGGCGACCCGGACGCGGTGATCTTCCGCGCGATCCCCACCAACCAGCGCATCGCCGCCCTGGAGAACGACCGGGTCGACGTCGTCGTGCGGACGATGACGATCAACTGCAAGCGGCTGGAGCAGGTCTCCTTCTCCACCGCCTACTTCCAGGCCGGGCAGCAGGTGCTCGCCCCGAAGGGGTCGACGATCACCGGCTACGACGAGTCGCTGAAGGGCAAGCGGGTCTGCTCGGCCGAGGGCTCCACGGCGTACGAGGCGCTGGAGAAGAAGTCGTTCGGGGCGCTCTACAAGGACGACTTCGACGGCACCGAGCGTGATCGGGACCTGCTGACCGTGCCCAACCAGCTGGACTGCCTGGTGCGGCTCCAGCTCGGCGAGGTCGACGCGGTCGTCACGGACAACGCCCTGGCGGCCGGTCAGGCGGCGCAGGACCCGGCGGTGGAGCTCAAGGGGAGGGCCCCGTTCACCACGGAGTACTACGGCGTCGCGACGAAGAAGGGCGCCGACGACCTGGTGGCCCGGGTGAACAAGGTCCTCGTCGACTACCGGGCGGGTGGTGACAGCAGCCCCTGGATGACGTCGTATCGCAAGTGGCTGGCGGCCGGACTGCCCGGCATAGCGGGCCCGCCCGCCCCCAAGTACCGCGGCGACTGACCACGGGCGCCCCACGCGCACGGGCCGGGGCGGGCGGACCGGAGCAGACCGAGACAGACCGATCCCGCCGGGCCCACCGGCCCGGCGGGGAGAGCGGAGAGGTGATCGATGGGCGTCGCGGGATCCTTCCCCAGCTTCGCGGGGAGGCCCCCCGGCCCGGTCATGGACCGGGAGGAGGCGGACCGTGCGCTGGCCCGGCTCGGTGCGGAGCACGAGGCCATCGAGACCTCGCTCCTCGCGCTCCAGGACCATGCCGGCCGCCGGCTCCTGGAGGGTGCCGAGCTGACCGGCGTCACCCGGGAGCGCTGGGCCACGACCGAGCAGTCGATCACCCTGCTGTGGGGCTATTTCGACGCGTACGCCGGCGCCCTGTCCGAGGCCCGGGAGATCCGTGCGCGGCGGCGCCACCCGAACCGGGAGGACCTCACCGCGCTGACCGAGCTGCTGCGCGGCGAGGCCGTCACCGTCGCCAACCCGGGGGCCGTGCCGCCGCCTTCGGTCGCGGGCCCGGCCAGGCTCTCCGAGCGGTTCTCCCTCCAGGAGCTGGTCGCCCGGATGAACGAGCTGTACGCCAGGTCCCTGGACATGGTCGTCTCCTCCGACTCCGTGTGGTCGGCGCTGCCCGCCCGGATCGATCTGCTCGCCGCCGAGCTGCACCGCACGCGTTCGCTGGCGCACTCCGTGGGGGTGCGGCCCGGTGAGCATCCGGCCGGGGACGACCTGGCGGAGATCACCGAGGAGCTGGCCACGCTGCGGGTGCAGGTGATCTCCGACCCGCTGGCGTTCTGGCTGCCGGGGCCCGGCAGCGCCGCGCCGGGCGGCGGCCGCCCCGACACCTCGCGCTACGACCGGGCGGCCCGCGCCCTGGAGGACGTACGGCGGGAGATCGAGGCGGTGCTCGCGGTCCGGCAGGACGCCGAGGCGCGGCTGGTGCGGCTGCGGGACGTGCTCTCGCGGGCCGACCGCACCCTCACGGAGGCACGGGCGGCACGCGGCGAGGTGCTGGCCAAGATCGCCGCTTCCGAGGTGCCCGCGGTCAGCGGCCCGCCGACCGCCCTCCAGGAGCGGCTGGCGGCGGCGTCGGACCACCGCAGGTACGCCCAGTGGCACCGGCTGTCGCCGCTGCTGGAGTCGCTGGAGCAGGAGGCCGAGGACGAACTGCTGCGTGCCCGGGAGTCGCTGACCTCGGTGACGGCCCCGCTGGCGGTCCGCGCGGAGCTGCGCGGCCGGCTCGACGCGTACAAGGCGAAGGTGGCCCGGCACGGCCTGGCGGAGGATCCGGTGCTGATCGAGCGGTACGACGCGGCGCGCCGCATGCTGTGGAGCGCGCCGTGCGATCTGCGGGTCGCCGAGCAGGCCGTCCTGCGTTACCAGCACGCGGTCGCGGAGATGCTGACGCCGCGCCGGCCCGACGGACCGCAGGACCGGCGGCCCACGGGCACCGGCACCGGCACCGGCAAAGAGGGGGAGACACGATGAGTACGCAGTGCCAGCGCCCCGCGTGCGAGGGGAACTACGAGGACATGGGCGGCGGTGAGCTGTACTGCGACACCTGCGGTCTGGCTCCGGTCGTCTCGCCGACGGGCATGGTCTCCTCGCCGCCGACCGGGATCGCCGGGGGCGGCCGGGCGAGCAGCCGGGACAGCTCGTCGGCGCGCTCCAGCTCCCGCGCCTCCGGACGTGCCTCGTCCCGTTCGTCGACCTCGCGCCGCTCGGTCTCCGGCCGGCTGTCGCGCTCGCTGTCCGGGGCGTCCACCTCCCGTTCGGTCTCGGTGCGTTCCTCCGGCTCGTCGTCGGCGGCCTCGGCCCGGGGGCGGCTCGGCGTCGGTCTGGTGGAGGTCCCGGACGTGCCCCGGCCCGATCCGCGCACAGCGGTGATGGAGAACCCGGAGGTGCCCGAGCGCAAGCGGTTCTGCTCCCGTTCGGACTGCGGGGCGCCGGTGGGCCGTTCGCGCGGTGAGCGGCAGGGCCGCACCGAGGGGTTCTGCACGAAGTGCGGCCACCCGTACTCCTTCGTGCCGAAGCTGACCGGCGGCGACATCGTGCACGGCCAGTACGAGGTCGTGGGCTGTCTGGCGCACGGCGGGCTCGGCTGGGTCTATCTGGCGGTGGACCGGGCCGTTTCGGACCGCTGGGTGGTCCTCAAGGGCCTGTTGGACACCGGCGACCAGGACGCGATGGCCGCCGCGATCTCCGAGCGCCGCTTCCTCGCCGAGATCGAGCACTCCAACATCGTCCGGATCTACAACTTCGTCGAGCACCTGGACCAGCGGACCGGCTCGCTCGACGGTTACATCGTGATGGAGTACGTCGGCGGCAAGGCGCTCAAGGAGATCGCCAACGAGCGCCGCACCCCGGCCGGGAAGCGCGACCCGCTGCCGGTCGAGCAGGCCTGCGCGTACGGGATCGAGGCGCTGGAGGCGCTCGGTCATCTGCACAGCCGCAACCTCCTCTACTGCGACTTCAAGGTCGACAACGCGATCCAGACCGAGGACCAGCTCAAGCTGATCGACATGGGCGCGGTGCGCCGGATGGACGACGAGGAGTCGGCCATCTACGGCACGGTCGGCTACCAGGCCCCCGAGGTCGCGGAAGTGGGCCCGTCGGTGGCCTCCGATCTGTACACGGTGGCCCGGACGCTGGCGGTCCTCACCTTCGACTTCCAGGGGTACACGAACGTCTTCGTGGACTCGCTGCCGGACCCGGACAACATCGAGGTGTTCCGGACCTACGAGTCGTTCTACCGGCTGCTGGTGCGCGCCACGGACCCGGACCCGGCCCGCCGGTTCGCCTCCGCCGCGGAGATGGCCGAGCAGCTGACGGGGGTGCTGCGGGAGGTCGTGGCGCTCCAGACGGGTCGGCCGCGTCCCGCTCTCTCGACGCTGTTCGGCGCGGAACTACGGGTGATCGACACCGAGTTGTTCGCCCGGCCTACGGACGACGTCTCGCGGCTGGGCGGCCGGGAGACCGGCTCCGGGCGTGGCGGTCTCCGGGGCCGCCGCAAGGGCCGCGGCCGTCCGCCGTCCGGCGTTCCGGCGCAGGGCGGCACGTGGCAGCCCCACGCCGGCGCGGCTCCGGTCGCGCCGGGGGCCGTGACGTCCGCGGTGGCCGGGGCGCTGCCGGTGGGCACCCAGCCGCCCGGTCCTGCGGGGGCCCACCCGTCGGGTCCGGCGGGGGCCTCTCCGCTGGCGGCGCCGCCGACGCATGTCCGGGGCTCGGCGCAGGGCGGCGCCCCGCCCGCGTACGCTCCCCCGGCGCGTGCTCCGCTCCCGGCGCCCCGGTCGGCCGAGCCGGCCCCGGTCGCGACGTACGGGCCGTACGTCGCGACCGGACCGTACGGCCCCTTCGGGGCAACCTCCGGGGGCGTGCTGCTCGCCCTGTTCGACACGCGGGCCACGTCGTTGGCGCTGCCGGTCCCCCGGGTCGACGCGATGGACCCGAACGCCGGTTTCCTCGCCGGTCTCATGGCCTCCGCCCCGGCCGAGCTGATCACGGCCCTGCACACGGTGCCGGCCCCCTCGCTGGAGACCCGGCTGCGGGAGCTGCGGGCCCGGCTGGAGATGCGGGAGCTGGACTCGGCCACCCGTGTGCTGACCACCCTGGAGGGTGAACACCCTGACGACTGGCGGGTCGTCTGGTATCGGGGCGTCACCTCGCTGGTCACCGGTGACCACGAGACGGCGGCGCTTTCCTTCGACGCGGTCTACGACGCGTTCCCCGGGGAGATGGCGCCCAAGCTGGCCCTCGGGATCTGTGCGGAGGTGCTGGGCCAGCTGGACAACGCCGCCGAGTACTACCGCCTGGTGTGGGCGACCGACCCGGGGTTCGTCAGCGCCGCGTTCGGCCTGGCCCGGGTGCAGATCGCCGCCGGTGAGCGGGCCGGGGCGGTGAGCACCCTGGAGTCGGTGCCGGGGGCCTCGATCCACTACACGGCGGCCCGGGTCGCCGCCGTCCGGGCGCGGCTGCGCGAGCGCTCGCACCGGGAGCCGCTGCTGGCCGACCTGACGGCCGCCGGCGTCCAGGTGGCGGCGCTGGCCGCCTTCGGTCTGGACCCGGTGCGTCACGAGCAGTTGTCGACCGAGGTACTGGGCAAGGCTCTCGACTGGGTACTCTCCGGTAGTCCCGGTGTCCCGGGGCTGGGCGGACCGGCCGCCGGTTCGTCCGGGGCAGGCAAGCTGCTCGGCGCCGAACTGAACGAGCGGGGGCTGCGGTTCGGGCTGGAACGCTCGTACCGGATGCTCGCCCGGCTCGCGCAGCGGGGCGACGAGAGGATCGAACTGGTGGAGCGGGCCAACCGTTTCCGCCCCCGGACGTGGGTGTGAAGATGTCACAGAGCCACCAGCAGCCCGCCCTGCCGAAGTGCCCGGGCTGCGAGGAACCGCCGGCTGCGGGCGATCTGTTCTGCGGGGTGTGCGGCTACGACCTCTCGGCCGTTCCGGCGCGCCCCGACGACCGGCCCACCATGGCCATCACCGTGCCTCCGGCGGCTCCGGCGGCCGGTGCGGTGCGGTGGCCCGCCGCCGAGGAGACCGACAGCTCGGACGTGCCCGCGCCCGTGGTCCGTCCGGCGGACGTGCCCGGGACGGACTCGGGCGGCAGGCCCCTGACGGAGCCGGACACGCCGGACGCGGTGTCCGGGCGGGGCGCGGCGTCGCCGCCCGAGCCGGTGCGGGCGGGTGGGCCGGAGGCCGCGGCCGTCCAGGTGCGCCACGACGACCGGGCGGACCCGGACGGTGCGGAGGCCTCCGGTGACTTCGCGCTGGCCGCGCCCGATCCCCGGGCGCCGGAGCATGCCGCCGCTCCCGCCGCCGCGCCCGCCCCCGGGGCGAAGGTCTGTGTGGCCTGCCGCTCCGGCCGGGTGGACGCCGACGGCTACTGCGAGAACTGCGGGCACGCCCAGCCCCGTGAGCACGACCACATGGAGCAGGAGCTCGACGCGGTGGCCGCCGTCAGCGACCGGGGCCTGCGCCACCACCGTAACGAGGACTCCTTCGCGGTGTCCTCCACCGCGCTGCCGGACGGCTCGCCCGCCGTCGTCGCGATCGTCTGCGACGGTGTCTCATCGGCGAGCCGTCCCGACGAGGCCTCGGCTGCCGCCGCGAGCGCCGCCAACGAGGCGCTGCTGGAGTCCCTGCCGCGCGGTACGCATCCGCAGACGGCGATGCACGAGGCGATCGTCGCCGCGTCCGAGGCGGTCAACGCCCTGGCGCAGGAACCGGCCGGGGCGAGGGAACACGACGCGCACCGCCACCAGAACGCCCCGGCCTGCACCCTGGTCGGCGCGATCATGGCGGGCGGTCTGCTGATCGTCGGCTGGGTCGGCGACAGCCGGGTCTACTGGGTGCCGGAGGACCGGACCCGGCCGACCGCCCGGCTCACCGAGGACGACTCCTGGGCCGCGCAGATGGTGGCGGCAGGCCTGATGAACGAGGCGGAGGCGTACGCGGACGAGCGCGCCCACGCCATCACCGGCTGGCTCGGCGCCGACGCGTACGAACTGGAGCCGCACACCGCCGCGTTCAAGCCGGACCGGCCCGGCCTGGTCGTCGTCTGCACGGACGGTCTGTGGAACTACGCGGAATCCGCCGAGGAGATGGCCGCCGCCGTCCCGGCCGACGCCCAGGAACAGCCGCTGCGCGCGGCCCAGATGCTCGTCGGGCACGCTCTCGACGGCGGGGGCCACGACAACGTAACAGTGGCGCTTCTGCCGTTCGCCGTACGGCCGCAAGGGGCAGGATCGGCCTGCGACACCGTTTGAGCCGGTTTTCCGTCCTTGCCCCGACCCCGTGTCAGCCGCCCGCGTCCCCTCTTCACCTGATCCCCTGTGGAGCCTCAAGGAGCCGACCAGATGGCCAACTTCTCCAAGTCGAACGTGCCGCAGTTCTCCGTCGAGGTGTACCAGAACGAGTTCCTGCCCGAGGGCGGACGTGAGGTCAACGCGATCGTCACCGTGACCTCGACCGGCGGCGGCACCACCGGCGGCATACCGCTGGCGGGTTCGGCGCCGGCGCCCGCGTACAGGCCGGGGCGGGGCCCGGACGCGGCCGTGGTGCTGATGGTCGACTGCTCGGGCTCGATGGACTACCCGCCGACGAAGATGCGCAACGCGCGCGACGCGACGGCGGCGGCCATCGACGCCCTGCGCGAGGGCACCCGGTTCGCGGTGGTCGCCGGGACGCACGTGGCCAAGGACGTCTATCCGGGCAACGGGGGGCTCGCGGTCGCCGACCAGCAGACGAAGGCCCAGGCGAAGGACGCCCTGCGGAAGCTGAGCGCGGGCGGGGGCACCGCGATCGGCACCTGGCTGCGGCTGGCCGACCGGCTGCTGGGCGCGGCCGAGGTGGGCATCCGGCACGGCATCCTGCTGACCGACGGCCGCAACGAGCACGAGGCGCCCGAGGATCTGCGGGCGGCCCTGGACTCCTGCGCCGGCCGGTTCACCTGCGACGCCCGCGGGGTGGGCACCGACTGGGAGGTGAAGGAGGTCACCGGCATCGCCGCCGCCCTCCTCGGCACCGCCGACATCGTCGCCGACCCGGCGGGCCTGGCCGCGGACTTCACGCGGATGATGGAGAACGCCATGGGCAAGGAGGTCGCGGACGTGGCGCTGCGGCTCTGGACGCCGGTGGGGGTGGAGATCCGGTTCGTGAAGCAGGTCGCGCCGACCGTCGCGGACCTGACCGGCCGGCGGACCGAGGCGAGCCCCCGGGCCGGGGACTACCCGACCGGTTCCTGGGGCGACGAGTCCCGCGACTACCACGTGTGCGTCCTGGTGCCGGAGGCCGGGATCGGCCAGGAGATGCTGGCCGCCCGGGTCTCGCTGATCCTGCCCGACCCCTCGGGCGCGGGCGCCCCGCGGACGCTGTCGCAGGGGCTCGTACGGGCCGTGTGGACGGACGACATGGTGGCCTCGACCTCGATCAATCCGCAGGTCGCGCACTACACGGGTCAGGCGGAACTGGCACAAGTCATCCAGCAGGGCCTGGACGCACGCAAGTCGGGCGACTTCGACGGCGCGACGGCGAAACTGGGCCGTGCGGTGCAGCTGGCGTCGGCGTCCGGGAACCAGGACACTGCGAAACTGCTTTCGAAGGTGGTCGACGTCGTCGATGCCGCGACAGGTACTGTGCGACTGAAGGCGAAGGTTGCGGAAGCGGACGAGATGACCCTCGAAACGCGCTCCACCAAGACCGTTCGCGTCAAGAAGTAGCACGGCACGGTCATCGGACGACCGCCGGGCCGTGAGCACAGAGCAACCATACGTATACGTGGGGCAAGGACGCCCACGATCGACAGCATGACGGCCTCCGGGGCCGGAAGAGGAGAGGGGGAAGCGCCGACATGCCGACCTGCCCGAACGGACACCAGTCGGGTTCCGAGGACTGGTGCGAGGTCTGCGGACACCGCATGGCCACCGGCGGTGCGCCCGCGGGCGCGGTGCCCCCGCCGCCTCCTCCGCCTCCCGCGCCCGGTTACGGCTACCCGCAGCAGGGTTCCGGCGGTGGCCAGCCCACCATGCAGGCGGAGCTGTGCCCGCAGTGCCGCACGCCGCGTGAGGCGATGGCGCCGTACTGCGAGGAGTGCCGATGGAACTTCCTCACCAACACGGCGACCTCGTACACCCCGCTGGCCCCGCAGCACGGCACGCCCGGCGGACCTCCGCCCGGCATCAACCTGCCGCCCGGATTCCAGGCACAGGGGCCCGGCCCCGGCGGTCCCGGTGGCCAGGGCGGTCCCGGCGGACCCGGTGGCCAGGGCGGTCCTCCCGGCGCTCCCCAGCCGCGTGACCCGTTCGACTACCAGGGCTCGCGCCCTTCGCAGATGAACCGTCCCGCCGAGCCGCTCGCCCCCGAGCAGAACGGTCCGCACGGGAACGGCGGTCCGCACGGGAACGACGGCCAGGGCGGGTCTCCGCCGCAGGCGTTCCAGCAGGGGTCCCCGCCGCAGGCGTTCCAGCAGGGGCCCCCGCCGCCGCCCTCGTTCCAGCAGGGCCCTCCGCCGCAGCAGTCCGGACCCTCGCCGTTCGAGCCGCAGCAGTCGGCCCCGTCGACGCACTCACCGTTCGAGCCGCAGCAGTCGGCTCCCTCTCCGTTCGAGCCCCAGCAGGCCTCGCCCTTCGCGCCGCCGCAACAGCAGCAGCAGTCGGCGCCGCCCGGGCCGCCGCAGCCGTCGGGGCACACCGGCGGCGGGGACGACTGGATGCTGCCGCCGCCCTCCCAGGCCCAGCAGCCCCCGCAGTCGCAGCAGTCACAGCCGCCGCAGGGGTTCCAGCGGCCCGGCCCCCACCAGGGGCAGGGCCACGGACAGGACCAGCGGCAGGGCCAGGACCAGGCCTACGACCAGGGCTACGACCCGGGTCAGCAGCACGGCGGGGTGCCCGGTCAGGGCCGGCCCCAGCAGTCCGCCTCCTGGACCGCCGTGATCGCTCCCGACCGCGCGTACTTCCTCGCGATGATGCAGCGCAGCGGCCCCGAGGCGACCGGGCTGAACCTGCCCGCGTACTCCCCGGAGCAGCGTCTTCCGCTCACCGGGAGCCAGATCACCATCGGGCGTCGCCGGCACAGCACCGGCGAGTCCCCCGACGTCGATCTGTCGGTGCCCCCGGAGGACCCGGGCGTCTCGCACCAGCACGCGGTGCTGGTGCAGCAGCCCGACGGCAGCTGGGCGGTCGTGGACCAGAACTCCACCAACGGCACCACGCTGAACGGCGCCGAGGACCCGATCCAGCCCTACGTCCCCGTACCGCTCCAGGACGGCGACCAGGTGCACGTCGGGGCGTGGACGACGATCACGGTGCGCCGGGACTGACAGGCCCTGGGGCCTGTCTGACCATTCCCGCCTGCCTCACGACGCGGTCAGACAGGCCCCAGCGGCCAGGTGTACGGGCCCTGCGGGTCGTCGAGCCAGGCCCACTGCCGGCCCTGGCCGACCGTGATGCCGTACCTCTCCCGCTGCGGGCGCTCCTCGCGCTCCCAGAGGGAGAGGGCCTCGTGCGGATCGAGGGTGCCCGCGGTCAGGGCCAGAAGGAACCGGAAGAGGTCGTCCCCGGCGACCCGGCGCGGCAGTCCGCCGAGGTGCGGCAGCGCGCCGGGACCCGGGAGCGCGCCGCGCAGCGGCACGAAGTACGCCGGGGTGTGCAGGAAGTGCCCCTCGGCGCGCGGACCGTGCTCCGTCGCGCGGACCTGGAGCAGGACCAGGCCGGTGGCGAGCGGCGCGAGGATGCGCGCGCCCGGACGGCACTGTTCCGGCCAGGTCCCCGGTACGGACGGCAGGGTGCACGTCGCGATGATCCGGTCGTACGGGGCGCGCCCCGGGCAGCCCCGGGCCCCGTCGCCGGTGACCACCGTCGGGTCGTACCCGGCCGCGGCGAGGTGGCGCCGGGCCGACTCCGTGATCTCCGGGTCGAGGTCGACGCTGGTCACCGCGGAGTCGCCGAGCCGGTGGGCGAGCAGCGCCGCGTTGTAGCCGGGGCCGGTGCCGATCTCCAGGGCCGTGTGCCCGTCCCGTATGTCGAGGGCGTCGAGCATCAGGGCCATCAGGGACGGCTGACTGGAGGACGAGACGAGTTCGCCGTCCTTGAGGCGGGTGGCCAGCGCCCCGTCCGCGTACACCCCGCGCAGCCAGCGGGAGCGCCGTTCGGGGTCGGGGTCCTCGCCCCAGAGGCGCTCGAAGCCCCGGATTCCGTGCACGTAGTAGAACGGCACGAACAGATGGCGGGGCACCTCGGCGAAGGCCGTGCGCCAGGCGGGGTCGGTGAGCTCGCCCCGCGCGGCGATCTCTCGCACGAGGGCTTCCCGCGCCGCGTCGGCCTCGGCGTCGGGCGGGGAGGAGCCTTGCCGGTGTGCACCCATGTCTCCACTGTCCTGCGCCGGGGCCCTGCGGGCGAGCGGCCGAACGGGCTTTTCGACCCTCGGTCCTAGGGAGTGTCCGCAAAGTATCGTCGTCCGCCCTCTGGGCGGGGCCTGCGGCGTCTGGTGCGTGCTCTCGCAAGGCGCCGGAGTGTCCTAGTAGCGGAGCTACTCGGGCATTTCGGCAACGCCGCGAGAGTGCGTGCCAGGCGTCGTGGGCCAGACGAGACTTTGCGGACACGACCTAGGACCCCGGTCCTCGGTCGGCGCGTCTGCGACCATGGACGGGTGACTGAGATTCCGCGCGACACGCTTCAGGAGCAGACCTTCTACGAGCAGGTCGGCGGCGAGGCGACCTTCCGGCGCCTGGTCCATCGCTTCTACGAGGGCGTGGCGGGCGACGAGCTGCTGCGGCCGATGTATCCGGAGGAGGATCTGGGTCCGGCCGAGGAGCGGTTCGCGCTGTTCCTGATGCAGTACTGGGGCGGCCCGCGCACCTACAGCGACCACCGGGGTCACCCGCGGCTGCGGATGCGGCACGCGCCGTTCCGGGTGGACCGGGCGGCGCACGACGCCTGGCTCGCCCATATGCGGGTCGCGCTGGACGAGCTGGGGCTCGCACCCGAGCACGAGCGGCAGCTGTGGGACTACCTGACCTACGCCGCCGCCTCGATGGTCAACACCGCCGACTGATCATCGCCAACAGCACCGACAGCGTCGGCTGATCACCTGTGCACGATCTGTGACCGGGCAACTCCGGAATTCGACACTCCATCTCCGCATAACGATCACGATCGCATCAAGGTGTACCTGTAAGCGGTTACCAGAACCCTGTTGCCTCTGAAAGCATCACCGGTACGTCGGGGGGCGTGCGCACGCGGTGTTTCCGGGGCTGGGGGATCAGGTGACGGGTTTCGTCCTTCTGCGGGTGAGGGCTCATCGCCTCCTGCTCTCCGCGGCCGTCCTGGCCGTCCTGCTGACCACCTCCGTCCTGGCGGCGCTCACCGCGTTCTCCGATTCCGTGGGCGACTCGGCCCTGCGTCACTCGCTCACCCACGGGTCGGCCGCCTCCGCCGCCCTCGTCGTCTCCGCGTCCGTGGACCACGAACAGCGCGCGGAGGCCGACGACGCCGTCCGCAAGGCCTCCCGTGACGCCTTCGACGGGCTGCCCGTGACCGTGGGGAAGCTGGAGAGTTCGGGGTCGTACGCGCTGCCGCGGAGCCTCCAGGACCCGGCCGCCCGGCGCGGCAAGGAGCCGGACCTCACCCACTTCGCCGCCCTCGACCCGAGCCGGGTGCGGATCACCGGGGGCAAGGCGCCCGCGGCCCCCGACGGCGCGGGTCCCGTCCAGGTCGCGCTGCCCGTCGTCGCCGCCGAGGCGCTGAAGCTGAAGCCGGGCGCGCGGCTCACCATCACCGACCGGCTGCGCGACAAGAAGCAGCGGGTCCTGGTCACCGGCGTCTACGAGGCCGCCGACCAGTCCGACCCGTACTGGCAGTTGGACCCGCTCGGCGGGCGCGGGGTGCGCAAGCTCGCCTTCACGACGTACGGCCCCCTGCTCACCGATCCCTCGGTCCTCGCCTCCGGTGTGCTCGCCGAGGGCGAGACGTCCTGGCTGGCGTCCGCCGACTTCGCCGAGCTGACCACCGGCTCCATGGAGGGGCTGCGCGAGGCGTCGGCCGGCGCCCCGAAGGCCCTGACGGCCGCACCGGTGTTCGCCTCCGGGGTCACCGCGCGGACGTCGCTGCCCACCGTGCTCGACCAGCTCGACCGGGCGCTGCTGGTCTCCCGCTCCACGCTGATGATCGTCGCGGTGCAGCTGGTGCTGCTCGCCGCGTACGCCCTGCTGCTCGTGGCCCGGCTGCTGAACAGCGAACGTGACGGGGAGCGCGAACTGCTGCGGGCCCGGGGCGGTTCGCGGGGCCGGATCACTTCGTTCGCCGCGATCGAGGCACTGTTGCTCGCCGTGCCCGCCGCGGTGGTCGCTCCCCTGCTCGCGGGCCCGCTGACCGGGCTGCTGGCCGAGCGCAGCGCCCTGGCCCGGATCGGGCTGAAGGTCCAGGAGGCCTCGACCGGCACCGTGTGGCTGGTCTCCGCGGCCGTCGCGCTGGCCTGCGCCCTGGCCGTGGTCGCTCCGTCCCTGACGGCCGGGGCCGGTGGGCGCAGGACCCGGGCCGCTTCACTGCCCGGGCCGGTGCGGGCGGGCGCGGACCTCGGGCTGCTCCTCGTCGCGGCCGTGGCGTACTGGCAGTTGGACCGGCAGTCCGGCAGCGGGGCGCTCAGCGGTGACCAGGCGGGCAACCTCGGGATCGACCCCCTGCTGGTCACCGCCCCCGCGCTGGCACTGCTCGCCGGGACCGTCCTCACGCTGCGCCTGCTGCCGCCCGCGGCGAAGCTCGCCGAGCGGCGTGCGGCCAAGGGCCGGGGGCTGCCCGCGGCCCTGGCGGGCTGGCAGTTCAGCCGACGCCCGTTGCGCGGGGCGGGGCCGGTGCTGCTGCTGGTCCTGTCGGTCGCGATGGGCATGCTGGCGATCGGGCAGAGCGCCTCCTGGAACCGCTCGCAGTCCGACCAGGCGGACTTCGGCACCGGCGCCTCGGTCCGGCTCGTGGGCGGGCACGGGAGCGGTCCGGCGACGGCCGGCTCGTACAGCGCCCTGGAGGGGGTGCGGCAGGCGGCCCCCGCCTACCGGGCGGACGTGGAGGTCTCCGGCGGGCGCACCGCGGAGGTCATCGCCCTGGACACCGCGCACGCGGACGAGCGGATGCTGATGCGCTCCGACCTCGCCGACGGAAGCCCGCGGGAGCTGTTCGGGGCCATCGCCCCGGAGCGGGCCCCGCGCCCCGGGCTCGTACTCCCCGAGGACAGCAGCCGGTTGAAGCTGGACCTGCGGATCACCACGGTGTCGAAGCTCTCCGGGGACAGCCTGTACCCGGACCCGGATCCGCCGGTGGTCACCGTGCTCCTGGAGGACCGCTACGGTCTCCCCTACCGCGCCCTGGCCGGCCCCGTGCCGGTGGACGGCCGGCCGGTCCCGGTGTCCTTCCCGGTGTCCGCGGCGGGCGGTCTGGCCGTCATCGGCATCGAGGTGGACGCCGCCGCGCCGTCCGACTACGCGCGCGAGCACCGCGTCTCGGTGAGCGACGTGCGGGTGGTCGCCGCGTCGGGCGCCGAACGCCCGGTGCCGGCCCCGGAGTCGCTGCGCTGGGACGCGGCCATGACGCTCACCGAGTTCGGCGAGGACCGGCCGGGCAAGCCGCCGGTGCGCAACGGCGCGGCGGGCCTGCCGGACTTCACGTACGACACCGGCGTGGACAGCGAGGACAACTGGGAGCCGACCAGCGGCACCCTGCGGGTCACCGCCGCCCGGCCGAAGGCCGCCGCGGTCAAGGCGGTCGCGACGGACGCCTATCTGAAGAGCACCAACGCGAAACTGGGCGACGAGATCGACGTCACCCTGGCCGGGAACACCGTCCGGGTGACCCTGGCGGAGACGGTGCGCCGGCTGCCGACCACCGGGGCCGACGGGGCGTCCGGCACCCCGGACCCGGTGGCGAGCGGCGGCGCGCTGCTGCTGGACCTCAAGGCCGTCACCGAGGTCCTGGCCCACCGGCCGACCGCCACGATCGAGGCGACCGAATGGTGGCTGAGCGCCGCCCCGGGCGACGCCGCGAAGGTGGCGGCCGCCCTGCGCGCCCTGCCGGACACCGATCCGGCCCAGGTGCTGGTCCGGGCGGAGGCCGCCCAGCGGCTGGTGGACGATCCGCTGGGGGCGGGGCCGCAGTCGGCGCTGCCGGCCGTGGCGGTGGTCGCCGCCGCGCTGGCGGCGGTCGGCTTCGCGGTCAGCGCCTCGGGGTCCCGGCGCGAACGCTCCGCCGAGTTGGGCGTGTTGCGGGCGCTCGGTGCGCCGCGCCGCCAGCTGGCCCGCATGATCGCCGCCGAACAGGGCGTACTGATCGCGCTCGCCCTGCTCATCGGGCTCGGCATCGGCACGGTACTGACCCGGGCCGTCGTTCCGCTCATCGTGCTGACCGGACAGGCCGACCGGCCCGTTCCACCGGTGCTGGTCGAGCTGCCCGCCGGGCAGGTCGCCGCGCTGCTGGCCGGGGTCGCCGCGCTGCCGCTCGTGATCGTCGCGACGATGGCGCTCCGCCGCGGGGACCCGGCGGTCACACTGCGCCACCAGGGGGACCACTGACATGCGTCACAACAACCGGGCGGCCACCGCCCCGTGGATCCGTACCCGGCTGCGTACCGCGCCCGGTGCGGCGGCGGCACTCGCGGTGCTGGTGCTGGTGACGGCGTTCCTCGCCGCGGCGTTCCCGCGGGCCGTGGACGCGTACGAGACGAAGGGGCTGCGCCACGACATCCTGTCGGCGGACGCGAGCCGCAGCGTTCTGGAGGTCGCCCGCCCGCAGCCCGGGCTGGAACTGCCGCAGAAGCAGCGGGACGCCGAGGTGCGGAGCCCCGAGCTGACGCGGGTCGGGGGCGGGCTCCTGAAGGCGCTGCCCGCACCGCTGCACGCCGACACGTCGTCGGTCGCGTCCGGGGTGCGCACCACGAAGCCGGTCCTCGCGGACGAGCCCTGGCTGCCGAGGCCCGACGCGATTCCGCCGCGGCTCTCCTACGTGGCGCAGTCGGGGCTGAAGGAGCACGCCACCCTGGCCTCGGGCGCCTGGCCGACGACGCCGCGGGAGGTCACATCGGACTCCCGTCAGGTGCAGGGCGCGGTCACCGAGGAGACGGCGGCCGAGCTGAAGGTGAAGGTCGGCGCGACCGTCGAGCTGCTCACCGCGGCCCAGGAACCCATCACCGTGACGATCACCGGCATCGTGGCCCCGCGCGATCCGCGCGGCAGCTACTGGTCCGCCGATCCGCTGCTGCGCACCCCGTCCCTGGTGCCGGACCCCGAGGCCCCCTTCCCGGTGTACTACTGGACAGGCACCGTCCTGCTGGCCGAGGACGCCGGTCCCGCGCTCCTGAGCACGGCCACCGATCCGGTCCTCTTCTGGCGGATCCCGCCCGACCCGGCCGGGCTGACCGGCCCCGACGGCGCCCGGCTGACGTCCGTCATCGCCTCGCTGGAGAGCGGCCCCGGGCTGCTGAAGGTGCGGGAGACCGCCGGGGACACCGCGGTGTTCGCCACCGGGCTCGGCCACATCGTGGAGGCCAACGCGCGGATGCGCGACGCGATCAGTCCCGTGATCGCGGTCGCCGCCCTCGGCATCGGCTCCGTGGCCGCCGTCGTGCTGCTGATGACGGGGGCACTGATCGCCGCCCGCCGCCGCAGCGAACTGGCGCTGATGCGCTCACGCGGCGGCTCGCTGCGCGGCATCGGCGGCCGGCTGCTCGCGGAGACGGCGGTGACCGTGCTGCCCGCGAGCGCGCTCGGGCTGCTGCTCGCGGTGCTGGCCGTGGGCGAGGGCCGGTGGTGGCCGGGAGCGCTGGCGGCCGCGGGCGTCGGCCTCCTGGTGTGCGTCGCCCTGCCGCTGCGGACGACGCTCCAGCACATCCGGCCCACGCTGCACGGGGCCCGCGAGGACATGGTGAGCGCCCGGCCCTCGCGTCGGCGGACCGTGGCCGAACTGACCCTGCTCGTGCTGGCGGTCGGCGCGGTGACGGCGCTGCGCCGTCGCGGTACGTCGTCCGATGGCGGCACCGACCTGCTGGTCAGCGCCGCGCCGGTGCTGGTCGCGCTGATCGCGGCACTGGTGCTGGTGCGCCTCTACCCACTGCCTCTGCGGCTCGCCACGCGCCCTATGGCCCGGCTGCGCGGGGCGATCGGCTTCCTCTCGCTGGCCCGCGCCGGCCGTTCCTCGGCCGGCGGGGCGCTGCCGCTGCTGGCCCTGCTGCTGGCGCTGGCCACGGCGGCGTTCGGCGGCTCGGTGATCGCCGGCATCGGGGACGCGCGGGACGACGCCGCGCTGGCGTCCATCGGCGCGGACGCCAGGATCAGCGGCGTGAGCGAGCGGACGACGCTGCCCGACGAGCTGGTCAGCGCGGTGCGCGACCTGGACGGCGTACGGGGCGCGGCACCGCTGCGGATCGAGCACAGCGTGGCCCTGCCGGAGGCCGTGGCCGGTGACGGCGGAGCGAACGGGAACGGTGCCGGTACGGATACGAGTACGGGTACGGGCGGCGGCAGCGCCGAGGACGTGGGGGCAGCGGCCATGGTCGGTGTCGATCCCGCCCGGTACGCCGAGCTGGCCCGCGCGACCGGGCTGCCGGCCTTCCCGGCCGCCCGGCTGAAGGCCACCGGCCCCTCGGCCCCCCTCCCCGGGGGTACGGAGTCCGGCCCGGAGCGCGTCCTGCCGGCCATCGCCTCCCCGGCGGTGGCGGCCCGCCTGGGCAAGGAGCCGCAGGCGCTCGACACGCTGTCCGGGAACTTCAAGGTCCAGGTCGTGGGGACCACCCCGCGGGTCGCCTCGGTCTCCACCACGAACTTCCTGATCGTGAACTCCGCCGCCCTGGAACAGCGGGCGCCCACCACGCTGCTCCTCACCGGCGCGCCGGATGCCGGGAAGCTGCACGCGGCGGTCGAAGGAAGCGGCAAGGAGTACGCCGTACAGCTGCGTTCCGAGGAGCGCGCGCGGTATGTGAACACCCCGATGCAGGCGGGGGCCGAGCGGATCTACCTCGCGGCCGTCGCGGCGGGCGCCGGATACGCGCTGCTGGCCGTACTGCTGTCGCTGCTCCAGACCGCGCCGGAGCGCAGGACGCTGCTGGCACGGCTGCGCACGATGGGGCTCACCACCGGGCAGGGCAGGCGGTTGCTGGCCTTCGAGGCGACGCCGCAGGCCCTGCTGGCGGCGGGTGGCGGGCTGTTCACCGGCTGGGCGACCATCGCCCTGCTCTCCCCCGGCGTCGATCTGGTGCCGCTGGCGCTCGCGGGCGTCGCCGGATCGGACACGAGCCCCGTCCTCCTGCGCACCGACCTCTGGTCGCTGGGGCTGCCGGCCGCCGGGGTCGTGGCGCTCGCCGCCGCGGTCGCGGGCGTTCAGGCGTGGTGGGCGAGCCGCCGCGGATCGATCACCGAACTCAGGGCAGGAGACTCCCGATGACCTCGTCCACCGAGACGGCAGGCACGGCCCGCGCGGCCGAAACGACGCTGGCGGAGCTGGAGCAGCGGGCCGCGGCCCGCCGGGACCGCCCTTCCTACGGGCACGACGCGCTGATCGCCTGCGATCGCGTGGTGCGGATCTTCACCACGGACGGGGTGGAGGTGCAGGCCCTCCAGGGCCTCGATCTGCTGGTCACCGAGGGCGAGTTGATGGCTCTGGTGGGGGCGTCGGGCAGCGGCAAGTCGACGCTGATGAACATTCTGGCGGGCCTGGACGTGCCGACGGCGGGGTCGGCGAAGGTCGCGGGCTGCGATCTGCTGTCGATGGGCCCGAAGGAACGGCTGCGCTACCGCCGGGACGTGGTCGGGTTCGTCTGGCAGCAGACCGCCCGCAATCTGCTCCCGTATCTCACCGCGATCCAGAACATCACCCTGCCCATGCAGTTGCGCGGTGGCGGCAGCAAGCGCGAACGGGCCTCCCGCGCCGAGTCGTTGCTCACCATGCTCGACATCGCGGACTGCCGCGACCGGCGCCCCCAGCAGCTGTCCGGCGGGCAGCAGCAGCGGGTGGCCATCGCGGTGGCACTGGCCAACTCCCCGTCCGTGCTGCTCGCGGACGAGCCGACCGGGGAGCTGGACTCGGCCACCGGGGAGCAGGTCTTCGCCGCGTTCCGGCGCGCCAACGAGGAGTTGGGCACCTCGATCGTGATCGTCACCCATGACCAGGCGGTCGCGAACGAGGTGCGGCGTACGGTCGCCATCCGCGACGGCCGTACCTCGTCCGAGGTGCTGCGCCGTACGGAGGTGGACGCGGCGACGGGCCAGGAGTCGCAGGTGGCGCGGGAGTACGCGATGCTCGACCGGGCGGGGCGGCTCCAGCTGCCCGCGGACTACACGCAGACGCTGGGCATGGAACACCGGGTGCTGCTGGAGCTGGAGCAGGACCACATCGGCGTCTGGCCGGACGCGCACGGGGCGGCCCCGGAGGAGCCGGGCAAGTAGGACCGGCACCAGGACAGTGCGGGAGGGCTGTCAGCGGGGGCCGACGGTGAAGGGCAGGGCGCCGAGCTCGCCGCTCGTCGCCCTGCGCAGGGCGATCGAGCCGTACGGGGTCCGCAGCCGGAGCCAGCTGCCCGAGGACAGCAGCGACACCGGGAACCGCGGGTCGGCCCGGAGGAAGCCGAGGGACTGGGCCGCGTGGACGGCCCGGAGCGGAAGGTCCGTGGTCCCGACCGGCCGGGACCAGATCTCCCGGCCGATACGGTCCCGCACGGCACGGGTGCGCCGCTCCTCGGGCAGGGCCTCGTCCCGGGTGCGGAACTCGGTGACGGCTCCGTCCAGCGCGGCGCGCAGAGCGTCCGGCCCGGGCAGCCCCGGCTGCTCCCGCCAGGGCCCCCGGGGCGGCAGGACACCGGTCCAGGGCGGCCCGGTGACAGGGGCGGGCAGCGCACCGGCGCCCGGCTCCGGGGCGCCCGCGGGGTCGCCGGGGGCGGGAACGTCGAGGGTTTCCAGCAGCTCCCCGGCCGACACCGTGACGTCGAGCGTCTCGGGGCGGGCCAGGCGGGCGGCGCGGATGGCGAGGACCTCGAAGGAGGGCGGACGGCCGAACACGGCCAGTGCGTCGCCGCCGCCCGCCTGCAACCGGACCGCGGCGGCCCGGTCGTAGTGGAGCAGCCGGCCGAGGAAGGCGGCGAGATCCGCCGCCTCCCTCGCGTCGGCGAACCGCAGCGACTGCACGGGCACGGTCATGCCGCGGCGGTCTCCTCTGCCAGGTACTGCTGGAGGAAGAGCTTCTCCTCGGCGGAGATCCGCCGGGGCCGCTCCGCCGCCAGGTCGTACGGCACGACGACGGTCGAGGCGCGTACGTACACCTGGTCGGCGTCCTTGATCTCATAGGCGATCGTCAGGGACGCGGCGCCTATCTTCGTGACCCACGACTCGACGGTCACCGGCTCGTGCCGGTGGACCAGCGGGCGCACGTAGTCGATCTCGTGACGGGCCACGACGGACCCGCCCGAGAACGACGGCGAGCCGTCCCCGGGCGCCAGCCGGAACATGAAGTCGATGCGCGCCTCCTCCAGGTAGCGGAGGAAGACCACGTTGTTGACGTGGCCGAAGGCATCCATGTCCGACCAGCGCAGGGGGCAGCTGTAGAGGTGACGAGCCAAGACGATCAGCCTCGCGTGAGCTTCTTGTACGTGGCACGGTGCGGGCGGGCCGCGTCCGCGCCGAGCCGCTCGATCTTGTTCTTCTCGTACGACTCGAAGTTGCCCTCGAACCAGTACCACTTGGAGTCACCCTCGTAGGCGAGGATGTGCGTGGCGACGCGGTCCAGGAACCAGCGGTCGTGGGAGATGACCACAGCGGCGCCCGGGAACTCCAGGAGGGCGTTCTCCAGCGAGGAGAGCGTCTCGACGTCGAGGTCGTTGGTGGGCTCGTCGAGGAGCAGCAGGTTGCCGCCCTCCTTGAGCGTCAGCGCGAGGTTGAGGCGGTTGCGCTCACCACCGGACAGGACGCCGGCCGGCTTCTGCTGGTCCGGGCCCTTGAAGCCGAACGCGGAGACGTAGGCGCGCGAGGGCATCTCGACCTGGCCGACGTTGATGTAGTCCAGCTCGTCCGAGACGACGGCCCAGAGGGTCTTCTTCGGGTCGATGTTGGCGCGGGACTGGTCGACGTAGGAGATCTTGACGGTGTCGCCGACCTTGATGGCGCCGCTGTCCGGCGTCTCCAGGCCCTGGATCATCTTGAACAGCGTGGTCTTGCCCGCACCGTTCGGACCGATGATGCCGACGATGCCGTTACGGGGCAGCGTGAACGACAGGTCGTCGATGAGGACCTTGTCGCCGAAGGCCTTCGAGAGGTTCTCGACCTCGACGACGATGGAACCGAGCCGCGGGCCCGGCGGAATCTGGATCTCCTCGAAGTCCAGCTTCCGCATCTTGTCCGCCTCGGCCGCCATCTCCTCGTACCGGGCGAGTCGGGCCTTGGACTTGGTCTGGCGGCCCTTGGCGTTGGAGCGGACCCACTCCAGCTCTTCCTTGAGCCGCTTCTGGCGCTTCTCGTCCTTGCGGCCCTCGACCTTGAGGCGGGTGGCCTTGCGCTCCAGGTACGTGGAGTAGTTGCCCTCGTAGGGGATCGCGCGGCCGCGGTCGAGCTCCAGGATCCACTCGGCGACGTTGTTCAGGAAGTACCGGTCGTGGGTGACGGCGACGACGGCACCCGGGTACTTCGAGAGGTGCTGCTCCAGCCAGTTCACCGACTCGGCGTCGAGGTGGTTGGTGGGCTCGTCGAGGAGGAGCAGGTCCGGGGCCTCGATGAGCAGCTTGCAGAGCGCCACGCGGCGCTTCTCGCCACCGGAGAGGTTGGTGACGGGCCAGTCGCCGGGGGGGCAGCCCAGGGCGTCCATGGCCTGCTCCAGCTGCGCGTCCAGGTCCCACGCGTTCGCGTGGTCCAGGTCCTCCTGGAGCTTGCCCATCTCGTCCATGAGCGCGTCGGAGTAGTCGGTCGCCATCAGCTCGGCGACCTCGTTGAAGCGCTTGAGCTTGCCCATGACCTCGGCGGCGCCGTCCTGGACGTTCTCCAGGACGGTCTTCTCCTCGTCCAGCTTCGGCTCCTGCATGAGGATGCCGACGCTGAAACCGGGCGAGATGAAGGCGTCACCGTTGGACGGCTGCTCCAGGCCCGCCATGATCTTCAGCACCGTGGACTTACCGGCACCGTTGGGCCCCACGACACCGATCTTCGCGCCGGGCAGGAAGTTCAGGTTGACGTCATCGAGAATCACCTTGTCGCCGTGCGCTTTGCGCGTCTTGCGCATGGTGTAGATGTACTCAGCCAAGAGAAACCGTCCGGCAGCAATAGAGGTGTGGGCAGATACACCCCATCTTGCCTGACGGCCACCCGCCGGGGGAAACCAGCATGTGCGCACGCCCCTGACCTCGGGCGGAGGCCTGACGCAACTGCGCGTCACGGTCGTTGAAAGTCGTTGTCGGGCGTCATTGGTCAGCCCCTGACGGCCCACAGGCGGCCCGGCGCCACCGCTCCGCCCGCAGGTCAGGGGCATCAGTCGGCACTGCTGGCGGGCACCGTGCCGACAGCCAAGAGGTGCGAACTGGCGGCAAGGAGTTCCGGGTACGGCTCCGCCATGCGGGCCGCGTCGAGGGCTGAGGCGATCAGCTCATCCGTGGGACCTTCGCCCGGCTGCTGTTCCGCCGCTTTCACCAGCGACCAGGCGGGGCCCTCGATGCCGAAGACCTGCACATCCTCCAGTCCGGAAGCGACCAGCTCCGCCACCAGCTCTTCGGCCCGGTGGAAGTACGACAGGGTGAACCCCCGCGCGCCGTCGTAGACCGCCGTCTCCAGAATCTTGGAGACGGAGTTGTGAATCCGCTCGGTGTGCAGGTGGGCGTACGTGACGTGCTCGAAGAGCGACGCATAGCGATTGATCGCGGCAGCGGCGACCAGCCCGCCCGGCTTGGCCACCCGAGAGGCTTCCGCGAGAGCCCGCTGCCGGTCGGTGGGGTCGGGCAGGTGGTAGAGCGGCCCGAGGAGCTGCACGACGTCGAAGGTGTCGTCCGGCTCGGGCAGCTCACGCGCGTCCCCGACAACCGCCGGGCACACCGCCGACGCGGCCTCAACGTGACGGGGCACCGGGTCCACCAGAGCGACGTCGTAGCCGTCCTTCACCAGCCATTCAGCGTGAATCCCGGTCCCCCCGCCCACGTCGAGCAGACGCGCCGGCGCAGGCGGCAAAAACCTTCGGAGGAGTTCCTGAGTCCTGACCAGTTCCATCCGACCGTCTGCCGAGCTGCGCAGACGGCTGTCCTCATCGACCGTCTCGCCATAGAACCGCATCACGGAGGGTGCCAATTCGAGATTCGACATGGTCGCAGTATCGTGTGTACCGGTGGACCAGTCCAGCGCAGGAAACAGGGGAAGCCATGGCAGTTCTGAAGTACGAAGAGATCGCAGAGTTCCTGCGCGCCCGCATCGCTGCTGGTGAGATCGCGCCCGGCACCACGATTCCCTCGGGCCGCGAGTTGGCCGAGCAGTGGGATGTGTCACGAGCCACCGCCATCAAAGCCGTCGATGTACTGCGAAACGATGGCGTGGTCGTGGCCAAGCAGGGAACCGGGTTCGTCGTCACGGAGACGCCCGTTGCACGCCCCGCCGGGGCCCGCCGTGCGGGATCGGCGCGCATCCTGGGCGGAATGCCGTTCCTGCGCGTCGGTGAGCCTGATTGGGCGGAACCCCCCGCCCACGTCGCCGCCGCCCTGGGGCTCCCCCCTGGGACGACGGCTCTTCGGCGCGTTCGGGTCCTCCAGCTCCCGGATGGAACGCCGAACAGTTGCGTTGAGGCGTGGTTCCCCCCGGAGGTCGCGGAGGTGTCGCCGCGCCTTGCCGACACCAACCCGATCGCCGAAGGCACAACGCGCTACATCCGGCGCCAGACCGGGCGGGCCCCGGCCGAAGGCGTGGACGTCACCACCGTGCGCGGCGCGTCGGAGACGGAGGCGGAACGCTTGAGGGTGCCGCAGGGTGCACCGGTAGCAGTGCTGTTGCACACGGCGTATGACGAGCAGGGGAAGCCGCTGGTCTGCGAGGAGGGCGTTACCCCCTCCTCGCTCTTCGAGCAGGTGGACACCTACGCCATGTAGGCACGCAACGAGCAACAAAGACGGCTGGACCGGTCCACCGGTTCAGCTTTTTTTGTTGCTAGAAAACACCCCTCCACCTGCGCTTTCCCTCACGTCGGAGCGGCAGCCCGCAGATTCCACGCTTGACTGGACCGGTCCACCGGTCCAGTCTCTTGTTGTGGCCATCGCCCGATCCGGGATCTCCGGAGTGGGTCGATTCCGTCACGCTAAAACTCAACAGCGTGATCCACCGCAGCACGACGACCGTGACCGTTCCGGCCGAGGCGAGTGGAGACCAGCCGACCGAGACCGGGCCCGCGCAGCAACGCGGACCCCACACCCCAGACGGGGGACACGCCATCGGCTCTAAAGAACCGCACGGCACAACCTTCGAAGCTGCGACGACTTCCGGGATTTCGGACCTCCCCGGAACGAGCAGCGCCGTGCGAATCGGAGAACCGAAGCACCAGCGCTCTCGGTGCTCGGCATTCACCGCCCGCCCTACCGGCGGGCTGCGGTGCCGGGTCGCCGTGGTCGCTCGTAGTCCACGAACGACCTCTCAGACGGCGCGAGGCCCCGGTGCTCGAACACCGGGGCCTCATTTCGGGCCGTACTACCTGCTAGGGAGAACACGACCCATGAAGAGCATCGCAGCACTTCAGGCGGCCGTTACGGCCGCCGCCCCGTTCGACGGTGAGCCGTCGAACGCCGAGCTGGACGCGATCGAGACGGAGATGCCCGCCATCCTGGCGGACGTTGTCCTGCTGGACGCGCAGATCATGACGATCGACCGCACGCCGACGGAGCTGGACGAGCGGCGTATCCGCCGGGCCCGCCGGCGGGTGCTGGCCGCCCGCCGGGAGCTGGCCAACCGGTCGGCCGTCGTGAGCCTGTCGGGGGGTGCGGCCTGATGAGCGGTCGCTTCGATCTCACCGCGTACGACCGCAGCCAGATCCTCGCCGCCCGGCAGGCCCTGGCGGATGCACAGTCCATGAGCCTGCTGGATGTGTCCGCCATGGCCCGGATGATCGGCCGCCTTGAGGTGACCGTGGAACAGCTGGTCGAGCTGGTCGACGCGCCGCCCGCCGGCACTCCGGTGCGGTGCCCGGCCGCCCACTCGGAGGACCCGACCCCGTGCGGGGGCCCGGCCGTCGTGACCGTCGTCGACGCGGAGAACGCGGGTGCAGACGGGTGCGAGCACCACGCCGCCCGCATGCTCGCCTCGATCAGCGGCGCCCGACCCGTCGCCAAGCCCGACGCCCCCGCCGGGGTGGCCGTACGGATCTTCCGCACCGCCCACCACACGCACCCCTTCCCGTGGCGGGGGGAGCAGTCATGAACCGCTTCGGCAAGGGCCTGCTGATCGCCGCTCTGGTCGGTGTGGTCGCGATGGCGTTCCGGGTGTCCTGGAACGCCCTGCGCGACGTCGCCACCGCCACCGGGGCCGACCCCACCGCCGCGACGCTCTACCCGTTCGTCGTCGACGGACTGATGGCGCTCGCCCTGGTCGCGACCCTGGTCCTGACCGGTGACGCCCGCCGCTTCGCCCTGCGGGTGCTGGCCGCCTACACCCTGGCCTCACTCGTCCTCAACTACGTCCACGGTCTCGTCCCGCAGCTTCACGACGAGGTGGTCGACTGGGGTCGACTGGCCGACTGGGACCCCGCCAACTGGGCGCTGGTCCTGCTCGCCACGTCACTGCCGGTCGGGTCGATCTACTTCGGCTCCGACCTCGTCGCCAAGGTGCTCCACCACCAGCCGATCGAGCCTCCGACCGATTCCACGAATCAGGAGGAATCGACCGAGACGACCGTAAAACGGTCGACGGCTGACCTGGATGTATCGACGCCCACCCCGATCACTCCGGCACCGGCCCCGGCGGCGCTGGAAGCCCCGGTGGTGGTCGACCTCGTGAAGCCGACCGATCGGGCCCCGGCCGGTGCGGTGGCCGCCGAGTCGACCCGCCCCCGCCGGGCGACCGGCCGCGTCCCCGACGCAGCCCGATCGACCCGACCGACCCGCACCGCCGAACAGCTCCTGACCGAAGCCCGTGCGGCTACAGCCGACTGGGCCGACAAGGAACTGACGGCCGAGGGCATCCGGCGGGCCGTGCGGACGTCGCCCACCAGGGCGCGCGATCTGCGCGAGACCCTGCGCGCCGAACGCACCGCAGCCTGATGGCCGACGTCTACCGGTGGCGTCTCGCCCCCGATGGCCTGGCCACTCGCCGTCAGCTCCGCGCGCTGGGGTTGCGGCCGGGTGGTCAGGACGTCGTCGCCGAACTCCACCGCCCCCGCCGACGCCGCGCACCGCTGGTCGCCTACCTCTACCGCGTCGACCAGGCCAAGCCCGTACGCCCCATGACCCCCGCCCGCGCCGCCGCGCTCGCTGCGGCGATGCGGGCCCGCCGTACCTGCCCCAACTGCTTTGTCGACGCCGGGTACTGCATCCCGCGCTCGCTCGGCATGTGCGTCACCTGCCACGACACCCCCAGCAGCCAGGTTCTGGCCGCTTGAACCTGTTCCGCCCAACGCGTCGAAAGGCCACACACATGGGATTCCTCGACCGCCTCATCGGCCCGCCCGGTTCCGGCTCCGCCGGATCGATCGGCACCACCGGGCAACCGACACCGAACAACACCCCGGCCCCCGCGAATGAGCAGGCGATCCGCTCCGCGTTCAGTGACCGCCGCGAAGCAGCCCGCCGCCACTACAAGAAGACCGGCGACAGCGGCCCCATGTGGCAGGCCAAGGCCGACGAAAGCGACGCGATCAACGCCAGTCGTCGCAATCGCCGACGCTGACCCGTCCGCCCCGGAACACGGCCTGAGGCCGCCGGATCGACTCCGGCCCGGGGCACTCCCGCGCACCGCCCCACGGAAGGACCCGCATGGAACAGCACCTCCCCGCCCCCCGGCTGCCGTCCGTCGTGCAGCTCCCGGACGGCACCCCCGCCTACACCGACCACCTCCCCGCCACCTACCAGCCCGCCAACGCGGTGCCGCAGGTCGTCCACGTCCACCAGGCCCCGCCCGACCGCACCGTTCAGCGTCTCGCGCTCGGCTCCGGCATGGGCGCCGGTGCGGTGGCCGCCGGGGTCTACTTCGGCCCGCTCCTCGTCGGCGTCCTCACCGCGATCGCCGCGAACCTCGCCCTGCTCGCCCTGATCGCCTCTGTCTGTGCGTGGGGCGTCGTGACCGTCGTGAAGTCGGTCGGCGGGCCGGACGGCAAGGCCGCCGCGTCCTCGCTGCGCAAGGGCCGCCGTCGCTGACGGCCCCCTGTCCGTCCGGTCTCGTACCGGGCGGGCGGAGGGCTGGACAGACCGGCCCCACCAGGGAGGTGCACCGTGTACAGCTACACCCGAGCTGAGTCCCGCGAGCGCTCCAAGCTGTTCCGCAAGGGCTTCCGTCAGGCTCTCGCGGACTGCGTCGACCCCGCGATCCGCCAGCAGATCGAGCGCATCGACCGGTCCGCCGCCGAGCGCGGTGCGCAGGAACTGGCCGCACTCCACAGGGTCCAGGCCGACGCCCGCCAGGACCTCGCCACCGCCAAGGCCGTTGAGCGCACCGCCCCGCGCGCCGAGAAGGCCGCCGCGCGGGAGGCCCGTAAGCAGGCCGAGCAGCGCGTCCGCCTCGCTGAGCGGGCCGCCCACAAGGCCGAGCAGAGCTGAGCGGGGGCGGCCGGACCGGCCAAGGACACCGGCCGCCCCCTTCACCCCAACCCGTACCACTGAGCAGGAGAGGCACGTTCATCATGACCGAACCCGCCGTGCAGGTTCCCGGAATGGGGACCGTGCACCACCTCGACGACCACCGCCCCACCACCCCGCCGGCCGAACCGGTCACCCTGGTCAAGGACCCGCCGCCCGAGTCGACCAGCACTCCGCCCACGGCTGTCCCGCAGGTGTCGCGGGTGGTCCGCACCGGCCGCGCCCTGCGCACCGCCGCCACGCACGAACGCACCCGGGCGACCGGCCGGTTCACCGTCCGGCACGGCATGTACGTCGTCGGCGGCGGGCGGATCGTGGCCCGCCGTGCGTGGGAGGGCCGCACCGCCTCCCGCTACGAGCGGATGCTCAGGGCGGCGGAAGCCGCGGGGAACCTCGACCTCGCCACCGAGTGGGAGGAACGCCTCTCCCGCTTCCGCGCCGCACGCCACCAGCGCCGCATGGACCTCCTGTCCGCGCCGGTCAAGGCGGCCAAGGGGGCGGCGGCCGGGCTCGGCATCACCGCCGGTGGCCTGCTGCTCCTCGGGATCATCCTCGCCGTCGCCAACGAGAACTTCGCCGACCTCGCCACCCCCACTCTGGCCCTCATCGAGCTGATCCGGTGGATCGTCGTCGTCATCACCGTGGTGTGGGGCCCGCTGGTCGTCCTCGGACCGTGGGCCGCCTTACTGGCCCTGTGGGGAGTGGGACGGCACCAGCAGGCGGCACCGCAATGGGTCCTCCCCGCCCGTCCGGCGGACGTCGGTGCGCCGGTCACCCCGTCCGTCGTCGTCACCGCCCTGCGGGATCTCGGCATCGCCCCGCTGCGGCAGGCGGTGAAGGAGATGGGGGACGCCGGGGCCGCGATGCTCGGACCGATCCGGATCGCCGGATGCGGCGTCGAAGTCGACGTCACCCTCCCTTCCGGCGTCGCCACCGACGAAGTGCAAAAGCGCCGGCGGAAGTTGGCGGAGAACCTGTCCCGGCACGAGCACGAGGTGTTCATCACGATCGCGCAGGCCGCCCGCACCGTCCGGCTGTGGATCGCGGACAGCGGCGCCCTGGACGAGCCGATCGGCCCCTCCCCGCTGATGACGGACACCACGCTGACCGCCGACTACACCAAGGGACGGTCCCCCTGGGGCCAGGACCTGCGCGGCGACGCCGCCCTGATCAGCCTCTACCAACGCCACATGCTCATCACGGGGCTGTCCAACCAGGGCAAGACCGCCGCCCTACGCGCACTCGCCCTCTGGCTCGCTCTCGACCCCCGGGTGGAGTTCCGGGTCGCGGACCTCAAGGGCGTCGGCGACTGGGGCATGTTCGACGGGCTCGCCACCGTGCTCATCCAGGGGCCGACCGATGACCACGTCATCGAGGCAACCGAGATGCTGGAAGACCTGGTCAAGGAGATGGACCGCCGCATCCAGGCACCGCCCGGCACTGTCTTCACGCCGCTGATCGGGATCGTGGATGAGGCGCAGGTCGCGTTCATGTGCCCCGTCGTCGACAGCGCGAAGCGGCCCTACGGAGGGTCGAAAGCTACGGCCCGGTACTTCATGGCCGCCCGGAAGATCCACAACCAGGGGCGGGCCGTGGACGTGCTGCTCTACCAGGGCACCCAGGACCCCACCGACCAGAACCTCCCCAAGCTGGTCCGCGAAGGAGCCCACACCCGCGCCTCCCTCGCCCTCGGCACCGAGTCGCAGGCCCGCATGGCGCTAGGGGACAAGGCGGTGGACGGCGGGGCTGCGCCGAACCTGCTGCGGCCGGGCCTGGACAAGGGCACGGTCGTGGTCGCCTCGGACGGGATCAAGATTCCCGCCGGGCAGGCCGCTCTGACGGTGCGGACGCACTACATCAGCACCGACGACGCCGCCCAGATCGCCGACCGGGCCAAGGCCCTGCGCGACGGGGTCACCACCCTCCACACCGTCGACAACGGCACGGACCGCGACCCGCTCATGGACGTCATGACCGTCCTCGGAGACACCTCCCGCGTCCTCACCACCGATGTCCTCAAGCGCCTCACCGCGCTGAGCGAGGAGGCCTACGGCGAGTGGTCGCACCTCGACCTGAAGCGGGTCCTGGACGGCACTGGGGCCGAGCCCTACAAGTCCGACGGCCGGATGGTCGTCGGCCGTGAGCGGCTTGCCCGGGTCCTCGCCAACCGCGACACCGAGGGTTCCGCTTCCGCTGCCGAGTAGCAGGGAGGCGGGCCCCGCACGGTCAGGGAGGCAGGGAGAAGTCCCTGGCCCCCTCCCTGACCCGTCTCCCTGGCCCTGACCAGCAGAAATGATCTGTCAGGGAGTCAGGGAGGCACCGCAGGTCAGACCCCCGAAACCCCCTCCACATGCACCCCGACAGGGGGTGCCCAAGCCTCCCTGCCTCATCGACGGCAGGGATTCCGGATACCACCCGGCAAGCCGAAAGCGGCCCCCTCTCACGCCAATGATCCGGGGCCGCTCTCGTCTGCCAGAACCTTCCAGAACTGGAGACATCCATCATGACTCACCCCACCCCCGTGCGGGAGGCCGCACGCGTCGTCGCGATCGAGGCCGCCCGCGCCTACGTCGCGAGCATCGGCGTCATCGACCTCACCAACGCCGGTGTCCTCGTCGGCCACCTCATGGCCGCCGAGACCCTGCTCATGGAGATCGTTGCCGCGCATGACGAGCCCACCGAGGCGACAGCATGAACGCCCACATCCTCACCGCCGCCCTGGACGCGGCTGGGCGCGGGTGGCGCGTCTTCCCGCTCCGCCCCCGCGACAAGCGCCCCGCCCTCCACGGCGAGACCGCCTGCCCCCGCACCGGCGACTGCGCGGCCGGTCACCGGAAGTGGGAGCAGCGGGCCACGACCGACCCGGACCGCATCCGCGTCGCCTGGTCGGCGGGGGCGTTCAACGTCGGGATCGCCACGGGCCCGTCCGGGCTGGTCGTGGTGGACCTGGACATGGCCAAGGCGAAGGATCTGAAAGGAACGCCTGACGGCGTCACTTCTCTGCAAGCGCTCTGCGAGCGCGCCGGGCAGGCCGTCCCCGCCACCTACCGGACCCGGACCGCGAGCGGTGGACACCACCTGTACTTCACCGCCCCGGACGGGGTCCGGCTCGGCAACAGCGCGGGCAGGCTCGGCACCCACATCGACACCCGCGCCCACGGTGGCTACGTCGTGGGTGCCGGGAGCACCCTCCCGAACGGTGCGTACGAGGTGGTTGACCCCACCGAGCCCGTACCGCTCCCGGAATGGCTGTACGCCCTTCTGGCGCCCCGTCAGCCCGTCCGGGGCCTGACGGCTGCGCCCGTGCCGGTTCGGGCCTCCAATTACGCCGCAGCGGCTCTCAGGGCCGAAACGGCGGCCGTGGCCGGGGCTGGGGAGGGTGTGCGGAACTGGACGCTGGTTCGGGCCGCACGAGCGTTGGGGCGGTTCATCCCGTCCGGCGACCTCGCCCGCCATGAAGTAGAGCAGGCTCTTAATTCGGCGGGATTGCGGGCCGGACTCCGCGAGAACGAGTGCAGGGCTGCCGTGGCGAGCGCTCTGAACTGGTCCATCGCCAACAACCCCGGGCGGCCGGCATGACCCCCGCCCCGAATCCCCGCCTTAAGAGCCTGCCTGCCGCCTCGAACACCCCGCAGACCGCCAGCCCCGCCGCAGCACAGATGACCGGTGGCGAGCTGAAAGGCGTCGCCGAAGGCGTCCGCGTTGCTGTTCTCCCTGACCCGCACACGGTCACGGTGACCGGCATCCGCCCCGGGCTCACGGTGTGCGGGCTGGGACGCAACCAGATTCCCGCCGCCGACTGGCTCTGTGCCTGCGGCCACCACGAACGCGCCCGTGGCCGCAACGCCGTGACCGACCTGACCACCCGCGCCCGCGTTGACCACTGCCCGCACACCGAGCAGCACCGGAGGAACGCCGCATGAACACCCCCGCCCAGCAGCCCAAGGCACCCATCGACGGTGCTGCCCTGCTCGATAAACTTGAGGCCTTTCACCGCCGGTTCAACGTCTTCCCGACCGAGTCCGCCTACGTCGCGGTCGCCCTGTGGGACGCGCACGCCCACCTGATCGACTGCTTCGAGACCACCCCGCGCATCGCGTTCCTCTCCCCGGAACCGGGGTCGGGGAAGTCCCGGGCGCTGGAGATCGTGGAAATCCTCACCCCCCGCCCCATGAGCACGGTGTCCGCATCCGCGAACGCCCTCTACCGGCTCGTCGACTCCGCCGAGGGACTGCCCACCGTGCTGTTCGACGAGGTGGACACCATCTTCGGCCCCAAAGCCGGGGCGGACGAGGCGCTGCGCGGGTTCCTGAACGCCGGATACCGGCGCATCGGCGGGGCCCTGCGGTGCGTCGGGGACGGCTCCAACCAGAACGCCCAGGTCTTCGGCTCCTACTGCGCCGTCGCCATGGCCGGACTCGGCTCCCTCCCCGACACCGTCCTGACCCGGTCGGTCATCATCCGGATGCGGAAGCGGGCCCCCAACGAGAAGGTCGAGCCCTACCGCCAGCGCATCCACGAGAAGCAGGGCCACGCCCTGCGCGACCAAGTCGCGAAGTGGGCCGACACCGTCCGCGACCAGGTCGCCAACGCCTGGCCTCAGATGCCCGAAGGGGTCACCGACCGGCCCGCCGACGTATGGGAACCGCTGCTCGCCGTCGCGGACGCGGCCGGCGGAACCTGGCCCGCCCGCGCACGGGCCGCCTGCCTGGACCTGATCAACGCCGGACAGGACAACGACGAAGCATCGCTGGGTGTCCGGCTGCTGACCGACCTGCGCGACACCGTGTTCTGCGGCGCCGACCGGGTGCCCACCGCCGTCATCCTCGAAATCCTGCTCCGCATGGACGACGCCCCCTGGGGCGACCTGGACGACAAGCCCCTGAACTCCCGCACACTCGCCAAGCTCCTCAGCCAGTACGTCACCCCGGCCATCAAGCCCATCAAGCCGCGCGGCATCCGCACCCCCTCCGGCACCCCCAAGGGCTACTACGCGGAAGACCTCACGGACGCCTGGACCCGGTACTGCCCCCCGCCCCCCGAGGAATCCGCAACATCCGCCACAGCCGCCACACCGCAGGTCAGCGGGGGTGAATCCGTGGCGGATACCGCCACACTCACCCGCCACACGTCTGCGGAAACCGCAACACCGCTCTTCCCGGTCGCGGGCTGACTCCCAGTGCCACCAGGTGCCGCCACACGTCCGCGTGTGGCGGCACCTATCCGCCACATGACCGCCATCCGCCACAAACGCAGGCCCCTGACCTGCGGTGTGGCGGCGTGGCGGACGTTGCGGATCTGCCAGGACAGGGCGGGCACCCACCCGCCACACCCAGAGGAGAATCCCGTGGCCACGACGACTCCCCCAGACCCTCGGGCCGCCCTCCGGGGCGGTCTCCCCGATCGCTACCTCACCCCCGAAGACCTCATCAAGATGTTCAAGCTCAAGAGCAAAGAGACGCTCTACACCTGGCGGAAGACGGGCACCGGCCCGCCCGGCTTCCGTGTCGGCAAGCACCTCCGATGGGACCCCGCCGCCGTGCGCGCGTGGGTCGAGAACAACACCGACACCGCCGCCTGACACTCACCAACCCGCAGGGGCACGACCATCGCCGGGTCGTGCCCCTGCCGCATGCCCACAGGAGCATCCATTGGCCGGCCACATCCAAGACCGTTGGTACAAGAACGAACCCGGACCCGACGGAGAGCCCCGCCGGGTCAAGAGCGACCGATACGGCTCCGGACTCCGCTACCGCGCCCGCTACATCGGCCCGGACGGCACGGAACAGTCCAAGAGTTTCCCCGACCGAAAGAAGGGTCTCGCTGAGAAGTGGCTTACGCGCATCGAAGCGGACATGGACGCGGGGCAGTACATCGACCCCAAGGCGGGGCAGATCGTCTTCCGGGACTACGGCGAAAAGTGGCTGGGCGGGTTGACGACGGACCTGGGCAGTCAGGAAGTCGTGGGCAGGCGAATCCGGCTGCATGCAGTCCCCTACCTGGGTACGCGCCCCATGGGGTCGTTCAAGCCGGAGCACATGCGTACGTGGCTGAACACTCTCCAAGTGGCCGTGCCCAATGGCACCTATCGTCGCGCGATCTACGACACGGTGTCCGCGCTGTTCAACGCTGCGGTGGACGATGGAGTGATCAGGTCGAATCCTTGCCACGCCCAGTCGGTTAAGCCCCCGACCCCGGAGCAGCGGCTGATCGTGCCGTGGACCGAGGACCGCGTACTGGCAGTTCGTTCGGGGGTGCCCGACCGGTATGCGGCCACCGTGGACGCTGGCGGAGGCTGCGGTCTGAGGCAGGGGGAAGTTCTGGGCCTTGCCGAAGACAACCTGGACTTCAAGACGGGTTGGGTGCACGTCCGTCAGCAGATCAAGCGCGTAGGCGGCACCCTCGTCTTCGCCCCTCCCAAGCGCGGCAAGCTCCGGGACGCGCCTCTCAGTGATGCGGTGGGAGCTGGCTTGCAGGAGCACATGGGCTTGTTTCCGCCCGTCGCTGTCACGCTGCCGTGGAAGACCCCGAACGGCCCCCTGGTGACACGGAAACTGGTCTTCACCAGCTCTGTCGGCAAGGCCATCTGGCGGAGCTACTTCGATGACTACGTGTGGAAGCCAGCCCTGGCGCACGCCAGCGTCATCCCGCCCAGAGAACCGGGACAGCGCTACGCAGCCGCTCCTGACGATGGAATGCACGCCCTGCGGCACTTCTACGCGTCGGTGGTCCTGGAAGCCGGAGGGAGCATCAAGGCGCTGAGTACCTACCTGGGGCACTCCGACCCCGGGTTCACGCTCCGGATCTACACTCATCTTCTGCCCAGCAGTGACGAGAAGGCCCGAGCCGCTATGTCGTCCGTGTTCCGGCGGGTTCACCCGCTGGATGACCTCGCGGCGGCGGCCTGACGGCCCACAGACGGCCCACGGCCCCGATTCGGCCCCTACCAGGCGATTCCGTCGCAGGTCAGGGGTCGAATTGCGCTCTCGGGCCGCCAGAAACACCCCATCTTGCCTGACGGCCCTCCCCGGACGGAAACCCGTCCGGGGATCGACACGGGAACGGCGTCACTTCCCGCGTACGGACGGTCACTCACCGTCGGAGTGCGGCGCCTTCCGGCGGAGGAGGAAGACCGCGCCGCCGCCCACGACCAGCAGTCCGATGGCGACCGCGGCGAGCATCGGGGTGGCGCTGGAGCCGCCGGTCTCGGCGAGGTCGCCCGCCGGCCCCGATGTGACGGAGCCGGTCGTGGCCGGGACGGACTGCTGGGCGCTCCGCGTGCCGATGTCGTTGCCGGCGTCGCCCGCGCCCTCACGGTCCAGGACACTGCCGCTGGTGGCGCAGTCCAGCACCCCGGTGAAGGTCCTGGTGAACCCGCCGGGCCCGGTGATGGTGAAGTCGTACGCCTGGTCCTCGGCGACGGGGACCGTCACCGTGCGGGTGGTCCCGGCGGCGATGGTGTGCTCGGTTCCGGCCAGCTCGAAGGTGAAGGGCTCGTCGCCCCGGTTGGCGGCCGTGATGTCCACGCCGCCCGCGGCGCAGTTCTTCCGTGCGGACAGTGCGGGGGCGGCACCCTGCTCGGCCCAGGTGGCGCCGGCCCGCGCGGAGACCGTGGACTCGCTGGAGCCGGCCAGGATCTGGGTCTGGGTGCGGCCGGTCCCGACGAGGGCCCGGCCGACCGGCACGGAGGTGGTGGCCTGGACGGTCAGGGAGGCGGTGCCGTCGGCGGTGTCCTTCGGCACGGCGAAGTAGAGCCGGTCCCCGTCCGCCGCGGCGGTGACGGGGGCGCCCTTCTCGTCCGTGACCGCGATGCCGCTGACCGCCGCGTCCACCGGGGGCGACACCGAGACCTGGTCCGCGGCGGTGCGGACGGTCACGGGGCCGAGCCGCTCACCGGCCCGGCCGGAGACGGCGGCTGGCTCCAGGGTCAGCGAGGCCCGGGGCTCCTTCGTCTTGCGCGCGTTGCGGTGCAGCCAGTCGGCGAGCTTCTCCGCCTGCTTGTCCGACGCCGTGACATCGGCGTTGTCCGAGTAGCGCCAGATGGCGACCTGGGTCCCGGCGGCGGCGGTCCGCTCGGTCAGCGGGCCGGTGCCGGCCGCGTCGGCGAGCGCGGCCAGGTCGTCGACCTGGGGGTAGGAGTGCTGGAGGATCCAGCGGATCTTCCCCGCGTTCCGGTTGGTGCTCAGCGAGGTCTCGGCCCAGGGCGTCTCCAAATACCTCGCCTGGTCCTGGGTGGGGTTGTGCAGGTCGATGCAGTAGGTCTTGAGCTTGCCGCCGCCGTCCACGGTCATCTCGAACAGTCCGGCGGGCAGCTCCTGGGTCCGGTCGGGCGCACCGTCCTTCCCCGCGAGGCGGAGCACGGCGCTGTCGAAGGTCTTCAGCCCGTCGAGCACCGCGGCCGCGCCGCCGTGGTGCCGGCCCGGGTCCTCGGCCGCCGCCGGTCCGGCGCCGACGAGTGCGGCAGCCGCGACGAGACCGGAGAGCAGCAGCGCGGCGACCGGGCGGCGGGTGCCGCGGCCGGGGGGCGCCCCTGTCGTGCCGGACGACGCAGCGGACGCTGAAGACGCAGAAAACACAGAATTCCCCTCCGGGCGAGGCCCTCGCGCATGGTGCGCGTGTGGGGAATGCCTCGCCAGCAGACCCAAGTGACCCGTGAGCACTGGGAATCCTAAAGAACGGGGCAAGGGCAGTCCCCCGTACTGCCCTTGCACAACCATTCCGAATCGGAATCGTTATCGCGCGACGGCCGCCGCACTTGTCGACGATCGGCCTTTTCAGGACACCGCGGCCATTGCGTCGACGCGTTCCCGCTGTTTCGGCGACTCGTGCGCATCGCCGTCCGTGACACTTTCCCGACGCTCCGTCAGAACGGGCTCCGCTCTGGCGGCCCGGCGGAAGGCGGCCGTTCCCCGGCTCAGGTCGTGGCCGACGGCGACGGCCTCGACATCGACGAACGTCCGTCGCTGACCGGCCTGTTCCTCCTCGCGGACCTTCAACCGGCCGTGTACGACGAGGGGTTCCCCGACCGAAACGGAACCGGCCAGATTCGCGGCGAGCGTCCGCCAGGACCAGACGGTGTAGAAGCTGGTGCGGCCGTCGGCCCAGAGCTGTTTCTCACGGTCCCAGCGCCGCGGAGTCACGGCGAAACGGAATCGCGCCATTCCACCGGTGGCCGTCTCGCGGAACTCCACCGCCGTCGCGGCGTTACCCACCAGTGTCACCAAGGTCTCGTTCATTTCCCGCCCCCGCTTTCCTTGTCGTACCGGATCGCACCGCTCGTACCTCATCGCACCGCTCGTACCTCTCCGGGCGTCGGTGGGGTGCGGACTCCATGGTGGACGCCGGGCGGAAACCGCGTCGGGGCCTGTGGACTACCGGCCGGTTGTGGAGAACTCCGTCACCGTCACGTACCGCTCGCGCACTTCCCGGTAGCGCACCAGTTCGGCGGCGACCGGATCCAGGACCCTGGCCCGGCCGCATCCGGCGGCCGCCTCGCGCAGCCGCCGCTCGGCGTCCTGTCCGTACCGCCTCGCCGGTCCCCGGATGGCCGCGGCACAGGACCACTCCACGAGCGGGCCGCCGACGACTCCGGCCAGCATGATGAGCGCGGGCGTGACGAGCCCCGGCTCCAGGACGCCGATGATCTGGCCGACCAGCCACAGCCCGCCGAAGATCTGGAGGAGCGTCATCGACACCTGGGCCAGCACCGCGGCGGGCCACCACTTCGGCCGGGGCGGCTTGGCCGGACGGCCGCCGAGCGGGGCTCCGAGCGGGGCTGCGGCGATGGCGCCCTGCCCCGCCTCCGTTCCGCCGCCCCGCTTGGACACGCCGGAGGCCCCGGCCTTGACCGCCAGTTCGTCCAGCGCCTCGGACAGCCCCTTCGCCCCGTTGAACGCGGCCTCGCGCACCGCCTGCGCCCAGGGTCCCGGCAGCCCGTCGGCGGCGTCGTCCGCGACGTTCCGCACTGCCTGCTCGACCCGCTGCCGGGCCGTCGGTTCCTCTTCGGGCGGGGCCAGCGCCTGGCCCATCCGGTCCAGGCTGCCGGGCAGGCCCCGGTTCTCGTACCAGCGCCAGAGCCGCAGCCACGGCGTCCCGCAGGCCCGCCCGGCGTTCCTGCGCCACTCCCGCTCGGCGGCCTGTCCGGCGGCCGCCGCGCCGACGGCCTCGGCCAGCCGGTCGGTGAACTCGTCGCGGGCCCGCTCGCCCAGTCCGGGCCGGCCCTCGGCCACGTAGACCGGGCGCAGCCGCGCCGCCGCCGCGTCGACGTCGGCCCAGAGGCGGCGGGTGGCGGCCGTGCGGTCCTGGACGAAGCGGCCCACCATCTCGCGGAGTTCGGGCACCCCGTCGCCGGTGAGCGCGGACAGGGACATGACGGTGGCGCCGGGTTCGCCGTGCTCGCCGAGCGCGATGCCGTCCTCGTCGAGGAGGCGGCGCAGGTCGTCGAGGACGAGGTCGGCCGCCTCGCCGGGCAGCCGGTCGGTCTGGTTGAGGACGACGAAGGTGACTTCGGCGTGCCCGGCGAGCGGGCGCAGATAGCGCTCGTGGAGGGCGGCGTCGGCGTACTTCTCCGGGTCGACGACCCAGATCACCGCGTCGACCAGGGCCAGGACCCGGTCCACCTGGTCGCGGTGTTCGGTGGCCGCCGAGTCGTGGTCGGGCAGGTCGACCAGGACGAGCCCCTGGAGCGCCTCGTCGAAGGCGGCGGGCCCCGGGTGGGGCCTGCGGCGGAGTCGGCCGGGGACGGCGAGACGGTCCAGCAGCCCGGCGGCCCCGTCGGTCCAGCTGCACGCGATGGGCTGGGAGGTGGTGGGCCGGCGCAGCCCGGTGTCGGAGATCGGGGCCCCGGCGAGCGCGTTGAACAGGGTCGACTTCCCGCTGCCGGTGGCTCCCGCGACGGCGATGACCGTGTGCCGCGAGGAGAGCCGCTGCCGGGCGGCGGCCTCGTCCAGCACGCGTCCCGCCTCGGCGAGGGTGTCCCGGTCGAGCCGGGCGCGGGAGAGCCCGACGAGCTCGCGCAGGGCGTCGAGCCGGGGCGGCAGCGGCCCGCCGGAGGGGACGTACGCCTCGACCTGCGGCTCCACGTCGTCGGCGGCGGGGGCCCGGGGGGCGGTTCCCCCGGCCTCACGGGCCTCGGCCGCCGCGGCGCGCCGGGCGATGAGCCCGTCGTCCCAGCGCCCGTCCCCGCCCCTGCCCGGCACCTCCCCGTCCGACTTCCCGCCGCCGCCACCGTCGCTGCTGCCGTTGCCGTTGCTGTTGTCCTGGTCCGTGACGGCGGTCATCGCTGCCACCTCTCCTTCTGCAGTACGGAAAGCGCGGCGATCAGTTCGGCCTGGGGTTCGGGGGCGACGTCGAGCGCGTCGAGCGGGGCGAGGCGGCGGTCGCGTTCGCCGCCGAGTACCTGGTCGAGGTAGGTCGTCAGCAGCTCACCGCCCTTGTCGCGGAGGCGCAGCGCGCCCTGGACACCGATGCGTTCGGCGAGCTGCTCCCCCGCCGCACGGGCGCGCCGCCCGCCGAGGAGGGCGGCCGCGAGCAGTGCGGCGACGGTCTCGGGGGCGGGCGCCACATTGCGTTCGAGCTGGCGCACCTCCTCCTCGGCCAGTTCCTCCAGGACCCGCCGCCACCGGCGTACGGCGACGGAGATCCGGCCTTCGATGTCTTCGGCGGGCCCCCAGCCGCCCGCCTCACGTCCGGCGTCCTCGAACCGGAACAGGCCCCCGGCGGGCTCGCGGCGCCACTGGGTGCGGATCTGTTCGTCGGCGGCGGAGACCGAGCACTGGAGCAGGGCCACCAGGCTGTCGACGAGGGCTTCGAGGAGCTCCTCGGGCGAGCTGTAGAGCGGGTAGCCGCGCCACCGGGTCCGTGCGTCCCCGGAGAGCACGGCGCCGCTCTGGAGGCGGCGCCGGATCCGGGCGGCCTCCTTGCCGTACGCGTCCTGGACCACCCCGGTCAGCCGCACGGAGGCGGCGTACTGGGCGGCGACGGCGGAGGCCAGCGAGGGCATCCGCACGTTGAGCGACTGGATGACACCGGACGCGGTGCGCGCCACCGCCTGCTGCCGGGCGGCGGGGTCCTGGGCCCGGTGGGCGAGCCAGGCGCGCAGCGGGGCGACGGCGGTGGTGGGGAGCAGTCCGCTGCCGCCGCCCGCGGACTCGGGCAGCTCCGGGATGGTGAACCGGGGTACGTCCCCGAGGCCGGCCCGGGTCAGCAGCGCCGCGTACTGCCGGGAGACCTCGGCGATCACCTGGTGGGGCACCCGGTCGAGGACGGTGACGAGGGCCGCGTCGTACTCCTTCGCGGTACGCAGCAGGTGCCAGGGCACGGCGTCGGCGTAGCGCGAGGCGGTGGTGACCATCACCCAGACGTCGGCGGCGCAGATGAGTTCGGCGGCGAGGACCCGGTTGCGTACGACGAGCGAGTCGATGTCGGGGGCGTCCAGGAGGGCGAGCCCCCGGGGCAGGCTCACGGCGGTCTCCACCCGCAGCGCGGTCTCCCCGTCCTCGCCCCGGGCCGCGAGGTCGTCCAGCCCGTCCGGGTCGGGCGTCTGACCCGGCGGCAGCCAGATCCGGGTCAGCTGGGGCAGCACCCGCACCCCGGCGAACCAGTGGTGGTCGTCCGGGTGACAGATCAGCACCGGGGTCCGGGTGGTGGGCCGCAGCACCCCGGCCTCGCTGAGCCGGCACCCCACCAGCGAGTTGACCAGGGTGGACTTCCCCGCCCCGGTGGATCCGCCGATCACGACGAGCAGCGGCGCCTCGGGGTCCTTGAGGCGTGGCAGAAGGTAGTCGTCGAGCTGGGCGAGGAGTTCGACCCTGCTCTGCCGGGCACGTTCGGCCCCCGGCAGGGGCAGTGGAAGACGCACGGCGGCGACACGGTCGCGCAGGGCGGAAAGTGCGTCGATGAGCTGAGGCCGTACGTCCATGGTCACCACATGCGAAGAATGCCCAATTTTAGATCCTTTTTGAAGCGTATAGGCCTGTCTGCGCGGCGGTTCCACCCTCAGGACAGAGTCAGGACAGAGGGGACGAGTGGGGCAGGGGCATAACGAGTGCACAACACCCGGCGCGAGGGGAGCGAAAACCGATGCAGGAATCGCACCTACCTGCGATTATCGGTTCGCTTCACCGAACCTCCACATCGTGCCACGCAGGTGAAGCAACCGGGTCCAGGGGATCGGAGCCCTATCCTTGTCCCGGCATGGCCACGGAACCACCGATCAGGACTCCCGGCCCCCGTAGCTCAGTGGATAGAGCAGGCGCCTTCTAAGCGCTTGGCCGCAGGTTCGAGTCCTGCCGGGGGCGCACCGACCGCACCACCGAGAGGCCCTCCGCACCGGAGGGCCTTTTCGTCGGTCAGGGGGACGCTAGCGAGCGCGGCGTCATGGCGGCGTAAACAGCGTCCCCGCCGCTCGTGCCTCCCCCGCTCGTGCCGCCCGCCCCTCGTGCCTCCCGCCCCTCACGCGTCCCGTCGGCGGAGCAACAGCAGGGCCCCGAGCGTGAGCGCCGTCGTGCAGGCGGCGACCAGGAGCAGGGAAGGCCAGGGGCCCAGGCTGCCCACGGTGTCGGCGGCGGCGTCCGAGGTCTGGGTGAGCTTTTCCAGGGCGGCCGTCGGGGAGAGTCCGGCGACCCAGCGTTCGGCGTCGCCGAAGAGGGGGCCGAACAGGGACGGCAGGAGCAGCAGGCCGATCACCGTGGTGACCGCACCGGCGGAGTGGCGTACGAGGATGCCGACGGCGAGGCCGAGGACGGCGGCCACCGCGAAGGACGCGGCGATGCCGAACAGGGCGGGCAGCGGCTCGCCCCGGGCGTACCGGCCCTCCGGCAGCATGGCGTCCCCGACGAGGTAGGCGGCCGTGCAGGAGGCCAGGGCGAGGAGGTACATCGCGCCCGCCACCAGCGTCGCCTTGGCGGCGAGGACCGTGCCCCGGCGGGGGCAGGCGGCGAACGTCGTGCGGATGGTGCCGCTGCTGTACTCCCCCGAGGCGACGAGCGCCCCGACGACCGCGGCCAGCATCTGGGCGACGACGGTGAGCGTGAGGCTGCCGCCGAGGACGGTGTCGTCGGGTTGCAGGCTGCCGGTGGCGGCGATGAACACCGCGCCGATGACGGGCAGTACGGCGGTGGCCGCGGTCGTCCACACCGTGGAGCGCACGCTGCGGAACTTGATCCATTCGTAGGCGAGGGCCTCCCGGAAGCCGGTCCGGTTCCGGTTCCGGTTCCGGTTCCGGTTCCGGCGGGTGTCGGACAGCGCGGGCGTGGTCGTGGTCGTGGTCATCGGACTGTCTCCTTCCGGGGTGTCGACGAGCCCCTGTCCTCGGCCCGGTATTCCACCGAGGACCGCGAGAGCGCCGTGTAGACCTCCTCCAAGGAGGAGTGGGCGGGGGTGAGTTCGTGGACGGCGACCCCGTGGTCCCGGGCCAGGTCGCCGATGGCCGGGGCGTCGGGGCCGTCGACCCGCCAGCCGCCCCGGGCGTCCAGCCGCACGCGCGCTCCGGCCGCTTCCAGCAGGGTGCGCAGCCGTTCCGGTTCCGGGGACCTGACGAGGGTGTGCGCGCGGGAGTTGGTCTCGATGAAGTCGCGCATGGTCGTGTCCGCGATGAGCCGGCCCTGTCCGATCACGATGAGGTGGTCGGCCGTCAGTTCCATCTCGCTCATGAGGTGGCTGGAGAGGAAGACCGTGCGGCCCTCCGCCGCCAGGGACTTCATGAGTTCGCGGATCCAGCGGATGCCCTCGGTGTCGAGGCCGTTGACCGGCTCGTCGAGGATCAGCACCTCCGGGTCCCCGATCAGTGCCGCCGCGATGCCCAGCCGCTGGCCCATACCGAGCGAGAAGCCCTTGGTGCGCCTGCGGGCCGTCTCCACGGGGAGGCCGACCAGGTCCAGCACCTCCTCCACGCGGCGGCGCGGGATGCCGTTGCTCGCGGCGAGTCCGGCCAGGTGGTGATAGGCGGACCGGCCGCCGTGGACGCCCTTGGCGTCGAGCAGGGAGCCGACCGCCCGTAGCGGCACGGGCAGGTCCGCGTAGGCCTTGCCGCCCACGGTGACGCGCCCCGCGCTCGCGGAGTCGAGGCCCAGGATCAGGCGCATGGTGGTCGATTTCCCGGCGCCGTTCGGGCCGAGGAAGCCGGTCACCCGGCCCGGCCGGACCGTGAACGACAGCCGGTCGACGGCGGTTCGCCCGCCGTAGCGTTTGGTGAGTTCCGTTGCCTGGATCATGCGGCCGACGCTACGAGCGGGGGGCCGATGGCGAATCCTCCGCCGGAAGTCGCTCCCTGCTCCCCCGGGAGTACGACAGGCCCTAGCGTTCTCCCGCCCTGACCAGACCCGTTTCGTAGGCGAGGACCACGAGCTGGGCCCGGTCTCGGGCGCCGAGCTTCGTCATGGTCCGGCTGACATGCGTCTTCGCGGTCAGCGGGCTCATGATCAGCGCCTTGCCGATCTCCTCGTTGGACAGCCCGGCGGCGACGAGCGCCATCACCTCGCGCTCCCGCCCGGTGAGCACGGCGAGCCGTTCGGCACCGGCCGCCTCGGGGGCCTTCAGCCGGGCGAACTCCTCGATCACCTGGCGGGTGACGGCGGGGGCGAGCAGGCTCCGGCCCGCTGCGACCGTGCGGATCGCGGCGCGCAGGTCGTCCGGCTCGATGTCCTTCAGGAGAAAGCCCGCCGCGCCGTGCCGGAGGGCCTCGAAGACGTACGCGTCGACCTGGTACGTGGTGAGCATGACTACACGGACCCGGTCGAGGGAGCGGTCCTCGGCGATCCGGCGGGTGGCCTCCAGGCCGTCGACGCCGGGCATCCGGATGTCCATCAGCACGACGTCCGGGCGGGTCGTCCGGACCGCTTCCACGGCCCGGGCCCCGTCGGCGGCCTCCGCGACCACGACCAGGTCGTCGGTGAGGTCGAGCAGGGCGCGGAACCCGGCCCGTACGACGGTCTGGTCGTCGGCGAGGACCACGCGGACGATCCCCGGCGGCCCCGCCGCGCTCGCGCTCTCCACCCGCTCGCTCACGCGGCCGCTCCCCGGGTTCCGTACGGCGTCACGTTCATGGGGCCGCTCCCTCCGTCGGCAGCTCGGCGCGGACGCGGAATCCGCCGCCCGGCACCGGACCGTACGTGACGTCGCCGCCCACCGCGACCGCTCGCTCCCGCATACCGATCAGGCCGAAGCCCCGGTCGGCGGGCGGGACGGCGGGCGGCGGCGCCGGGGGGCCGTCGTCCACGACCTCGACGGTCAGCCGGGTGGCGTCGCGGGTCACCGACACCGCGGCGTGGAGCGCCGCGGAGTGCTTCACCACGTTGGTCAGCGCCTCCTGCACGATCCGGTACGCCGTGGCCTCGACGACCGCGGGCAGGGCGGCGCCCCCCGTCTCCCGTCGCAGGTTGACCCGCACGCCGCCCGCCTCGACCCCCGCGACCAGTTCGTCCAGCTGGCCGAGGCGGGGAGCCGGCGCCGTGGACTCCGTCGCGCGCAGGACGGACAGCGTGGCGCGCAGTTCCCGTACGGCTTCCTTGCCGGAGGCGCGTACCTGGGTCATCGCCTGCCGCGACACCTCCGGCGCGGCGTCCAGCGCGTCGAGGGCCACCCCGGCCTGCACGGTCATCGCGCTCACCGTGTGCGCGAGGATGTCGTGGATCTCCCGGGCGACCCGTGCCCGCTCCTGGCGGACCCGGCGGGCGGCCTCCCGCTCGCGGTCCTCCTCGGCCCTCGCGGCGCGCGCCGCGTACTCCGCCAGCAGTTCCCGGCGGGTGCGCACCACCTCACCCAGGAGGAGCGGGACGAGCGGCCAGACCATCTCCAGGACGGGCAGCCCCTGCGGGTTGACCACGTCCCGGCCGACCTTCAGCGCCACCGCGCCCGAGACCGTCGCGGCGATCACCCCGGTCCACAGGGTGCGCCGGCGGTCGCCCAGCACCGCGACCGTGTACAGGGCCACGATCACCGGGAGGTTCAGCAGTTCGCCGATGTGCCCGTGCAGCGCCCACCCGGCACAGGCCGCCCCGGTCACACAGACCACCGGAACGGGCCAACGGCGCCGGCAGGCGAGCGCCGCCAGCGAGACCACGAGGAGGGCCCAGGTCAGCGCGTCGGCCTGCCGGTAGCCGGGCTCGTTGACGGCCGCGTCGGCGGTGGTCAGCACCCCCACCACCGCCACCACCAGCAGATCCGCGACGATCGGCGGCAGAGCCCGCGCACGGGCGGCCAGGCGGTCGAAGGTCATCACCCCCTCACGGTAGGAGGCGGGAGGCCGGGACGCATACGACAGCGGGAGTACACCGGTGCGGGGCCGGTGGCGAACGTCTCGGCGCTGTGCACATCGGGCAGGAGTTCGGACATAGCCGGACGGGAGTTCGGGCACGGCGCAACCTTCCGTCCGGCGGGACGTTCGGCAGGGCGTGGGAGCGGGCAAATCGATCAGGTGGGCCCGAAGGCGGAATCCCCGCCGCAGGGCGCTCCCGACCGTCCCGTCACCCGGCGGGCGTACGCGGCTCCGCGCCGCCGTCCGCCCGCCGGCCCCACACCGAAGCGCCCGCGTGAACTACGCACCATCAGGGAAAGGAGCGCCGCGATGGCGACGCCGCTGTCTGCAGCCAGGCTGCTCAAAGCCCTCCGCGACGAAGGCCTCCACGTCGTCGAACACCGGAGCTGGCGTACCAACAACCGGAACCACAAGGGGCCCTGGGGCCCTACGCACGGCGTGATGATCCATCACACCGTCACCTCGGGCACCGCGTCCTCGGTCGAACTCTGCTACAACGGCCACTCCGCCCTCCCCGGCCCGCTCTGCCACGGGGTCATCGCCAAGGACGGGTCCGTCCACCTCGTGGGGAACGGCCGGGCCAACCACGCCGGACTCGGCGACGACGACGTCCTGCGCGCCGTCGTCGCGGAGAAGGCGCTGCCCCCGGACAACGAGGCCAACACCGACGGCAACCGGCACTTCTACGGCTTCGAATGCGTCAACCTCGGTGACGGCAAAGATCCCTGGCCGGCGGCCCAACTGCTGGCGATCGAGCGGGCCGCCGCCGCCGTCTGCCGGGCGCACGGCTGGTCGCAGCGGTCGGTGATCGGACACCTGGAGTGGCAGCCGGGCAAGGTCGATCCGCGCGGGTTCACCATGAACTCGATGCGCGCGCGGATCGCCAAGCGGCTGGGCGGCTCCCCGGACGGGCCCTCCGATCCGCCGCCCAAGCCGACGTACGAGCCGTTCCCGGGGGCCGCGTTCTTCAAGGTCGGCCGCAACAGCGCGGTCATCACGGCGATGGGCAAGCGTCTGGTGTCCGAGGGCTGCGGCCGGTACACGGTGGGTCCCGGCCCGGCCTGGTCCGAGGCCGACCGGAAGTCGTACGCCGCGTGGCAGCGCAAGCTGGGCTACACGGGCGGCGACGCGGACGGCATTCCCGGCAAGAGCAGTTGGGACCGGCTCAAGGTTCCCAACGTGTGACGGCGGCGCGTCCGGCTGCTCCCCCCTCACCGCCGGAGGTGGGGGAGCAGCCGGACGATGCGGATGATCGCGGCAGTTGACCAGGGTTTCCTCGCCGCGCCGATGGCGCCCCGGTGACCCGCCGATGGAAAGCGGATCGCCGACGAGATCCGAGGGAAGGTGCGATGACGGCCGAGGTGCGAACGGTGGGGGCCGGTGAACTGAACCGGTACGCGGACGGGATCCGCGACGTGTACGCGCGAGCGTTCGCGGCCCCGCCCTGGAACGAGGATCCGGCGCAGGCCGACACCTATGCGGAGCGGCTCGCACGGGACGCGCTCCGGTCCGGATTCACGGCGGCGGTGGCGACGGCCGGGGGGACGGTGACGGGTTTCGCCACGGCCTGGATCACCCCGGAGGTCTTTCCGGCCGACCGCAGCTACGGGCAGGTCGCCGAGGCCCTCGGGCCCGGGCGGACGCGGTCGTGGCTCTGCGGTGCGCTGGAGGTGAACGAGCTGGCGGTGGCGCCGGAGGCGCACGGTGCGGGGCTCGGCGCGGCGCTGCTGGACGCGGTGACGGGGCCCGCACCGGAGGGCCGTTGCTGGCTGCTGACCTCCGTGCGGGCCGAGGCGGCGCTGCGCCTGTACGAGCGGGCCGGCTGGCAGCGGGTCGACGCGCCCGTGCCCGGCGCGGCCGCTCTCGTGGTGCTGCTCGGCCCCCGCCACCCGCGGCGGGCGGAGGCGGGGGCCCGCGTACGGAGGGGCGCCTAGCCCTACAGCGCGACGGCCAGCAGGACGCACGCCACCAGCGCGAACGCGGTGCGCACCTGGTGGAGGGTGTTCCAGCGGGATTCGAAGGCGGCGCGAGCCGCACTGTCGTCGCCGCCCTCGGAGGCGGCGAGGGCGTTGTTGAGCGGGATGTTCCCGACCACGGTCACCAGGTGACCGGCGACCACGCAGATCAGCGCCCCCAGGATGGCGGGCCCCGCCGCCTCGCCGTGCTCGCCGAGGCCGGTGAAGAACGCGGCGGCGGGCAGCGCGACGACGCCGAGGAACAGGACCAGGAAGACCGGGCCGGGGACCTTCTCGTTGAAGCGGCGCATGGCCGCCGTGAACTGCTCGTCCGTCAGGTCGGCGAGGCCGGGCATGATCGCGATCAGGAAGGTCAGCATGAAGCCCGCGTAGAGGCCGTTGACGATCGTGGCGAGCACGAGGAAGAGGGAGGTCATGGCGGACATCATGACCCGGAACGACGTTTCAGCGGGCCCACTTTCGAATGACCGTGCGAAGAGTTTCGGCCCCGGTGGCCCCGGTGCCCCCGGTGGCCCCGGGCGGGGCAGGCCGAGCTGACCGAGCTGACCGAGCCAACCGAGCTGACCGAGCCGGCCGCCCAGGACGCACGTCCCGCTCGGCCCGCTCGTCCTCCTCCGCCCGCTGTCCTCCCCCGCCCGCTCGGCCCCTCGGGCCTCCGGCCGCTCCGCCTCAGCCGATCTCTCCCTCGCCCGGTTCCGGTTCGTCGTCCGTTCCGGATCCTCGCTCGATCCGGTCCGCCTGCCCGATGGCCTTGGCCAGCTTCGTGACGGAGCTGTCCTCGGTCGTCTCCGCCAGCCCGGCGGCCCGCGAGGCCAGTTCACCGAGTCCGGGTGCGCCGGGCAGGTCGCCGCCCCGCAGGTGGTCGGCGAAGTAGGCGGCCACCGCCGCTACTTGGAGCCGGTCGCCCCCGCCGCCCCACAGAGAGCCGTCGATCGCCCCGGTCGTCGCGGTTCCGGTCTCCTCCTGGGCCTTGCGGGTCTTGGGGTCCAGCCAGCGCACGGTGGCCTTGGCCACGGTGCCGGACGCGCCCTCGCGCAGCCGTACGGCGTACAGAGCGGTCACCGTATGGCCGGGGCCCACCTCGCCGCCGTCGACGCTGTCGTCGCGGAAGTCCTCGTCGGCGACCTTGCGGTTCTCGTAGCCGATCAGCCGGAACTGCTTCACGGTCTTCCGGTCGAACGCCACCTGGGCCTTGGCGTCACGGGCCCGGATCTCCAGGTGGGCGGGGAGCTGGTCGACGAAGACCTTGCGTGCCTGCGCCTCGTCGCTGACGTACGTGGTGTTCCCGTCGCCCTTGTTGGTGAGCCGCTCCATGAACGCGTCGCCGTAGTCGCTGCCGACACCGACGCCGAAGAGGGTGATGCCGTACTCGCGGCGGATCGAGTCGATCTTCTCCAGGATGCCGTCGGCGTCGGTGTCGCCGATGTTGGCCAGCGCGTCGGAGAGGAGCACCACCCGGTTGGTGGCGCCCTTGCGGTGGCCCTCGACCGACTCCTCGTAGCCGAGGGTGATGCCCGCCTCGACGTTGGTGGACTGCGTCGGCCGCATCTCCTCCACCACGTCCTTGATCCGGTTCCGGTTGCCCTGGAGGCGGGTCATCGGCAGCCGGGTCTCGGCCTCGTCGCTGAAGGTGACCAGGGAGAGGGAGTCGTCGTCGCGCAGTTCGTCGGTAAGGATGGTCAGCGACTTCCTGACCAGGTCCAGGCGGCCGGTCTCGGCCATGGACCCCGAGATGTCGACGACGAACGTGAGGGCCGCGGGCGGCCGTTCAGCGGTCGACGGGGCGGCCTCGGTGGCCAGGCCGACGCGGAGCAGCGACCAGTCGGAGGCTCCGGTTCCACCGCTCCCGCCCTTCCCGGAGCCGATGCGGGCCCCGTCGACGTTCACCGAGAAACCGGGGCCCTTCGGCCGTTCGTACCCCTGGCGGAAGCTGTTGACGAACTCCTCGGGGCGTACCTCCTCGGGAGAGGGCAGCCTGCCGTCGCCGAGGGTGCGGCGCGCGTAGCCGTAGCTCGCGGTGTCCACGTCCAGGGCGAAGGTGGAGAGGTAGTCGGGCGCTGCGACGTCCGGCCTGCTCTCGTCACCGGGCTCCCCCGTCGGCGCGGCCGACCGGCCCTTCTCGGGCGCCGCCGCGTCCGGCGCGGGCTGTCCGCCGCCGGTCGATCCCTGCCCGTTGCGCGTATCCGAGGTCAGGTCGCGCTTGCCTCCCGAGGCGCTGTCGCCGCCGCTGCACGCGGTGAGGACCATGGCGCCCGCCAGAAGGAGCGCCATGGCGCCCGCCCGGCCCCCCGCCCGGACACCTGCCCTGCCCTCCGCTCTGCCTTCCGTCCGCTTCTCGTGTCGTCGGCCTGCCTGGTGCATAGGTAACCCCCCACGTCGTCACGATGTCCTCGACATCTGTGAATGTGACGTACGGGGTCGCCGACCGGAGTCGACGAAAGCGTTGCGGAACCATCTCGATGCGGCAACAGCGGGCAGGAAACCGGCGGAACATCAGGTTCAGGACACGATGTCCTTACGACTGAACCCGCGGAAGGCCAGCGCGAACAGGATCAGGGCATAGGTCACTGATACGGCCGTGCCCTTGATCATGCCGCCCCACTCCAACTGCGGCTGGAGGGCGTCGGCCCAGGCGAACTGCCAGTGCGCGGGCAGGAAGTCGCGCCAGGAGCCGAGCGCGGTGACCGCGTCGAGCACATTGCCGACGATGGTGAGGCCCACCGCGCCGCCGACCGCGCCGAGCGGGGCGTCGGTCTTCGTGGACAGCCAGAACGCCAGGCCCGCGGTGACCAGTTGGGAGACGAAGATGAACGCCACGACGATCGCGAGGCGGGGCACCGTGTCCCCGGCGGACAGCGCTCCCCCGGTGGGCAGTTTCAGCGGCCCCCATCCGTAGGCCGCCGTGCCCGCCACCAGGGCGACGAGCGGCAGCAGCACCATCGCGGCCAGGCTGAAGCCGAGGGCGACGACGAGCTTGGACCACAGCAGCCGGACGCGCGGCACGGGCGCGGCGAGCAGATAGCGCAGCGAGGACCAGCTCGCCTCGGAGGCGACGGTGTCCCCGCAGAACAGGGCCACCGGCACCACCAGCAGGAATCCGGCCGAGACGAACAGCGAGGTGGCGGCGAAGTTCGCGGCGGACTCGGTCGCCACGTCCATCAGGTTGATCCGGCCGCCGCCCCCGCCGCCGCCTCCTCCGCCGTCCTCGCCGTCCGGCGTGCCGCCGATCGCGAAGGCGATGATGAGGATGAAGGGGAGGGCGGCGAGGATTCCGCCCATCAGCAGGGTGCGTCGTCGGCGCAACTGCCGCATGGCCTCGACGCGGAGGGGAAGGGTGCGCCCGGCGCGGTAGCCGGGGGCCTCCGGGTGTTCGGTCTCCACCCGGGCCTCGGGGGGCTGGACGGGGGCGCTCATGCTGCTCCTCCGGAGATGAGGGTGAGGAAGGCGTCCTCCAGGCGGCGGTGCGGTCCGACGCCGGTGACCGGGACGTCGAGCCGGACGAGATCGGCGACGAGCCGGGAGGTGGTGGCCCCGTCGAGGCGGACGAGGAGTCCGCGCCCGTCGTCGGTGCGGACGGCGGAGCCGATGCCGGGCAGGGCGGCGACCTTCTCCGCCAGCGGCTCGGACACCTCGTCCGCCGTGGTCACCAGGATCATGTCGCCGGAGCCGGTGATCTCGGCGACCGGCCCGGCCTGGACGAGCCGGCCCCGGTCCATGACGACCAGGTGCGTGCAGGACTGCTCGACCTCGGAGAGGAGGTGGCTGGAGACGATGACGGTCCGGCCGCCGGCCGCGTAGCGGATCATCACGTCCCGCATCTCGCGGATCTGCGGCGGGTCGAGCCCGTTGGTCGGCTCGTCGAGGATGAGGAGGTCCGGCATGCCGAGCATGGCCTGGGCGATGGCGAGCCGCTGCCGCATGCCCTGGGAGTACGTCCGTACGGCACGGGCGAGCGCGTCGCCGAGCCCGGCGATCTCCAGGGCCTCCTCGATGTGCGCGTCCTCGGCGGGGCGGCCGGTGGCCTGCCAGTAGAGGTCGAGGTTGGCGCGCCCGGAGAGGTGGGGCAGGAACCCGGCCCCCTCCACGAACGCCCCGACCCGGGACAGCACCGGCGCGCCCGGCCGGATGGCCTGCCCGAAGACGCGGATCTCGCCCTCGTCGGGGGTGATGAGCCCCATGAGCATGCGCAGGGTGGTCGTCTTGCCGGCGCCGTTGGGCCCGAGGAGCCCGAGGACCTGGCCCTTCTCGACGCGGAAGGACAGCTCGCGCACGGCGTACCGGTCGACCGCCTTCGCGTACTTCTTCGAGAGACCGGTGATCTGGAGCGGTACGTCGGTGAGCGCGGGGTCCGGCGCGGGCGTGGCGGTCCGGCGGCGGGCGGTGAGCAGCAGGCCGGCCGCGATGACGAGGGCGGCGGCCGGGAGGCCCCAGGTCCACCACGGGAGGGTGGCCGCCGCGGTCTTCACGGCGGGCGCGGTGGGGATGGTCAGCGGTCCGTCGGCGGTGACGGTGTACCTGGCGGGCTCGGCCGGGGACGCGTAGCCGAGGTCGGTCGCGGAGAACACGAGCCGCAGCCGGTGTCCGGCGTCGAACTCGTGGTCCACGGCGGGCAGCGCCAGCTCGACCGGCTTGCCCTGCTGGTCGGGGGTGATCCGGTAGGGGGCGACGAGCTGGTGGGGCAGCACCTGCTGCCTGCCGTCCGGCGACACGTCGTACACCTTGCCGAAGAGCACCGCGTCCCGGCCGCCGCTCGCCGTCACGTTCACCTTCACGGTGGGCGTGCCGGTGACGCGTACGGAGGTGTCCAGCGGGGCGGACTCGAAGCGGGCGAACTGTCCGGGGAAGTCGAGCGAGAGTCCGACGCCGAGAGAGGAGAGCTGGGCGAGTCCGCCGCCGACGCCGGGCACGGCGGAGATGGCGGGCGGTGCGGCGCCGGCCGGGTTGCGGAAGGTCTTCGTCCCGCCGCCGAGCGCGATGTCCCGGCCGCCGCTGCGCAGCCCCGGGTAGGTGTCGCCGCTCGCGCCGCGCAGGAGGGCGGCGCCGTCGGTGGAGTCGACGCCTCCGGTGCGGGTGACGCGGAAGGCGGGCCCGGTGTCGGTGCCGGTGTCCTCCTTGAGATAGCGGTCGAACCAGGAGCCGACCCGGCCTTCGACCCGCCCGGTCTCGCTGTCGCCGCCGTCGTGCCCGCCCGAGATCCAGTCGACGGAGACGGGTGCGCCGTTGGCGCTGATGGCCTTCTGCATGGCGTCGGCCTGGCCGAGCGGGAAGAGGGAGTCGGACTGCCCCTGGAGGAGGAGCGAGGGGACCTTGATCCGGTCGGCGACGGCGGACGGCGAACGCTCGGTGAGGAGGTCGATCGCCTCGGCGTCGGGCTTGCCGCTGACGGCGACCCGCTCGTACATCTCGCAGAGCCGCTTCTCGAACTTCTCGCAGCCGCCGCCGGTGGTGATGAAGATCCCGGCCCAGAGCTTCTTGAAGACCCCGTCGGGGAAGAGGGCGTCGGCGAGGTTCCAGTAGGTGATCACGGGCGCGATGGCGTCGACCCGCTCGTCGTGACCGGCGGCGAGCAGGGAGACGGCCCCGCCGTAGGAGGCGCCGGTGAGCCCGACCCGGGGGTCGCCCTTTTTGTCGAGCTCCACCTCGGGCCGTTCCGCGAGCCAGTCGATGAGCCGCGAGACGTCCCTGACCTCGTGGTCCGGGTCGTTGAGGGAGATCTCCCCGCCGGACTTGCCGAAGCCGCGCGCCGACCAGGTCAGCACGGCGTACCCGTCGGCGGCCAGCTTCTCGGCCTGGGCCCGTACGTCGTTCTTGCTGCCGCCGAAGCCGTGTCCGATGAGCACGGCGGGCCGCTTGCCGGAGCCTTCGGCGTGGAAGTACGAGGTGTCGATCGGCACTCCGTCCATGCGCAGCGTCCGGTCCTCGCGCTGCACGGCGGGCGTGCCGTCGTCGGCGACGGCGGTCCAGGTGCCGCCGCCCACGAGCACGGCGAGCGCGGCGCCGACCGCGGCCCACCGGCCAGGTGTACGGGGCAGCAGGCGCCGCCATCGAGCAGTAGGGGTCTCCATCCCTCGACCCTAAGCGGAGGATGCAACTCGGTTGAGTGCCGCCGGGGGGAGGCGGGCGGCCTCCCTGAGAGGTACGGTGCGCCCCCGCCGTACTCCGGACGCGGTACAGAATGCCTTCAGACCCCTTGCCTCGGGAGGCCATTGTGGACATTCGTCGCGCTACGACCGTCAGGGAACTCCTGGCCGCCGGCCACCTCTACGACGCACCGCCCCGTGAGGAATGGGCCGCCCGCTTCCTCGCGGCGGACGGTCATGTGCTGCTGATCGCGTACGTGGACGGCGTCCCGGCCGGCTTCGTCACGGGCATCGAGATGCTGCACCCGGACAAGGGCACGGAGATGTGCCTGTACGAACTCGCCGTCGACGACGCGTTCCGCCGCCGGGGCATCGGCAGGGCCCTGACACTGGCGCTCGTGGACATCGCCCGGGAGCGGGGGTGCTACGACCTGTGGGTCGGTGTGGAGGGCGACAACGAGGCGGCGCTCGCGACGTACCGGTCGGCGGGGGCGGGGGACGACGGCGGGTTCACGATGCTGACGTGGGAGTTCGGGGACGGTGCCGCTCAGTAGAGGGGGCGCTCCCGGGTGCCTCTCAGTAGAAGGGGCGCTCCCGGGTGTCAACCCTGACCTTCGTCGGGGGCCGCTCCTGCCGTTCGGCCCCCGCGCCGGGCCCTGGCGCCTTCGTACGTTCGCGGCATGGCAAAGCACACACATCAACACCACTGGCCCGCCCGGCTGTTCGGGTCGGCCGCACTGCTGGCGTCGGCGGCCGCCGTGATCGGGATGCTGTCGCCCGGGGGCCTGGGGCGGCCCGGCCCGACAGAGGTCACGCAGGGGGCTTCCGCATCCCTCTACCGGTCGCTGACGGGAGCGGTCGGGGACGGTCCGGGGTGGCTGGGGCACCTGCTGGAGCTGTCCTCCGAGGCCACGCTGATCGTTCTCGGCCTGCTGCTGCTCGCGGTCTGCTGGTCGGCGGTACGCCGGAGGGACACGGGCGCGGTGGCGGGGGCCGTGCTCATCGGCGCCGGGACGGTCGTGGCGTACGCCGTCAGCGAGGCGCTGAAGCTGATCGTCGACGAGGAGCGACCGTGCCGGGCGTTGGACGGCGCCCGGGCGGTCGCGGCGTGCCCCGAGCCGGGCGACTGGTCGTTCCCGAGCAACCACGCCACCCTGGCCGCCGCCCTCGCGGTCGGGCTGGCGGCGCGGCGGCCCCGACTCGCCGCCGTGACGCTGCCGTTGGCCGTGGCGGCGGCACTGTTGCGGGTCCTGATGGGGGTCCATTACCCGCACGACGTGATCGCCGGGGCGGTGCTCGGCGGGGCGGTCGTCACCGCGGTGCTCCTCGTGCTGGTCCACCCCGCCGGTCTGCTGGCCTCAGCGCTGCTCGGTCGGTGGTGGGGGCAGGATCCCGGCCTCGTGGGCGACGACGGCGGCCGCGGCCCGGTTGTCGACGCCGAGACGGGCCAGGACGGAGCTGACGTGCGCCTTGACCGTGCCCTCGACCAGGTGCAGCCGCCGGGCGATCTGCCCGTTGGACAGCCCGCCGCCGAGGTGCGACAGGACTTCGCGCTCCCTGGGCGTCAGCCCGGCGACCCGCTCCCGGGCGGCGTCCCGCCGGCCGGCCAGAGCCCCGGCCCCGGTGGACGCCAGGTGCGCCACCACGCGGGCGGCGACCTTCGGTGACAGATAGGCGGCGCCTTCGGCCACGGCCCGCACCCCGGCGACGAGTTCCTCGGGCTCGCCGGACTTGATCAGGAATCCGGCGGCCCCACAGCCCAGCGCCCGCAGGATGTAGTCGTCCTCGCCGAACGTGGTCAGCATGACGACACCGGTGGCGGGCAGGGTGCGGCGGATCTCGGCCGCGGCGTCGATGCCGTTGGTCCCCGGCATCCGTACGTCGAGGACGGCCACGTGCGGGCGGTGCGCCCGGACCAGCTCCACCGCCTCGTGCCCGTCGGCCGCCTCGGCGACGACCTCGATGCCGGGGTCGGTGGCGAGGACGGCGCGGACGCCGGCACGGATCATGGGCTCGTCGTCGGCGACCAGGACCCGGATCGTCCCGGCCGGGGTCGTGTCCGCTCGGGTCGTGTCCGCCGCCGGGGTCGTCTCCGCCGCTCGGGTCGGGTGCGCGGGGGCCGTGCGCTCGGGGGCCGTGTCCGCCGCCCGGGCCGTGTCCGCCGCCCCGGTCGCGTTCGCCCGGGTCGCGTCCGCCGCCCGAGCCGTGTCCGCCCGGGTCGCGTCCGGCCGGCTCATCGGGCGCTCACGGTGTCAGCGCGTCGCGGGAGACCAGCCTGCCGTCCCGGAAGCAGAGCCGGTACGCGTCTCCTGACCGGTCGTCGAAGCGGTCGGCCGTCATCGCGTAGAACTCGCACGTCACCCCTCGTTCCTCCGGCCCGGCGCCCCCCGGCCGCTCCACCGACTGCCGGTCCGGCAGCACCTTCCGTATGTCGGCCCGATCCTGCCCCACCCGCAGCCGGGCGTAGTCGCGCGGGTCGAGGACGGACCGGGACGCGGCCACCGTCTCCCACATCCCGACCCCGGCGAGCAGCATCGCGCCCGCTGCCAGCGGCACCGCCAGCGCGGCGAGCAGGGTGCGGCGGATCCGCCGCCGCGCCCGCCGGTATCCGGCCGGCCCGGGGCTCACCCCGCCGGCGGCGGGCCGGGGCGCGGGCTGGGCGGGGGCGTGGTGGGGCAGCCGGGCATCGACGGTGAAGCCGCCGTCCCGGGGGCCGTGGTCGAGGGTGCCGCCGACGAGCCGGACGCGCTCGTCCAGCCCGATGAGGCCCCGCCCCCCGTGCCCGGCGAGCCCCCCGCTCCCGTGCCCGGCGAGTCCACGTTTCCCGTACCCGGCGAGTCCACGTTCCGTGTGCCCGGCGAGTCCTCGGCCCCCGTGCCCGGCCGACGGTTCGCCCGGGGCCCCGGGCGGTGTCGCCGGATCTCCGTCGCGGACCACCACCCGGGTCTCGGTCGCCGTGTGCGAGAGCTCGACGCTCACGGACCGGCCCGGCGCGTGCTTGGCCGCGTTGGTCAAGCCTTCCTGCACGACCCGGTGCGCGGCGCGTTCGACGGCGGGCGGCAGGCCCGCCGCCGCCTCTCCGGCCACCGTCAGTTCGACGTCGAGCCCGGAGGCGGCCGCGTCGCCGACGAGCCGGGCGATGTCGGCGTCGCGCGGCCCCTCCGGCGGGCCCTCGCTCTCCTCGCGGAGGACGCCGATCACCTCGCCGAGCCGCTCCACCGCCGCGCCGGCCCTGCCCCGGATGTCCTGGGCTGCCCGCCGGTGCCGCTCGTCCAGGCCGGGCGCCAGCTTCAGGGCCCCGGCCGACAGGGCGATCAGGCTGAGGTCGTGGCCCAGCACGTCGTGCATGTCCCGGGCGATCCGGGCCCGCTCCAGCAGCCTCGCCTGCTCGGCGATCAACCGCTTCTCCCGCTCCAGCTGTTCGGCCCTCTCCCAGCCGGCCCGGACCAACTCCCGGTACTGACGTGAGAACCGCCCCACGAACCAGGGCACCAGCACGGCGAGGACGACCACCGCCACGAACTGCGTCCCGAGAGCGAGCAGGGACGGCGCCACCGCCACCGCCACCGCCCCGGCCACGAGCGTCCCGGCCAGGACCAGGACGACGGTTCTGCCACGCCCGGGGCCCCGCCCCGCGACGAACGCGGCGATCGCGGTCGGCAGGCCCCACCACCAGCCGACCAGGCTCAGCGCGCCGAAGGCCGCCGCGGCGGGCACCAGCAGGCCACCCGGATCCGCCCACCTGGGGCCGGGCCCACGATCGGTCCTGTTCCTCGGGGAAAAGCTGTTCACGAGGGAGAGGCTACGGAGACCGGGAGCCTTCCGGCACTGCCGAAAGTCACATGTCCGGCGTCGGGGAAGCGCCCCGGACCGGCCGGGGGGCAGCGAGGGCGAGCGGTGTCTCCACAGGCAGCAGGGCCGCGGCCCTCTCCCGCTCCCCCGCCCGGACCGCCGCGTGCACCTCGCGCGCGAGCGGGGTGACATCGCGGACGGACACGGTCCACTCGTCCGCGTACCGCCGGGAGGCCTCACCGCTCAGCCCGAGCTGGAGGGAGCGGTACGGGAGCGGGTTCAGGTCGAGGTCGCGTTCGGGGTCCCACTGGACCCGGGCGGGGGCGGTGCGCAGGCTCCGCTTCCAGTCCGCCCGATCGGCGTGCACGCCGCGTACGTAGTGGGAGAGTTCGGCGCGCGCGAGGGCCCATTCCAGGCCGGCCCGGTCGATCTCGACGGCGAGGACGACCTCCTGCCCCTCCTTCGTGCCCCAGCCGCAGCGGTACATCATCCACAGGAAGCTGGGCTTGATCCAGGTCATCCGGTCCCGCTTCCAGACCTCGGGGAACCGCCCGTCGCGTGCGGCGGGCAGCCCGATGGCGGGGCGGTACGCCTGGTAGACGGTGACGGTGGTGGCTGTCTGCCGGGCGCGGATCTCGTAACGGGGCGGGAGGGCCGGGGTGTTCATGAGTCACAGGATGCGGGGAGGGGCGGGGGCCCGGCATCCGCTTTTCGCGGAGCGGCGGCCCCGCCCGCACGCACGCCGGTGCGGGCGGGGCCACGGTTCACTTCTTGGACTTCGACTTGTCGTACCGGCTGACGCCGTCCTCGTAGCCGACCGCGGGGAGGCCCGGGTCGGACGCCATCGCGACGTCGTCGGCGTTGCGGACCAGCTTGATGCTCCCGAACAGCACGTCGGGGATGACCAGTTCGTCCGAGCCGTGGTAGACCATCGCAGACTCGGAACCGGACGCGGAGCCGGAATCACTGTCGCTCTCGAACGCGAAGCCGGCCTCGGATCCGCCTCCGGCTTCCACCAGCCCGACGTCGTCCTTCACGTAGACGGCGACCAGGAACTTGCCCCAGGTCCTCGCGTCCTTCTTCGCGGCGGTCGTGCCGGGTGCCTTCATCGAGCCGGGGGCCAGGACGGGGGCGACGTAGAACCCGCGCCCCTTGCCGATGCCGTTCGCCGCGCCGACCATGTCCGCGTCCGGGCCGTGGGTGACCAGGCTGCCGACGCTCTCGACGTGGGTGCCGTGGAACCCGACCAGGCGGTAGCCGCTCAGGCTCGCGTTCAGCGCCTTCTGTCGCTCCGCGCGCTCGGCCTCGGACATCTCGCGCCGGAACTCCAGCGGCTCCTCGGGGATGCCGATCTCGTCCGCGCCCCAGTCGCCCTCCGCCCAGTCGGCTCCCGAACGGGATCCGGACGAGGCGACGCTGGAACGCTCCGACTCCTCGTCGCTGCTGCTCTCCTCCTCGCTGCTGCTGTCGTCGGACCGGCGATTGCCCTGCCGGAAGAAGCCGCCCCCACCGTCGCTGTCGCTACTGCTACTGCTACTGCTGCTGTCACTGCTGTCACCGGCCTCCTGCTGGGCGAGGACCTCGCCCAGGGCCCGCCAGACCGCGGCGTGGTCGATCGGGCCGCCCGACCGTTCCAGGTTCGCCAGAACCCTCTGAAGGGTGGCGGGCCTGGCGTAGTTCCTGGGGGCGGGGCGCACGGGGTGGCCGACCATCCACACGAGCAGGTCCGACGCGGACCGGACCGTCGTGGGGCCTTCCGCCCCGCCGTCGATGACGAGTTGCTTGTCGCTCGCCACACGCTGTACGTCCACGGCCCGCTGGACGGCCCCGTCGCCACCGGACGCCGTGTGGTCCGCCGAACGGGCGATGTCCGTCTGCGGGCGGGGCCCGCTCATGACCCGCGTCGCGTTGGCCTCGGCCTCGCGCTCGAACCGGTCGGACGGGTCGGACACCCGCAGCCCCGATCCGTTGTCCGTGCCGGCGACGGGCCCCTGGCGCTGCTGGATGACATGGGTCAGCTCGTGGGCGAGGGTGTGTTTGTCCGCTCCGCCGTCACCGATGACGATGTGGTTGCCGGAGGTGTAGGCACGGGCGCCCACCTCCGCGGCGGAGGCCTTCGCGGCGGCGTCCGTGTGGACGCGGACGTCGGAGAAGTCCGCGCCGAGCCGGGCCTCCATGTCGGCGCGTTCCGCGCCGCCGAGACCCCGTCCACCGGTACGCAGGACATCGTGGACGGCGGAGCGGCGTTGCACGGGCGCGTCCGCGCGGCGTTGCACGGGTGTGTCGGCGGTGGGCGCGGTGTCCTCCTGGTGGCCGCATCCGTCGCCGTGCTCGTGGTCCAGCGCCGGGGGGTGCCCGGCCCTGCGGAGCATCTGGACGACGGCCGCGTTCCCGGCCGTGCCCTGGAGGGCCATGCCTCCGGCGAGCGGCGCTTCGGCCGGCTCCACCGGTCTGCGGGCCTGCTCCCGAACGTTCTCGGCGTCGCCGTTTCGGGCGTTGTCCTGTGCGCGCACGGGGAGCTTCACTTCCTACGGAGGGACGGCGTCCTCTCCTGGATACCCGGCGGGTAGCGCCGGTGCCAGGTTCTCCGGGGCAGGGAAGGCGGGCCCGGGGGGCAGTGTCGGGTGCCGTCGGAGCCATCACGGCCGGAGGGGCGTCACGGGCACACAGGCGTCGGACGCACCGGTCCCCGCCGGCACCGGGGTGCGGGCGGGGACGGGTGAGAACGGCGGGGGCGGCCCTCAGTGGTTGCGCGGGAAGCCGAGGTCGACGCCGGCCGGGGTGTCGGCCGGGTCGGGCCAGCGGGTGGTGACGACCTTGCCGCGCGTGTAGAAGTGCACGCCGTCGTTGCCGTAGATGTGGTGGTCGCCGAAGAGCGAGTCCTTCCAGCCGCCGAAGGAGTGGTAGCCCACGGGGACCGGGATCGGGACGTTGACGCCGACCATGCCGGCCTCGACCTCCAGCTGGAAGCGGCGGGCCGCGCCGCCGTCGCGGGTGAAGATCGCGGTGCCGTTGCCGAACGGCGAGGCGTTCATGAGGGCGACGCCGTCCTCGTACGTGTCCACGCGGAGCACGCACAGCACCGGGCCGAAGATCTCGTCCTTGTACGCGTCGGAGTCGGTGGAGACCTTGTCCAGGAGGGAGAGGCCGATCCAGTGGCCGTCCTCGAAGCCCTCGACCGTGTGGCCCGTGCCGTCCAGGACGACCTCCGCGCCCTGGGCGGCGGCGCCCGTGACGTAGGAGGCGACCTTGTCGCGGTGGGCGGCGGTGATCAGGGGGCCCATCTCGGAGGCGGGGTCGTTGCCGGGGCCGATGGTGATCTTCTCGGCGCGCTCACGGATCTTCGCGACCAGTTCGTCGCCGATCGCGCCGACCGCGACGACGGCGGAGATCGCCATGCAGCGCTCACCGGCGGAGCCGTACGCCGCCGAGACCGCCGCGTCGGCGGCCGCGTCCAGGTCGGCGTCCGGGAGGACGAGCATGTGGTTCTTCGCGCCGCCGAGGGCCTGGACGCGCTTGCCGTTGGCGGACGCGGTGGCGTGGATGTGGCGGGCGATGGGGGTGGAGCCGACGAACGAGACGGCGGCCACGTCGGGGTGGTTCAGCAGGCCGTCGACGGCGACCTTGTCGCCGTGCAGGACGTTGAGGACGCCGTCCGGAAGGCCGGCCTCCGATGCCAGCTCGGCCAGCAGGTTGGCGGCCGAGGGGTCCTTCTCGCTGGGCTTCAGCACGAACGTGTTGCCGCAGGCGATGGCCAGCGGGAACATCCACATCGGCACCATGGCCGGGAAGTTGAACGGCGTGATGCCCGCGACGACGCCCAGGGACTGGCGGATCGAGGAGACGTCGACCCGGTTGGACACCTGGGTGGACAGCTCGCCCTTGAGCTGGGTGGTGATCCCGCACGCCAGCTCGACGATCTCCAGACCGCGGGCGACCTCGCCCAGCGCGTCCGAGTGCACCTTGCCGTGCTCGGCGGTGATCAGCGCGGCGATGTCGTCGCGGTGGGCGTCGAGCAGCGCGCGGTAGCGGAAGAGGACGGTGGTGCGCTGGGCGAGCGAGGAGGTGCCCCACGTCGCGTACGCGGCCTTCGCCGCCGCCACGGCCGCGTCGACCTCCTCCACGGAGGCGAGCGCGACCTGTGTGGTGACGGCGCCGGTGGCGGGGTCCGTGACGGGACCGTACTGGCCCGACGTGCCCTCCACTGTCTTGCCGCCGATCCAGTGGTTGACGGTCTTCGTCATGACGTACTCCTTCAGGCTTCTGGCCGCTCTGGCAGTGCGAGCGGGTTCAGGCGGTCTTCACAGGTGGCGGCGTCGGGCGGCGACCTGCCGGTCGTACTCCTCCCGGGCCTTGACCGCCGCCGGGCGGCTCGCGGTCTCGGCTACCGGAACATCCCACCACGCCTGTGCCGGAGGGGGGCCCGACACTGTGTCGGGCGTTTCGGTCTCGACGTAGACACAAGTGGGGCCCTCCGCGTCACGGGCCTCGGAGAGTGCTTTGCGCAGGTCGTCGACGGTGGTGGCGCGCAGGACGCGCATGCCGAGGGAGGCCGCGTTGGCGGCCAGGTCGACGGGGAGCGGCGGGCCGGTGAAGCCGCCGTCGGCGTCCCGGCCGCGGTAGGCCGTGCCGAAGCCTTCGGCGCCGACCGACTCGGAGAGGCCGCCGATGGAGGCGTATCCGTGGTTCTGCAGGATGAGCAGCTTCAGCGGCAGGTTCTCCTGGACGGCGGTGACGATCTCGGTGGGGTTCATGAGGTACGTGCCGTCGCCGACGAGCGCCCAGACGGGGCGGCGCGGCGTACGGACTCCGTCGGCGAGCAGGACGCCGATCGCGGCGGGGATCTCGTAGCCCATGCAGGAGTAGCCGTACTCGACGTGGTACTGGTCGCGGGAGCGGGTGCGCCAGAGCTTGTGCAGGTCGCCGGGGAGGGAGCCCGCGGCGTTGACGAGGATGTCGTCCTCGGTGACCAGGGCGTCGAGGAGGCCGAGGACCTGGGTCTGGGTGGGTCGCGCGGTCGGGTCGGGGGTGGCGAAGGATGCCTCGACCCGTTCCTCCCACGCTTCCTTCGCGCCGGTGTACTCCGTCTCGTACGCCGGGTCGACCCGGTAGCCGCGTCCGGCGAGCGCCGCCGTGAGCGCCTCCAGTCCGGCGCGGGCGTCGGCGACCAGCGGGAGGGCGGCCAGCTTGTGGGCGTCGAAGCCGGTGATGTTGAGGTGGAGGAAGCGGACGGCCGGGTCGGCGAAGAGCGTGCCGGAGGCGGTGGTGAAGTCGGAGAAGCGGGTGCCGACGCCGATCACCAGGTCGGCGGTGCGGGCCAGTTCGTCGGCGGTGGCGGTGCCGGTGTGGCCGATGCCGCCGACGTCGGCCGGGTGGTCGTGGCGGAGCGCGCCCTTGCCCGCCTGGGTGGAGGCGACCGGGATGCGGGTCGCGGCGGTGAACGCGGCGAGCGTCTCCTCGGCGGCGCTGTGCCGGACCCCGCCGCCGGCGACGATCAGGGGGCGGCGGGCGGAGCGCACCGCCCGTACCGCGGTTTCCAGTTCGTGCGCGTCGGGGGCGGGCCTGCGGACGTGCCAGTCGCGCTCGGCGAAGAACTCCTGCGGCCAGTCGTACGCCTCCGCCTGCACGTCCTGCGGCAGCGCGAGCGTGACGGCCCCGGTCTCGGCGGGGTCGGCGAGCACGCGCATCGCCTGCAACGCGGCCGGGATCAGCGCCTCGGGCCGGGTGATCCGGTCGAAGTAGCGCGAGACGGGGCGCAGACAGTCGTTGACCGAGACATCGCCCGCGTAGGGCACTTCCAGCTGCTGGAGTACGGGGTCGGCGGGCCGGGTCGCGAAGGTGTCGCCGGGGAGGAGGAGGACGGGCAGGCGGTTGATCGTCGCGAGGGCGGCCCCGGTGACGAGGTTGGTGGCCCCCGGGCCGATGGACGTGGTCACGGCGTGCGCGGAGAGCCGCCCCGACTGACGGGCGTACCCGACGGCCGCGTGCACCATGGCCTGTTCGTTGCGGCCCTGGAGGTAGGGCATGCGGTGCGCGGCCCCGTTCGCGCCGCTGCCGTTCCCGTCGCCGCTGCCGCCGCCGCCCGCCTCGACGAGTGCCTGGCCGATGCCCGCGACGTTCCCGTGCCCGAAGATGCCCCAGGTGGCGCTGATGAGCCGCTGCCGGCGGCCGTCGCGCTCGGTGTACTGCCGGGCCAGGAAGGCGATCAGGGCCTGAGCGGTGGTCAGCCTGCGGGTCGGACCGTGGGGGTTCGCGGGGCGCGTCGGGCTCGCGGGACTCGTCGGGCTCAAGGCGTTACCTCCGGGCCGGGCGACGGATGCGCCGTGTACAGCGGGAGTCTGGCGTCGATCGGCTCGTCCCGCCAGGTGTCGCGGATCCATCGGTGGTCGGGGTGGTCGCGGATCAGCCAGGCGCGCTCCTCCCCCGGCCCGGCCATCACGTTCAGGTAGTAGAGCGTCCGGCCGGGCGGGGCGATGGACGGGCCGTGCCAGCCGTCGGGGATGAGGACGGCGTCGCCACCGCGCACTTCGGCGAGGACGTCCGTACCGCCGTCGCGCGACGGGGAGACCCGGTGGTAGCCGATCCCGCCGTCCGCGACCTCGAAGTAGTAGATCTCCTCCAGTTCGCACTCCTCGCCCGGCACGTGCTCGTCGTGTTTGTGGGGCGGGTACGAGGACCAGTTGCCGCCGGGGGTGAGCACCTCGACGGCGATCAGCCGGTCGCAGTCGAAGGTGTCGGCGGCGGCGAAGTTGTTCACCTGGCGCGAGCAGGTCCCGGAGCCGCGCAGCTCGACGGGTACCTCCGGCGCGGGGCCGTAGCGAGCGGGGAGTCGTCGCTCGCACTTCGCTCCTGCCAGGGCGAAGCGGCCACCTGCGCCGGAGGCGATCTGTGCGTGGGAGTCGCGCGGTACGTAGGCGAAGTCGGAGACCCCGCTGAACACGCTCTCCCGGCCCAGCAGTTCAAAGGTCTCGCCTGCCGTACGCACCGTACATGCACCGGCCAACGGCAGGACGATCCATTCACTTCCGCCGGTGTCGAGCGTGTGAACACCTCCCGGTTCCAGCTCCAGCACCCGCAGGGCCGAACGGTCCCAACCGGCCCGCTCGGGGTCGATGTCGACGGCGTACGCCCCGCGCGCGACGCTGCCGGCCGGCAGGTGGTACCGGTGGTTCCGCTCAGGGGGGTGATGGTTCGTCATAACTCTTCCCTACCCGTGCCGAGCAGCGATACGGCGGTGTCGACGGCACCCGTCACGTCCCCGTCGACCGGGTAGAGCAACGAGCGGCCCACGACCAGCCCCCGCACGGTGGGCAGCCGCAGCGCGTCGCGCCATTTCCCGTACGCGGCGTCCTGGTCGTCGCCGACCTCGCCGCCGAGCAGGACGGCGGGCAGCGTGGAGGCTTCCATCGCCCGGGCCATGGCGTCGGGGTCGTCGGTGACGGGGACCTTCAGCCAGGTGTACGCGGACGTCCCGGCGAGGCCCGACGCGATGGCGATGGAGGTCGCCACGGCGGCGGCGCCGAGATCGTTGCGGAGGCGGCCTTCGAGGCGCCGGCAGAGGAAGGGCTCGACGAAAACGGGCAGCCGGCGCGCCGCCATCGCGTCGATGGTCCGGGCGGCGGTGTGCAGGGTGGCCAGCGAACCGGGGTCGTCGTGGTCGATGCGCAGCAGCAGCTTCCCCGCGTCGAACCCGTGGCGGACCAGGTCGTCGGGGCGGTGGCCGGTGAACCGGTCGTCGAGCTCGAACGCGGCGCCGGCCAGCCCGCCACGGTTCATCGAGCCCATCACGACCTTGTCCTCCAGGGCTCCCAGCAGGAGGAGGTCGTCCAGGACGTCGGCGGAGGCCAGCACTCCGTCTACGCCGGGGCGGGAGAGGGCCAGGCAGAGCCGCTCCAGCAGCTCGAAGCGGTTGGCCATGGCGAGGGGCCGGTCCCCCACGGCGAGCGCGCCGCGCGCGGGATGGTCCGCCGCGATGATCATCAGCCGGTCGCCGGGGTGCCGGATCAGCCGCCGCCGCTTCCGTCGCGCGGCGGCCTCGGCGACGGCTTCGGGACGCTCGGCGCGCAACCGCACGAGCTCGGCGAGGGAGGGCGCGAGAGGCGTCATGAGCCCGCTCCGGACGGGGCGTCCGCCGGAGTGCCGGGGCCGGCCGGAGCGGCCGGGGCGCCGGGGTCGGCCGGAGCGGCCGGGGCGCCGGGGTCGGCCGGAGCGGCCGGGGTGCCGGGGTCGGCCGTGACGGCTCCGGTGTTCGCCGGAGCGCCCGGGTCGGCCGTCACGGCTCCGGCCGCGAGGGCTCCCTCGACCTCGTCCGGAGACGGCATCGCGGACGAGCAGGCGAGCCGGGAGGCGACGATGGCGCCGGCCGCGTTCGCGTACCGCACGAGCCGGTCGAGGGGCCACCCGGCCAGCAGCCCGTGGCAGAGCGCGCCCCCGAACGCGTCCCCCGCGCCGAGTCCGTTGACCACGTCCACCGGCAGGGGCGGGCAGTCGGCGGTGGTGCCGTCGCGGTGAACGGCGAGCACGCCCTTCGGACCCTGTTTGACGACGGCGAGCTCCACCCCGGCCGCGAGCAGGGCCCGGGCCGCGGCGTACGGTTCGCGTTCGCCGGTCGCGATGGCGCACTCGTCGACGTTGCCGACGGCGACCGTGGCGTGGGCCAGCGCCTCGCGGTACCGCGCGGGAGCCTCGGCGCTGTCGTCGCCGCCGTCCCAGAACATGGGCCGCCAGTCGAGGTCGAAGACGGTCGCCGTGCGCGGCGCACCGCGGGCGCGGAGTGCGGCCAGGGTGGCGGAGCGGCTGGGCTCGGCGCTGAGTCCGGTGCCCGTCATCCAGAAGATCCGGGCGTCGCGCACCGCGTCCAGGTCGAGGTCCGGCGCGTGGATCTCCAGGTCGGGGGCCTTGGGCTGCCGGTAGAAGTAGAGCGGGAAGTCGTCCGGCGGGAAGATCTCGCAGAAGGTGACCGGGGTCGGATACTCGGCCACGGTCGTCGCCCAGCGGGCGTCCACGCCGAACCGTTCCAGCTCCTGGTGGAGATACGCGCCGAAGGCGTCCTGTCCGGTCCGGGTGATCACGGCCGTCCGCCGCCCCAGCCGGGCCGCCGCCACCGCGACGTTCGTCGGGGAGCCGCCGAGGAACTTGCCGAACGTCTCGACCCGGGCGAGCGGTACCCCGACCTCCAACGGGTAGAGGTCCACCCCGATCCGCCCCATGGTGATCACGTCGTACGGCTCAGGCATGCCCATCCCTTCGACCCACCGGTGGCCGGCTGGTCCCAGGTCTAGTCCCCTCCCGGGAACCCTGTCAATATTTTGTCCGGACATTCGGACGAAGCCTTGACACTCTTCCGCGCGGGCCCCGAGGCTGGGCGTTATGACCCCCTCCGTCCGCCCCTCGTCTCGCATCCGTATCGGCTCGGCCCCCGACTCCTGGGGGGTGTGGTTCCCAGACGACCCGCGACAGGTGCCGTGGCAGCGCTTCCTCGACGAGGTGGCCGAGGCCGGGTACGCGTGGATCGAACTCGGCCCGTACGGCTATCTGCCCACCGACCCGGCCCGGCTGGCCGACGAGACCCGCGAGCGGGGGCTCACGGTCTCCGCCGGGACCGTCTTCACCGGATTGCACCACGGCCCCGACGTCTGGGACCGGACGTGGGCGCATGTCGCGGACATCGCCGGACTGACCCGGGCCATGGGCGCCGAGCACCTGGTCGTCATCCCCTCCTTCTGGCGCGACGACAAGACGGGCGAGGTGCTGGAGGACCGGGTACTCACACCCGCGCAGTGGCGTGAGCTGACCGCGCAGACGGAGCGGCTGGGCCGGGAGGTCCGGGAGCGGTTCGGGCTGCGCATCGTCGTCCACCCGCACGCCGACACCCACATCGACACCGAGGAGAACGTCAACCGCTTCCTGGACGCCACCGATCCGGATCTCGTCTCGCTCTGCCTGGACACCGGGCACTACGCCTACTGCGGCGGCGACAGCGTCAAGCTCATCGAGACGTACGGGGAACGCATCGGCTACCTCCACCTCAAGCAGGTCGATCCGGAGATCCTGGCGACGGTGGTGGCGGACGAGGTGCCGTTCGGCCCGGCGGTGGCCAGGGGTGTGATGTGCGAGCCGCCCGGCGGGGTGCCCGCCCTGGAGCCGGTCCTGGAAGCGGCCCGGGCCCTGGACGTCGACCTGTTCGCGATCGTGGAGCAGGACATGTATCCGTGTCCGCCGGACAAGCCGTTCCCCATCGCCCGCCGCACCCGGGAGTTCCTCCGCTCCTGCGGAAGGCCCGGACCGACGCTCTGAGCTCCCGTCAGACCCCCGTGCGTCCGTCGACGCGTTCGCGGATCAGGTCGGCGTGGCCGCAGTGCCGCGCGTACTCGCCGATCATGTGGGTGTAGATCCACCGCAGGGTGACCTGCGCGCCCATGAACGGGCTGGTGTCGTCGAGCGCCCGGGCCGCGCAGTTCTGCCGGGCCCGTGCCACCTCGGCCTCCCACCGGGCGAGCGCCTGCTCGTGGGTGGAGTCCTCGGCGAGCTCCCAGCCGCCGTCACGGCCCTCGGCTCCGTCGCCGCCGCCGGCCGGAGGGGCGAAGAGCGGCGGGACGTCCTCCTGCGCGAGCACGCGGCGGAACCAGTTCCGCTCGACCTCCGCCAGATGCTGGAGCAGTCCGAGCAACGTGATCGGCGACGGCGCCGCGGACGCCTCGCGCAGCCCCTTCTCGGGCAGGTCCGCGCACTTCTGGGCGAGGGTGGCGCGGTAGAAGTCGAGCCAGCTCTCCAGGGAGAGGCGTTCATCGGCGACCAGAGGGGGCATCGGGCGTTCGGAAGTGCTCATGGCCCCCATCGTGGCAGCCGGGTCCGACAACGGGGCCGCTCCCCGCACCACCGGGCCCGGTTCATCCGTTCTGCCACAGCAGTAACCGTTTCGGCACACATATCTCGGTTACGCGTGGTTTCTGTCACAGCCGGTCGACAGCCCCACGCCGCCTCCCCCGGGGTCGTTCAACCGAGCACGGGCTGAGTGATCGTCAGCCTGTGCTGCGGAGCGCAGCAGAGCAGAGAAGCGCTGAGAGGTGTCACTGATGACCGACGAGACGCTCTGGTCCTACAAGGACATTGCCGCGCACATCCAGGTCCAGCCGGACACCGTCCGTTCCTATCGCAAGCACGGGCTCCTGCCCCCGCCCGACCAGGTGAGGAACGGGAAGCCGTACTGGTACGGAGACACCGTCCGGGCCTGGGTCGCCTCCCGCCCCCGCAACCGGGGCCGCTGACACCCCCTGCCCGCACAGCGACCCCGCTCGCCCGGCCCGGGCCCGTCAGCTCCGGGCGGGCGCCCGGAAGAGGCCCGTCCAGAGGAACGGCTCCCCGAAGAGCGGGGATTCGGGAGCCTCGTCGTTCATCCGGCGCAGCTCGATCTCCGTCAGGCCGGAGAAGACGTGGCGCAGCGCCTCGGGCGAGTAGGCGAGCCCACCCTGCAGACCGCCCGTCCGGTAGAGCTCGGCGTCCGGCAGTTCCGACCCCATCCCGCCCTCACCGGCGGCGAAGCAGGTGAGGGTGAAGTGGCCGCCGGGCGCGAGGCAGCGCTCCAGGAGGGCGAGATAACTGACGCGCCGGTGGGGCGGCAGGTGGTGGAAGCAGCCGGAGTCGTGGATCAGGTCGTAGGGCCCGGCCAGGGCGGCCCCCGCCGCCGTCAGCGCGAACGCGTCACCGCGGTGGAACCGGACGCCGTGGGCCCCCGCCTCTTCCGCCCGCTCCCGGGCCCAGGCGATCGCCGCCGGGGAGAGGTCGACCGCGTCGACGTCGAAGCCGAGCGAGGCCAGGTGCAGCGCGTTGCGGCCGGGGCCGCAGCCGAGGTCGAGCGCACGGCCCGGGGCGATCAGCCCCTGGCGGAGATACCCGTCGAGGCTCTCGTCGGGTTTGTCCACGAAGAACGGCACCGTCTTCGAACGGTCCGCGTAGAAGTCGTCCCACCAGGACGCCCCGTCGGCCGTCCACCGGTCCGCCGCCGGGGCGAACAGCCCGTCCATCAGTGCCAGCACATCGTCCGTCGTCGTCACGTTCCGGTCCATCCGGGCCCCCTTTTCCGATGGGGTAATTCTAGGCAGTCGGAGCGTGAAATCCCAGGTCAGCGGCCTTTTGCCGATGCCGTCGGCAGGCGCCTGGCGTCGTCCGGGACGGGCGGGGAGGCCGACCCCCCGGCCTCCCCCCGTTCGGTGCTCCGCGGGCCCTCCGGGGCCCGCTCCGGGGGTGTTCCCGGCCTCCCCGAGGGCTGTTTCCGAACGGCTTCCCCGTCCCCTTCGCTGAGGCCGAACCTGCGGTGGAAGGAGCGCAGGGGCGCGGGGGCCCACCAGGTGGAGCGGCCCATCAGCTTCATCACCGCGGGAACCAGCAGGCCCCGCACCACCATGGCGTCCATCAGGACGGCGAGGGGGCACTCATACCCCATAGGGGTATAGTGTGCATACGACGGAACGCCGGGAGTCCTCCGTGACGCCCCTGCGCCCCGCCACGCCGCCGTTACGTGTTCGCGAAGAGGAGAACGTCATGACCGCCGAGACAGAGACCCCCCAGTCCACCGGTTCCTGCTGCTCGCCCACTGGTTCCTGCCACGACGGCGCGGCCGACGTGCAGATCGAGCAGACCGACTCGGTGACCACCGTGTACCAGGTCAAGGGGATGACCTGCGGCCACTGCGAGGGCTCCGTCTCGGAGGAGATCTCCGGGATCGCCGGCGTGACCTCGGTCGCGGCCGTCGCCGCCACCGGCCTGGTCACCGTCACGTCCAAGGCCCCGCTGGCCGAGGAGGCTGTCCGCGCCGCCGTCGACGAGGCCGGGTACGAGCTCGTCGGCCCGGCCGCCTGAAGGCCTGCCGGAGCGGCAGCACCCCTTCGCAGATCGGGCCGTACCCCACCAGCCGATACTGGTGGGGTACGGCCCGATCTGCGTTTCCCAGGAGTTCCGGACATGGCCAGCACAGCAGCAGCCGATTCCCCGACCGCCGACACCTCCGAGGCCGAGCTGATGATCGGCGGGATGACCTGCGCCTCGTGCGCCGCCCGCGTCGAGAAGAAGCTCAACCGGATGGACGGCGTCACCGCCACGGTGAACTACGCGACCGAGAAGGCCAGCGTCACCTTCGGGGAGGGGCTGAAGCTCGGGGACCTCGTCGCCACGGTCGAGAAGACCGGCTACACGGCCCGCCCCGTCGCCCGGCCGGAACGGAGGACGCCGACAGGACCCGAGACCCCCACTCTCCCGGCGGCCGCCCCGGGCCCGGGCCCGTACGCCGACGAGGCCCGCCGCACGGACACCGCCACGACCCCGGGCGTCGACTCCGCCACGAGCCCGGGAGTCGATCCCGCCGCGGCCCCGGGGCCGGACCCTCACTCCACCGCCCGGGACGCCGGGGCGGAGCAGGACGCCTCCATCGGCGCGCTCCGTCAGCGCCTCGTCGTCTCGGCCGTGCTCGCCGTACCCGTCGTCCTGCTCGCCATGGTCCCGGCCCTCCAGTTCGACTACTGGCAGTGGCTGAGCCTCACCCTCGCCGCGCCCGTCGTCGTCTGGGGCGGCCTGCCCTTCCACCGCGCCGCCCGGACCAACCTCCGGCACGGCGCGGCCACGATGGACACGCTGGTCTCGCTCGGCACGCTCGCCGCGTTCGGCTGGTCGCTGTGGGCCCTGTTCCTCGGCGACGCGGGCATGCCCGGCATGCGCCACGGCTTCGACCTCACCGTCCCGCGCGCCGACGCCGGCTCCACGATCTACCTGGAGGTGGCGGCCGGGGTCGTCACGTTCATCCTGCTCGGCCGCTACCTGGAGGCCCGCGCCAAGCGGAGGTCCGGGGCGGCGCTGCGGGCGCTGATGGACCTGGGGGCCAAGGACGTCGCCGTGCTCAGGGACGGCCGGGAGATCCGCGTCCCGGCGAGCACGCTCGTGGTCGGCGATCGCTTCGCCGTCCGTCCCGGGGAGAAGATCGCGACGGACGGGACCGTGGTCGAGGGCACGTCCGCCGTGGACGCCTCCATGCTCACCGGCGAGTCCGTACCCGTCGAGGTCACTATCGGCGACACCGTCACCGGAGCCACCCTCAACGCCGGAGGCCGACTCGTCGTCGAAGCCACCCGCGTCGGCGCCGACACCCAACTCGCCCGCATG
>NZ_JBIVUV010000011.1:0-175006 GCF_044768525.1 Streptomyces sp. NPDC091287
CACCCCAACCCCCCCCCCCCCCCCCCCCCCCCCCCCCCCCCCCCCCCCCCCCCCCCCCCCACACCACCCCCGGCGCCCCCGCCGGGGGGGGGGGGGGGGGGGGGGGGGGCCCCCCCCCCCCCCCCCCCCCCCCACCCCTCCCCGTTCCGGCAGCCGTTCTGGCTGCCGACTACTTCGCGCGGTCGAAGTCGATGGCGCTGTAGGCACGTAGCTTCGACAGCCGGTGGGTCGAGGAGATCGTCCGGATCGTGCCGGACTTGGAGCGCATCACGATCGACTCGGTGGTCGCCTCCTCCGCGCGGTACCGCACACCGCGCATCAGCTCACCGTCGGTGATCCCCGTCGCCACGAAGAACACGTTGTCGCCGCTGACCAGGTCGTCGGTCGACAGCACCCGGTCCAGATCGTGGCCCGCGTCCAGGGCCCGCTGCCGCTCCGCCTCGTCCTTGGGCCAGAGCTTGCCCTGGATGACGCCGCCGAGGCACTTTATGGCGCACGCCGAGATGATGCCCTCGGGCGTTCCGCCGATGCCCATCAGCAGGTCGACGCCGGTGCCCTCGCGGGCCGCCATGATCGAGCCCGCGACGTCGCCGTCGGAGATGAACTTGATCCGCGCGCCCGTCTCCCGGATCTCCTTGACGATGCCCTCGTGCCGGGGTCGGTCGAGGATGACGACGGTGACGTCCTCGGGCATGGAGTTCTTCGCCCGTGCCACACGCCGGATGTTGACCGACACGGGCGCGTTGATGTCGACGAAGTCCGCCGCCTCGGGCCCCGTCACCAACTTGTCCATGTAGAAGACCGCGGACGGGTCGAACATCGCGCCGCGGTCGGCCGCCGCCAGCACGGCGATGGCGTTCGGCATGCCCTTGGCGTTCAGCGTGGTGCCGTCGATCGGGTCGACCGCGATGTCGACCTCGGCGCCGGTGCCGTCGCCGACCCGTTCGCCGTTGAACAGCATGGGGGCTTCGTCCTTCTCGCCCTCGCCGATGACGACGACGCCGTTCATCGAGACGGTCGAGACGAGGGTCCGCATGGCCTTCACGGCGGCGCCGTCGGCGCCGATCTTGTCGCCGCGGCCCACCCAGCGCCCGGCAGCCATGGCGGCGGCCTCGGTGACCCGGACCAACTCCAGGGCCAGGTTGCGGTCGGGGGCCTCCGGGGAGACCTCCAATTGGGACGGCAGATGATGCTCGGACATCGGAGCGCACCTTTCTGTACGGCGACGACCGGATATGAGGGTGCTGTGACTCTATCGGTAGGTCGATAAAATGAGCAGGCCGGGTCACGCATGAGCGCCCCCCGGCGTCGCGCCTGTGAGCGGCACCCTGCGGCCGGGCGTGTCAGGCCGCGTGCCACCATGGATCCCGTGGCAAGCAAGCGAGGCAAGCAGACAGTCCGGGACATGCTCCTGTCGACCTTGGTGATCGCCGCCTGCGCGGGCGTCATCTACCTGTTCATCCCGAAGGACGAGCACGCCGATCCGATCAAGGCCGTCGACTTCACCGTGGAACTGGCGACCGTGCGGACCGCCGCCCCTTACCCGGTGGCCGCGCCCGAGGGGCTGCCGAAGGAGTGGAAGGCGACCTCCGTCCGGTACGACGACGTCGCGGGCGACGCCTGGCACCTGGGCTTCCTCGACGCGGACCGCAGGTACGTCGCGGTCGAGCAGTCCACCGTTGCCGCGGGTACGTACGTCCCCGAGGTCAGCAGGAAGGCCAAGGACACCGGGCGCACCGAGACGGTGGCCGGCCGGGAGTGGCAGTACTGGGAGGGTGCGAAGTACAACGCCCTCGTCCTGCCCGGCAAGGGGCACACCACGGTGGTGACCGGCTCGGCTCCGAAGGAGAGCCTGGTCGAGATGGCCGCCGCGCTGAAGACGACGCCGCCCGCCGCGCCGGCTTCCTGACGCGCGGCCCGCGCCGAACCGCGTACGCGAAGGGGCCCCGGAACACCAGGTGTTCCGGGGCCCCTTCGCGTGTGACGGGCCTCAGACGGTCGTGATGACCTCGTCGAAGGAGAGGCGCGGGCTGCGCGGGAACCAGGCGTCCTCGCCCGGCTTGCCGATGTTGACGACCATCAGCGGGGTGTGGTCGTCGTCCAGGAACTCCTTCTGGATGCCCGCGGCGTCGTAGCCGGTCATCGGGCCGGCGGCCAGGCCGGCGGCGCGGACGCCGATGATGAAGTAGGCGGCCTGGAGCGCGGCGTTGAGGCCGGCGGCCGACTCGCGGACCGGGCGCTCCGCGAAGAACATGTCCTTGGCCTGCGGGAAGTGCGGGAGCAGCGCCGGGAGCTCCTCGTGGAACTCGTTGTCGGCGGCCAGGATCGCGACCAGCGGGGCGGTGGCGGTCTTCGGCCGGTTGCCCTCGGCCATGTGCTGCACCAGGCGCTCGCGACCCTCGGCGGAGCGGACCAGGACGACGCGCAGCGGCGACTGGTTGAAGGCGGTCGGCCCGAACTTGACCAGGTCGTAGATCGCCTGGACCTGCTCGTCGGTCACCGGCTCGTCGGTGAAGGTGTTGGCGGTACGGGCCTCACGGAAGAGGAGGTCCTGGGCGGCGGGGTCGAGAACGAGGGACATCTGGTGCAAACCTTCCGAACGTACGCGGTGGGGAGATGGCCCGAACGTACGCCAGAGATAGGTTAACTTTCAACTAAAACCGGCCGGGAGTGATCCATTGCACAGTACATCTGTCTTGCGCGACGGCCCCCGGCCGGAACGCCGACGGCCGCCCCGAGGCGCCCCCGCACCGCTGCCGGGCGGCGACGGCCGTCCCTAGGCGCGCCCCGCACCGCTGCCGGGCCACCACTGAGCGACGCCGCCCGGGCCGCCACCACTGCGCCACCGCAGACCATCACCGCGCCACCACCGGGCACGGTCGTTCGCTCAGTCCTGGTCGTCGTCCTCCTGCGGGCGGGCCAGGGCCGCGTCCAGCCGGGCGCGGGCGCCTTCCAGCCAGTGCCGGCAGACCTTCGCCAGCTCCTCGCCCCGCTCCCACAGGGCCAGCGACTCCTCCAGCGTCGTGCCGCCCGCCTCCAGCCGGCGTACGACCTCGATCAGCTCGTCCCGCGCCTGCTCGTACCCGAGCGTGCCCGTGGCGGCAGCCCCCATGGTCCCGTCGTCGTCCGTCATGTGATCCACCCTAAGCGTGAGCTGTTACGACCATGTGGGCGCTGCGGCCCCTGCGATACGGCCGCCCGGCCGTCCTGTCTCCCGGTCCCGGCGGGCGCGGCTCCCGGGCCGACCCACCCCCCGTTCCCTCGCGGGTGCGGCCGTCCGGCCTTCCCGATCCCCCGGCCTCATCCGTCCACCCGCACCGTGAACTCGCCCTCCGACACCCGCGCCCGCAGCGGCTCGCCGGGCGCCCCGGCCTCCTCGGGGGAGCGGACCACGTGCCCGTCGGTCCGCTGGAGCACCGCGTAGCCCCGCTCCAGGGTCGCGGCCGGCGACAGCGAGACGACCCGGGCGAGCGTGTGCGACAGCTCCGAATCGGCCCGGTCCAGCAGATGGCCCAGCACCCGGCGACCGCGCCCCAGGAGCGCGTCCACCTCGGCCGCGCGCTCGTCCACCAGGCGGTGGGGCCGCTCCATCGCGGGGCGGCCCAGCGCGTGCGCGAGCCCCCGCTCCTCACGGTCCAGCAGCCCCCGTACGGTCCGCAGCGCCCGGTCCCGCAACTGCTGCACCCGCTCCAGCTCCTCGCCGACGTCGGGGACGACCTTCTTGGCCGCGTCCGTGGGCGTGGAGGCACGCAGATCGGCGACCAGGTCCAGCAGCGGCGAGTCGGGCTCGTGGCCGATCGCGGAGACCACCGGCGTACGACAGGCGGCCACGGTCCGGATCAGCTGCTCGTCGGAGAACGGCAGCAGATCCTCGACGCTGCCGCCGCCCCGCGCCACCACGATCACGTCGACCTCCTCCAGCGCGTCCAGCTCCTCGACCGCCTGCACCACCTGGGCGACCGCGTTCACCCCCTGCACGGCGGTGTTGCGGACCTCGAAGCGCACGGCGGGCCAGCGGCGGCGGGCGTTCTCCAGGACGTCGCGCTCGGCGGCGGAAGCACGCCCGCAGACCAGCCCGACGAGCTGCGGCAGGAACGGCAGCGGCTTCTTGCGGTCCAGGGCGAAGAGCCCCTCGGCGGCGAGCGACTTCTTCAGCTGCTCCAGCCGCACGAGCAGCTCACCGATGCCGACCGGCCGTATGTCCGTCGCCCGCAGCGACAGCTGCCCCCGGGGCGCGTACCACTCGGGCTTGGCCAGCACGACGACGCGCGCGCCCTCCGTCACGACATCGGCGATCCGGTCGAAGACCTGCCGGAAACAGGTCACGCTCACCGAGATGTCGTGGGACGGATCACGCAGCGTCAGGAAGACGACCCCGGCGCCCGGGCGCCGCGACAGCTGGGTGATCTGCCCCTCCACCCAGATGGCGCCGAGCCGGTCGATCCAGCCGCCGATGAGCCGGGACACCTCGCCGACGGGCAGCGGTGCTTCCGCGGACGTGTTGAGAGCCATACGGGCGAGCGTATCGGCAGCCACCGACAGACCCCCCGCTCCGCGCGGAGGCCCGCGTCCGGGCGCCACGCGAAGCGGTACGGGACACGAGGCGGTGCGGTACGCGAGGCCGTACGTAACGCGAAGCCGTACGCGACACGAAGCCGTACAGAACGCGCGGCCGTACGCGACACGAAGCCGTACAGAACGCGAAGTCCTAGCAGCCCTACGGGACCGGGGCCCCCTTCTCCGCGCCACCCGGGCCCTCCGTACCGCCCCGGCGACCCGTCCCCTGCACCGCCAGCACCACGAGCCCCACCCCGAGCCAGCAGAGACCCACCACCTGGGAGGACGTCGTCGCCTCCACGATGACCGCGACCAGCACCCCCGCGCCGACCACCGGGACCAGGACGTGCCGCCACCACACCGGCGGGCCCTCCATCCGGCGCACGGCGAACCAGCCGACCACCGACGCGTGCAGCAGGATGAACGCCGTCAGCGCGCCGATGTCCACCACGGAGACCAGATGGTCCAGGCCGTCGTCGCGCCGGGCCGCCCACACGGCGGCCACCAGCGTCACGATCGCCGCGCACAGGATCGCCACCCGCGGCACGCCCGACGACGGGTCGACCTTCGCAAGGAAGTGCGGCAGGCGCCGCTCCCGGGCCATCGCGAAGACGAGCCGCCCGGCGGCGGCCTGCCCCGCCAGCGCGGCGAACGCGGCGCCGATCGCCTTGCTGGCCGCCACCAGATCGTGCAGCCACGTCCCCACCGAGGCGTCCACCGCGTCGTAGAACGCCGATCCCTGCGCCGCCGGGTCCGCCGCCAGCTCCGCCGAGCTCACCGGCTCCAGCAGCGCCGCCAGATACGACTGCGCCACGAACAGGACGCCGGCCAGCACCAGACAGAACAGCACCGCCCGCGCCACCTTCTGCGAGCCGCCCGTCACCTCCTCGGCGAACGAGGCGATGGCGTCGAAGCCCAGATAGGAGAGCACGGCGATCGACACGGCCCCCAGCACCGCCGCCATGGAGAACCCGGCGTCCCCCGTCAGCGGCGTCAGCCAGCCGCGCTGCGCCCCGTCCCGTACGAGGACGACCACGGCCGAGACCACGAAGACCAGCAGCACCACGATCTCCATGGCCAGCACCGCGAAGCCGACCCGGGCGGCCGCCCGCACGCCCCACAGGTTGAGCAGAGTGGTCACGAGCACGGCGATCGCGGTCCACACCCACCGCGAGACCTCCGGGACCAGCGCGTTCATCGCGATCCCGGAGAAGAGGTAGGCGACGGCCGGGATCAGCAGGTAGTCGAGCATGGCCATCCACCCGGCGATGAACCCCGGCCCTTCCCCGAGCCCCTTGCGGGCATACGTGAAGACCGATCCGGCGAAGGGGGCGACCCGCACCATCTGGGCGTAACTGAAGGCGGTGAACCCCATGACCACCGTGGCCACCACATAGACGAGCGCGACCGCGCCGTCGGACTTGGCGTCCAGGGTGCCGAACACCCCGACGGGGGCCATCGGAGCGATGAAGAGGAGCCCGTAGACGACGAGATCCCGGAATCCCAGCGTCCGACGCAGCCTGCCCGGTTCCGTACTGCTGCCCGTACCGCTCCCTGTCCCGCCGCCCGAACCGCTCCCCGCCCCGCTGCCCGAACCGCTCCCCGCCGCGCTGCCCGAACCGCTCTCCGGCACCGACGTCATCGCCCCTCCATCACCAGCCGTCATTCCTCACGAACGCACCGCGACCAGTCTCCCGACCCGGCCGTCCTCGCGCCTGTTCGCCACGGCCTTACGATGGGACGCATGACTGCAACTCCTGCCCGCCGTGTCCTGCTCGCCGCACCCCGTGGCTACTGCGCGGGCGTGGACCGTGCCGTGATCGCCGTCGAGAAGGCCCTGGAGCAGTACGGGGCCCCGATCTACGTCCGCCACGAAATCGTGCACAACAAGTACGTCGTGCAGACCCTGGAGAAGAAGGGCGCGATCTTCGTGGACGTCACCGCGGAGGTGCCCGAGGGCTCCATCGTGATGTTCTCCGCGCACGGAGTCGCGCCCGCCGTCCACGCGGAGGCCGCCGAGCGCAAGCTCGCCACCATCGACGCGACCTGCCCGCTGGTCACCAAGGTCCACAAGGAAGCCGTCCGGTACGCCAAGGAGGACTACGACATCCTCCTGATCGGCCATGAGGGGCACGAGGAGGTCATCGGCACCTCCGGCGAGGCCCCCGACCACATCACGCTGGTCGACGGCCCCGAGGACGTCGCGAACGTCAAGGTCCGCGACGAGTCGAAGGTCGTCTGGCTCTCCCAGACCACCCTGTCCGTCGACGAGACGATGGAGACGGTCGACGCCATCAAGGCGAAGTTCCCCAACCTCCTCTCGCCGCCCAGCGACGACATCTGCTACGCCACGCAGAACCGCCAGATCGCGGTGAAGAAGCTCGCCGAGGACGCCGAACTGGTCATCGTGGTCGGCTCCAAGAACTCCTCGAACTCCATTCGCATGGTCGAGGTCGCCCTGGACGCCGGAGCCCCCGCCGCCCACCTGGTCGACTTCGCCGACGAGATCGACGAGGCCTGGCTGGAGGGCGTGACCACGGTCGGACTGACGTCCGGCGCCTCCGTCCCCGACGTCCTCGTCGACGGTGTCCTGGAATGGCTCGGAGAGCGCGGTTACGCGGACGTGGAGACGGTGAAGACGGCCGACGAGTCGATCACGTTCTCCCTCCCCAAGGAGCTGCGCCGCGACCTGCGCGCCGAGGCCGCCGCCCTTTCCGCCGAGTAGCCGGGCAAGGGGCCCGGCCTGCCCGTACCGTGGGTCCCATGGAGATCTTCGGCGTGGACATCGGCGGATCCGGGATCAAGGGCGCTCCCGTGGACCTGGACCGCGGAGACCTGGCGCAGGAGCGCCACAAAGTGCTGACACCGCACCCGGCCACGCCCCAGGGCGTGGCCGACGGCGTTGCCGAGGTCGTCGGCCATTTCGACTGGTCGGGCCCCGTCGGCATCACCTTCCCCGGGGTCGTCACGGACGGCATCACGCGTACCGCGGCCAATGTCGACAAGGGCTGGATCGACACGGACGCCCGCACGCTGCTGGGCGAGCGGATCGGTCAGCCCGTCACCATCCTGAACGACGCGGACGCGGCCGGGGTCGCCGAGATGACCTTCGGCGCGGGCCAGGGCCGGGCGGGCACGGTCATTCTGCTGACCTTCGGCACGGGCATCGGCAGCGCGGTCTTCACCGGCGGCCGGCTCGTCCCCAACACCGAGTTGGGCCACCTGGAACTGCACGGCCACGACGCGGAGAAGCACGCCTCCACGAAGGCCAAGGAGGACGAGGACCTCAGCTGGCAGCACTGGGCGCACCGGGTCCAGAAGTACCTGCTGCACGTGGAGATGCTGTTCTCGCCCGAACTGTTCATCATCGGCGGCGGGGTGAGCCGCAAGGCGGAGAAGTTCCTGCCCCTGATCGAGAAGGTCCGGGCCGAAATGGTCCCGGCCCGGCTTCAGAACAACGCGGGCATCGTGGGAGCGGCGATGGCGGCGGCGGGCCAGGCACACAGCAAGGGCTGAACGGACCGGTCGGCACCACGGGCACCGGTAGTGGAGACGGGCCGAGAGCCGCTCAGGGCCGCTGAGGACGACGGGCCACCGCGCCCGCCCCGGCCTGTACGGGGTCCGCCGCCGCGGCCCCGGCGGCGGCCCGGGGCGCCCGCTCGGGTGCGGCGCCACGCCCCTGGGCCAGCACATACCGTCGCCGGGCCCGCATCTGGCGCACCTTGCGTACGGAGGCGATGAGCCCCGCGACCAGCGTCCCGCCGTACAGCCAGCCGGCGTGCACGGCGAGGGCGGTGACGAGGCCCATGGTCTGCCCGCCGAACCCGTCGGACCCTCCGGAAATCGGAAACACTCCGACGGCGAAGGCGATGGGCACGCTGATCGGCGCGGTGACCAGGTCGGCGGGCCGGACCCAGAGGGCGGTCAGAGCGCTGACGGGCAGGAAGAGCAGCCCGTAGACGAGCTCCGAGCTGTCGAAGAGCAGCCGGTCGACGCAGGCGAGCACGAACATGGTGAGGGCGGCGAACAGCCCGGCCCCGATCCCGGTGAGCCGGGGGTTGGGGAACCGCCGCAACGCGAGAACCACGGGCGGCACGCTGCGCACCCGTACCCGGTACACGGCGGAACCACCCGGCGCGGGCGGGGCGGGCGCGGCCTGCGAGGGCTGCCTGCGCTGCGGGGGACGTGTCCTGTGCTGCTCCACCTGCACAACGTAGGTCGCGGGGGGCGGGGAATCAGGCGTTGGACACGCGCTTTGGCCGACCTTGGCGTTGCGTTCGATGTCACACGGCCGAAAGGCGCACTGTTCGGACGGCCGGAAGTGGCCCGGCCGATCGTACGGTTCGAACCGGTGGCGGACCCGGGGTACCCCACGGTTCGAAGCGGGGACGGGCCGGAGGTACAGCACGGTTTGAACCGAGGGAGGGCCCGGAGGCACCGCACTGCTCGGATGGCGGCGGGCGAGGCACCCGGGCGGAGGCACGGCCCCGACCGGTGGGTGGGAGGGACCCGCGAAACCGCACTGTCCGGACCCACCAGGCTGCCCCGTAAACTGGAGAATCGGTCCACTCCGGGACCCGGCCGAACAGCCGAGCCGGACCCGGACGCCCCTGACCCCCTCCTCACTCCAGGAAGTCGCCAAAGTGTCGCTCACGATCGGAATCGTCGGTCTGCCGAATGTCGGCAAGTCGACCCTGTTCAACGCCCTGACCAAGAACGACGTGCTGGCGGCCAACTACCCGTTCGCCACGATCGAGCCGAACGTCGGCGTGGTCGGCGTCCCGGACCCGCGCCTGAACAAGCTCGCGGAGATCTTCAGCTCCCAGCGGCTCCTCCCGGCGACGGTGGACTTCGTCGACATCGCCGGCATCGTCCGGGGCGCTTCGGAGGGCGAGGGCCTGGGCAACAAGTTCCTCGCGAACATCCGCGAGTCCGACGCGATCTGCCAGGTCATCCGGGCCTTCAAGGACGAGAACGTCGTCCACGTCGACGGCAAGGTCTCGCCGAAGGACGACATCGAGACGATCAACACCGAGCTGATCCTCGCCGACCTCCAGTCCGTCGAGAAGGCCGTCCCGCGCCTGACGAAGGAATCCCGCCTCCAGAAGGAGAAGGTCGCGGTCCTCGCCGCGGTCGAGGAGGCCCAGAAGATCCTGGAGTCCGGCGAGACGCTGTTCGCCGCGGGCATCACGGCGGCCACCGAGAAGGGCCGGCTCCTCCACGAGCTGCACCTGCTCACCGTCAAGCCCTTCCTGTACGTCTTCAACGTCGACGAGGACGAGCTGGTCGACGAGGACTTCAAGAACGAGCAGCGCGCCCTGGTCGCCCCCGCCGAGGCGATCTTCCTGAACGCCAAGATCGAGTCCGAGCTGATCGAGCTCGACGACGACGAGGCCCTCGAACTGCTCCAGTCCATGGGCCAGGAGGAGCCCGGCCTCGCCACCCTCGGCCGCGTCGGCTTCGAGACCCTGGGCCTCCAGACCTACCTCACGGCAGGCCCGAAGGAAGCCCGCGCGTGGACCATCAAGAAGGGCGCCACGGCCCCGGAGGCGGCCGGTGTGATCCATACCGACTTCCAGAAGGGCTTCATCAAGGCGGAGATCGTCTCCTTCGCCGACCTGGTGGAGACCGGCTCGGTCGCCGAGGCCCGCGCCAAGGGCAAGGCCCGCATGGAGGGCAAGGACTACGTCATGCAGGACGGGGACGTGGTGGAGTTCCGCTTCAACGTCTAATACGTTCGGCCAAAGGCCGTCTGACCTGCGACGGAGCGGGTTGGGCGGCCTTTGTGGTCCGCACGACCGCACTCGACCCCACTCGACCCCACTCGATCACTACTCGTTCAACGGGAAGATGTACGCCTTGAAGTCCGCCTGATCGATGCTGCCCCGCAGTAGATCAGCCGCCTTCGCCAGATACGACTCCTGGTCTTGGCCGAATGGGTCCTCCGCCAACTCACCTGCACGGTCCAGGGCTGCGCGGCGCTCCTCCTCCGCAGTGACGAGACCGGTGACATCCTCCCCCCAGGCGGCCAGCCGTTCCCGGGCGATCCGCCGGTAGTACGAGTCCGCGCTCACGGCAAGGACCTCGCGGACGGCGGGGGTGTATCGGGGTACGGACGAGGTGAGGGCGGGGTCGGCCAGGAGCAGGGCTGTAGCCGCAAGTGCGGCCTCCCTCACCAGTGGATCGTCGTCGTCGCAGAAATCCGCGATGCGGTCGTGGAGTATTGGCCTTGCCGCACGGGCGGCAGCCAGATCTTGCGCCGTGCCGACGCCGTCTTCGCCGTCCAGGCGGGCGATGTCGGCGAACGAAGCAAGCCAGTTCAGCAGTTCGGCGCGAAGCGACCGCCGGCCGGCCCTGCGCTCCCACCGGTCTTCGGCGAGGGTGCGCGGATCGTCAAGAAGACGAGCGAGGACCAAGGCCGCCGGAGCGGTCGCCGGAAAAACCTGCTCCCGATTGAGGAGCAGCCGATACAGGTCCTCCACAGCCCGCACACGGCGGGCCGGGTCGGTGGCGAGCACAGCGCCGAGGATGTCCGGTGTGTCACGCACACTGTGCTGGCCCGTACAGACGTGCGACAGCTCCTCTCAGGCGATGTCGGCGAGTTCAGCCTGTGCTGTGCGTGGCAGGGAACCGGCGGGAGTATCAGGAAGGTCCGGGGTTGTTTCGTTGATCACGGCCGCAGTGTTCCAGCCGACTCCGACATCAGCGGTGCCGATCCCCGCCACTGACCGCAGACGGTAGACGCTCGAGCAACACGCTGGTGCCCTCGCTGCTCGTGGCAGCGAGGGGATCAGTCGTCAGACGGCGCGGGCTGTGGGTAACTACGAGATCCATGTCGTGAGCTCGGTCAGGTGTTCGGGCTGTAGCCCGAGGTGTGGGTCTGGCTGAACGAGGAGGGTCGGCGTCCCCTTGCCGGTGCGCTCTGCTGCCCATTCATGGTCGAGGCTGGTGAAGTCGTCGTCGATCCAGACAGCGGGGGTGTCTGCCAGCCAGACGTCGACGTGGTCTCGTTTCCAGAGGTAGCCGTCGGGGTGACTGGTGGTGATCTGGGGACGAGGCAGGTCGAGGTAAGGGAAGTCGGGCAGTCCCAGGAGAGGGCCGATGATCGTATTGGCGTCCTTGCGCCAGCTCGTGCACCACACCGGGGTGACGAGTCCGCTGGTCAGGAGGTCGGTGAGAATGCTGCTCTGTCGAGGGTCGAGCCAGATGGCGACAGGGTCGTCGGGGTGCCGGCCGGTGGGCAGGACGGTGTGGCGGACGTGGGTGGGCGGGGTGCTCCCGTCGGCGGCCGGGAACGGTATGAGGACGCCGTCGATGTCGAGAAGCAGGTAGGGCAGGGTCATCGGTGCCTCCGTCGGTCAGCGTTTGCGGGCGGTGATCAGGAGGGTGGTGGGCCACGGGTCACGGCGCGGGTGCCGCAGCTCCACCGTCGAGGTGACGCCCAGGCCCGCCCTGGAGAGGTGGGCTCCCCAGCGGCGGGCGTCGAACTCCCATCGAGTGAGGGGCAATCGAGTGTGGTCGGGCATGGTGACGTAGTCCTCGCGCGGACGGTCGTCCGTGGATGGATGTCTTCCGGCCCGTGCCGGGTGAGGGACGGAGAAGGCCAGGACACCGCCAGGCTTCAGGCGTCGGGAAACGGCGGTGAGGAGGAGCTCGGGGGCGACGAGGCCGACGGCACCGAAGACGGAGAAGATCGCGTCGAAGGTCCGGCCGGTGGCCTGCAAGTAGTGCAGTGCGTGACCGGCAGCAAACGTGGCGCCGTCGATGTGGCCATAGTGGGAGCGGGCGCGGCGTACCTGGAGGCCGACCAGGTCCACGCCGGTGACGCGGGCCTGGTGGTGCTTCGCGAGGTGGGCCACGTTGTGGCCGGGGCCGCAGCCCAGCTCCAGGACGCGTTTGCCGCACAGGCCCTGGCCCAGGATCTCGGCGCCGGGACCGATGCCCGCGTGGGTGCTCCATTCCATCCGGGCCGGTGCGCTGAGGGCGTGCGCGGGAGCAGCGGCTGTGCGCTGGGCTGCGTGGGCGTACCAAGGGGAGACCTGGGCGAGCACCTAGACCTCCAGGAGTTGGACCACGTCGTTCAGGTGGCGGCGGACGACGGGGATGTACGCGGGGTCCTTGGCCGGGTCGTCGATCCAGCGGATGGCCTGCTCCATGAACCACTCCACGGCCCACATGCGGTGCCAGCCCAGGGCCCATGCCTCGGCGGCGAGGCCGCCCCGGGAGGCGAGGGAGTCTTCATGACCGCCTGCGGTGACGTATTGCTCCAGGAGCACGCGCATTCGGAAGGGGCTCGGTACGTCGGTGGTGCCGTGGTACGAGGCGAGGTCGATCAGGCCGGGGCCGGTGAAGGCGCGTGCGAAGTCGAGGAGGTGCCAGCCGTTCTCCCCGATGTGGACGCTCGTGGGGTGGAACTCGGAATGGACCCAGCCGAACGGATCGAGCGTCGCACCTTCGACGCGAGTCTCGGCCGCGGCGGAGATCTTCCCCAGCGCGGTCTCGATGTCGTCGCAGTCCGTCCATCGGTCGGCTCTCCGGAGCCGCTGGAGGTGATCGAGGGCCCGGCCGGGCAGGGCCGCGAGGCCCGCCCCGTCGAGGAGGGGTAGACCGCCCGCCGGGCGGGCGGCATGGAGCATGACGGCGGCGGCGACACCGTCGAGGTCGTCGGCGTCCCGTACGGGAGTGCCGAGGTCGTCCATGAGCATCCCGAGCCACTTGTCCTGCATCGCGGTGGCGTGGAGGGCGGGGACCGGAAGCCCGCGCTGGTATGCCACCCGCAGGGCCTGGGCCTCGCGGTCGAAGGGTTCCTTGGCGTATTTGAAGACGGCCGTGGTGCTGTCAGGGAAGGTGACGCGTTCGACGCCGGACATGCCCCAGACGCGAATCTCGGTACGTTCGGGGAGGGGCTTGCCGATGAGAGCGCACAGGTCGTTCAGCAGGGTGGCGGACAGGCTCTGGGCCATGGGGGTCTCCAGGAGACTGGTGGGCTCCGGGGCGGGCGCGCGCGAGCTGGCCCGCCCCGGAGCCGTACTGGGGGCAGGGTTACTCGGCTGCGGTTACGCGGTGGGCGTAGACCTGCTCGATCCAGCCAGCCTTGAACGCGGCGAGGTCGTCGCGAAAATTCGCCATCGAGGCACCGTAGGGTGCGACCACGCCGCCGGACTGGTCCGGCACGGACTGGCAGCCGTGCACGAGCCGTCCGCCAAGGGCGGCGTGGGCCTTGATGGACTCGATCCGGCGGTGCTCGTTGAACCAGCCTCCGTGGTAGACCTCGTCGAGCATTCCGCCCGTCTCGTCGTCCAGGTCGAAGACGACGGACGTGGCGGCGGGGAAGAACCAGCACGGGCCGACGTTGGAGATGTGCCCGTCCAGCTCGACCTTGTTGAGCGCCATCAACGTAGCTGCCTCGCGCAGCATGCGCAGGTGGTCGGCGGTGATCTGCGGGAGGCCGAGGCCGGCCAAGTGCTCCTCGCGGAAGAGGTACGTGTGCACCCCGTACGCCGTCGCCAGCACGCGGGCCGCATCGGAGGTGGACTCGCCGTGGTTCTTGATGAAGTCGAGCGCGAGCTGCTCGACCGCGCTCTCGGTCGTCTCGTCCACGTCGAGGAGCTGGGCCTTCACCAAGTCCCAGTCGGCGACGAGCCAGGTGCTGGACTCGAAGCGGAAGAAGTACTCGGCCGGGTTGATGATGATGCGCCGGCCGTCCACCTGGATGCCGGGCAGGCGGTTCCAGCGCGGGTCGAAGGCGTCGGGCAGCTCGACCGTGATGGTCGCGGTGTCGATGGTGGTCACCGTGTCTCCGTCTCTGATCGTCCGGGCCCGGGGCACAGGAATGCCCGAGCCCGTTAGGGCGTACGGAACTTGGGGGCCGCCCGGCCCGCGATGCCGTGAGTGGGGCGGCTGTCGATAAGTGAACCGCTCGCTACGCAGAGTGGGTACGGTGTGACCGAGGCTAAGCGGTATACACGGTTTACGGATCCGGAGCGGAGGCGATCGTGCCGGCACCGACCAGCGCCAACTCCCGCCTGCGCGACACGATCAACGCCGCCGGGTGCACGTATGACGCGCTCGCCAAGGACGTACGCCGCATCGCCGCCGAGAACGGCGAACTGCTCCAGACGAACAAGTCGGCCATCTCCCACTGGGTGGTCGGTGCCCGCACACCGACCGGCCAGGCAGGCCAGTACCTCGCCGAAGCCCTCTCCCGGCGGTTGGGACGCGTCGTCACCCGAACCGAGCTCGGCCTCCACTCACCCGACACGGAGTCGCCACCGGACACCGACCCCGTCACCGCGGTCACCGACCTCGGCCGCGCGGACGTCGAGCGCCGCCGCTTCCTCGCCATCGCCGCCTTCACTACGGCCGGCGTGGCCATGCCGCTCCTGCACGACCACGAAGCCACCTCGCGGATGCTCCGCGCCCGCACCGCCCGCTCCCTCGTCGGCAGCGACGACATCGACGTCGTACGACAGATCACGGCAGCCTTCAGCGCCGCCGACGAACGCCTCGGTGGCGGGCACGGCCTGACCACGGTCACTGCGTACCTCGCCGACACGGCAGCCCCCATTCTGCGCGGCCGCTTCCCCACAGAAGCCTTACGCCAGGCCGCCTTCGGCGCCGTCGCCGAACTCGCCTACCTCGCAGGGTGGAAGCACCACGACCTTGGACACGAAGGCGCTGCCCAGCGCTACTACCAGGTCGGCTACCAGCTCGCCTGCGAAGCCGACCCTCACGGCCATGCCGCCTGGATGATGCGCGCCCTCGCCCACCAGTCCCTCAGCCTCAAGCAACCCCACCACTGCGTGGACCTCGTTAAGGGAGCCCTCACCCGCGGCCTCGGCCACGTAGACGGCCAGACGGAAGCGCTCCTGCACATCACGCACGCCCGCGCTTATGCAGCCGTTGGCGAAAACCCGTTGGCAGCCCGTGCTCTCCTCGCCGCCGAAGATGCACTCCTGCGCGAAGACGGGCCCCAGCCCAGCTTCTCCCGCGTCAGCGGCCCAGCGGCCGCCACCGTGTCCAGCCACACCGCCCGCACGCTGACCGACCTCGCCGACCACATCGGCACAGAACAGCAGCACCGCGACGCCCTCACCCGCTGGGACCCGGAGAAGTACAAGCGCGTCCACGCCCTCACCCACGCCGACCTGGGCGACAGCCTCGCCGCCCAGGCCCGAGCCGATGAAGCTGTCGCGGCCTGGACCCAGACCCTGGTCCTCATGGAGGGCATGACCTCCGACCGCACCCGCAAGGCGATCACCTCGATCCGCTCCACGCTCGCGGTCTACCAGCGGCGCAAGGTACCCGGTGCCGCCGATCTCGCTCGCCGCGCTCGCGAGGCCCTCGCCTAACATGCCCAACAACCCGCCTGACGAAGGGAACCCCCGTGGCTCAGCAGACCGACGACCGCTCCCAAGCCCTCAAGCCGGCGCTCGAATCGATGACCCTGCTGGTCGCGGCCGTCATCGTCCACGACAAGGCCACCAACCGCGTCGTCCTCCTCCAGCGCAGCGAGAACGCCAAGTTCGCCCAGGGCCTGTGGGACCTCCCCGTCGGAAAGAGCGAGCCGGGCGAGCCCATCACCGAGACCGCGGTCCGCGAGCTCTACGAGGAGACCGGGCTCACGGTGAAGCCTGAGTCCCTCAAGGTCGCCCACATCATCCACGGCGCCTGGGGCGTCGAAGCCCCGAACGGCTTCGTGACGGTCGTTTTCGCCGCCCACGAATGGACCGGTGAACCAGAAAACCGCGAACCCCGCAAGCACTCTGAGGTCCGCTGGGTCGATGCCAATGCCATCCCCGAAGCCTTCGTTGATACCACGGCCAATGCTCTAACCGGGTACCTGAACGGAGGCCAAGATGTCTCGCTCGACGGATGGGAGTGATTCGCTACTTCCCGTACGTCTTGCGCATGGAGGAAGTCCATACTCTTGGTAAGGGTCCTGTTCATGCGTGGCTAAGGGGACTTCGCCGTGAGACATCAAGTTCGATCGTCGCTCGAATTGCTGAAAATTCCATTTGCTTTCACGCAGGATGAGCTTCTCGATACTGGTTCGTTTATTCGGAAGGCTAAAGAGCGCGGCCACAACTTGCGTTCGCAGGACCTGCAAGCGCTCCATATTCACGGTCTGCTCGTTCCGCTTTATAGGGTGAGTGACGCGCCAGCGGAGGGTCGTCGGGTGGATATCGGCAACGTGTTGCTTGAAAAGAACCCACGAGGTTGGGTGATGGGTGCCGCGCTAGAGGGGCGCTTGCGTGACCCAAGGCAAGAAGGGTATAGTGTCGCCTGGCCTTATGAGCGCCCTGGCGGAGTCGACGCGAGAAGTTGGTGGAATGGCTTCATTTACTCGTCTTGGCAATTGATTGGGCTGAATGAAGCACTAGCGCGGTATAGATTCGTTCGGCAGGGCGATATCTGGCCTATCCGTCATCCGGGCACAGGATCCCACTCAATGGTGCTTGCTCTGGCGGCCTTGTCGCCACACTACCTCGGCGGCGTTCTCGGCCGGATCAGTCTTCTGGGTGGGGCAGACGAGCAGGGCCTCTGGCGATTTCGTTCGGGATTCTCGGTGGCAGATCTTCTTAGCGTTAGCGGATTCAACCCAGCTGGCCTTCGGGGGCATGCCGAGACCCTTCTCGCACAAGCGCACTCTCGTGACCCTCTGGTTAAGTGGTTGCCGCTGATCCGCCATACCAGCTACTCGGGTTGGTCGAAGCTTAAGGGCGATCCGCTTGACTGCATGTGGAAGCGAGTGGCCGCCGAAGTGCTCTTGCAGGCCCACGATGACCTGGCTGAGGACGGTTTGGTTGAGCCGCTCCCTGATCTCACCGGGGACGGGTATTGGACGGCGCTTCATGACCGCTTGAACCCGAGATATGAGGAAGCTGCGACTCTGGAGCGGGCACTCGGAGATTTCGGCCTGTCCCCCCACCCCAGAGTTATTGTGCTGGTCGAGGGGGAGACTGAACTTATTCACGTCCCGCGTCTGCTTGCCGAGCTCGGCCTTACGGACCCTCAGCAAGTGCGAGTGCAGCGGTGCAAAGGGTCGAGGGTTAGCCCTCAGCTGATTGCGAGATACGGGGTTACGCCACGAGTCGGCCGCCGGGTAGGTGACGTCTGGCTTTTGGATGCCACCCCTACGGCGCTGGTTATTGCGATGGATGCCGAGAATAAATGGGCGACGCCCGAAAAGTGCGAGGCGGAGCGTCAGGCGTTGCTTGCGGCGGTGCAGGAAGAGGCTCGAAGTCAAGGCGCAGAAATTCCAGAGGACTACCTTGACTTCCTGGTGACTGTGCACGTCTGGGGCAAAGACAAGTACGAACTGGCCAATTTTACGGACGATGAGCTGCTTCCTGTCATTGCTCAAGTTGCTGATCGCGGGCCCGAGGCAGACTCGCTGGAGTGGCGAGCGAGCATGCGCCAATTCCTTGAGGAGGCTCGCGCGGTACATCAGGACATTAAGGTCCCAATCGGCCGAATGAGGATCAAGGTCGAGAAAGTTGCCATGGCTGAGGCTCTGTGGCCGGTCCTTCGAGGGAAGCTCGAAAGTGAATTTGCAGAGCCTGTCCCCACCACGCCCGTAGTCGATCTCGCGAAGCGGGTATATGATGTATGTCAACGAATTTCCGGTATCCGTGCGATGAGGGCGCCAAACGGGTTCGCCGGTTCGTCGTGGTTGGGTCACCGCAGCTCGTCAGATTGCTCAACGAATGATTCTGGGGGACCAGATGGCCGGGAAGACTTTCGGCACCTCAAGGGATGATTTCGCCAAGGTAGTGAAGGATGCTCTCGCCCGGCGGGTTGCTTCCAGGTGCAGCAACCCCGATTGCCGGGCGGTTACGTCAGGGCCCAAGCTGCAGTCAAGCGGCGCTGTCAACGTCGGTGTCGCCGCGCACATCATGGCTGCTAGCCCGGGTGGCCCACGCTACAATCCTGCCCTCACCCCGGTCGAGCGCGCTTCCGAACATAATGGCATTTGGCTGTGCCAGAACTGCGGAAAGCTCATTGACAGCGACGTGCTTCGCTACACCGCGTCGGCACTTCGACAGTGGAAGACTGAGGCCGAGCGTGAAACCCTCAAGATGCTCGAGGCCGGCGTCGGGGAATCAGACGACACCCTCGTGCTGGCCTTGCCGCAGCTTGACTCCTCCGAGTCTCTCTTTGCGTTCGCCAACACCGTCATCGCTCGTGTCGGTCGTGATGCCGAAATTCGAGAACTGAAAGAATTCCTGCAAGCAGATCAAGCCTTCTCGTGGTGGCTGTGGACTGGATCTGCCGGCGCAGGGAAAAGTCGCCTGACGATCGAACTGTGCCGGGCGGTGGCAGGTGAATGGCATGCAGGATTCCTTCGTGACGATTTCCAGTCGGCACTGGGCAGCCTCCAACCGACGCGGCCGACACTCGTAGTAGTCGACTACGCGGCTCAGCGCAGTGCATGGCTCTCAGAGGCACTCTTCCGCCTCAGTCAGCGAGCCTTGAGTGCACCCGTGCGCGTACTCGTTCTAGAACGTCAGGCTGCGGGTACGTGGTGGGATACATTGCAGCGCACACACCGCATGGAGGAGTCCTTCCACGTACAGGCGAGCCAGTACGGCCTACCACGCGAGCTTGGCGGCCTATCTCGCCCAGACATTCGTAGGCTGATCAAGGCCGTAGCCACGCATGCCCGAACCGAACTGTCGTCAACGAATGTTGAGGACATCGCCGATCACGCCGAAAAGATCGATGCCGAGCGCCGTCCACTCTTTGCGCTCGTTGCGACGATGGACTGGCTCGATGAGAACGGCGTGAGCGTCGACCGCGACGCGGCACTGAGGCGCCTCATCGCACGCTTGGATGGTCAGATGGCGCAGAGCGTCGGTGGATTCTCTCCAGCCCGCCGTGCGCGAAACGTGAGAACCCTGGCGACAGCGCTTGGTGGTGTCTCGGCTGACGCATATGCCCGCCTCCTGCTGACGCTGTCGCCTCCGGCAGGGCTTCTGCCTGACGTGTATGACGACTTCCTTGCGGTGTCGCTCGATGATCTGCTGGACGGGGTCCGCCCCGATATCCTCGGCGAGCTGTACGTCCTCGACCGGTTGGCCACAACTGGCACAGACCGCGCTGCTGCGGTGGGCCTGCTGCAGCTTGCATGGCGGGCCGACCAGCAGGCGTACCAAGCCTTCGTCGAACGTGCCGCCGGCGACCATAGCGAGCACGAGCAGTTGGTGCACCTGCTCGATGCCGGCGACTGGCTCGAGTCGCCGGTGGCGTGTGCGCGAATGGCGGCGGACACCGTGCCACTCCTTCAACGGAGCGACCATCCTGCGCTCGAGTGGATCTTCTCCCGGTTCGACACCTTGCGAGAATCGATCTCTGAGCGAAGCATTGATGAACTTGCTGTGACCGCACGCTTCCGCTTCGCCAATCTCGTTCTTAAAGAGGGCGACGCACGCAGGGCGAATGAACTCTTCACGAAGGCGCTTGCCGACTGCGACCCGCGTTGGTCGGTCCGCTCGGACATCCTGAACAACCGCGGCATCACGCGGCTGGATACCGGTGATCGGGACGCCGCGATGGCGGATTTCACAGCGGTCATCGAAGACTCTTCCGCGGAGGACGAGGCACGTGCCTGTGCGCTCAATAACCGGGCAGACCTCCACGATGACGACGGCAATGTGCCCTCCGCCGTCGCGGATCGCACGGCGGTGCTTGGCCTCGCAGAGACGACTTACAACCGCCGTTACATCGCACTGGCTCGCAGGGCGCGTGCTCTTTGGGCGAGCGGAGACCGCGCTGGTGCCCACCGGGACATTGAGTCGATTCTCGCGACGATCGACATCGTGATGGAGCCGAAGATGGCGGCACGTCTGCAGAGAGCCGAATGGACCGTTGGTAGTGGCACGCCATCTGAAGCACGGCCTGACCTTGAGGCGGTGATCGCCTCTGCGCGAAACTTCGACAGCGTGGCACGTCGCGCCCGCGAACTTCTCTCCACTTCGATGGGCGACAGCTAGGCGGCATCCGAGTGAAGATCGCTGAACGAGATGCCCGCAGCAAGGACAGGGAGTCGCTTCGACGTATGACTCGCCGAATGTGCGGAGGGAGGGGTCGGGCTTTGTTGGGCCCCCCTCCCTCGTGCGGTGCCGACGTGTGGTTCCGGCTTCAGCCAGTGCGGTTGGGAGCCGACTCTCCGACGACGCCGATCGGCACGAAGGGAATCGTCTTGCGCTTCACCGGTTCATCGCCCACCAGATGAGCCACGCCATGAGTGTCGAACCCAGCGCCGAAGCCGCGCCGCGGAGCATGTGCCTGATGAGACCCGACCAGGCGCGGCGGGCGTACCGACGTAGCCGCCGGGTGCGGACCGTCCACTTCGGGGTCGTCTTCATGTCCTTCTTGATCGTCTTGAGCTTGCGCATTCTTCGTCGTCCTGGTGGTGAGGTCGGGCAGTTCCGGTGACGACGTTCCGGTACTCGAAGAATGTTGCGCACGGGGCAACATGTTGCTGAGTCGGCAGCAACAGTTGGGGTGTTGCAGGATTCCGCGCAACACCCCCGGGTGTCAGAGGTAGCAGGTAGGAATGGTGGGTGCTGTCAGACAACCGGGCGGACGGCACACTCGATGAGTCTCGCGCCGATCTGTCCGCCGCCGAACTGGACCTCGTAGGGGCCATGCGCGCGGCCTTCGACGCGCTGGGCCTATCGCGCAGGGCCGTCGCCCGCAAGCTGTCGTGGAACTTCGCGACGATCAGCAGGTACCTCAGGTGTAGGAGCTTTCCGCCTGTGGAGTTTGTCGAACAGCTCATCGGGCTTGCCGGAGACGGGCTCTCCGCAGCCGATGCCGACCAGCTGCGGCACTTCCATGGCGCCGCCAAGAAGGGGCGCAAGGACCCGCAGCACCAGATAAGGACGTTGAGCGCCCAGGTCCGCCGCACGGTCGAACAGGCCAAGGAAGCGGACCGCAGAAGCCGGGAAGCGGAGGCCGCCCTGAACCGGGCCCACTCGGACCTCCGTCGGCTGCGTACTCAACTGCATCTCTCCACGGGATCGCTGGAGGACCGTGGCGACGCCTTCCTGACCGAACTGGACCGCTACGCGGCACAGCACGCAACCGGGGCCCGTGACATGCCGGTCCGCGTGCGCTCCACCGTCCTGGCGTCCTGGCGCACCATCTTGGTGGGTGCGGACTCCGCACCCACCGTGGCGGGAACCGACTCCCTGCCTGGTACATGGGATCGCCGATGCGCGACCTATGATCGGTTGGAACTCGAACAGCGCCACCGCGATGTGCTGGATGCCCTTGTTCCGCTGGGCGATCCAGATGCCGGACCGCTGGGGGAGGCAACGGTCGAGCTGCATGACCTGGCATTCGAGACCATGGTCGGTTCCGGTCCTCGGCCTTTCGCCCGGGCACTCATGTACGTATCCCCCGATCTGTCGGCCCGGCCCGCTACCTCACAGCACGTGCTGCGTGACCAGCTGACCGCCGGAGCCGCCGCAGGCCCGTTGGTCGACTCCTGGCGACGGAACATCAATCGGTGGGACCACGAGACGGGCCGGCAGTGGACGAACAGCCCGCCCCGCAGTGCCGAGCGCCGGATCGCGCTGTACGAAGCGCTCGCCCTGGAGCCGGCCACCCGCCGGATCCTGACCGAGTTGGTCCCGATCTCCTTCGCCGTCGGCCCCATCGTTATCGGCGAACCGCCGCCGCCGTGGGCCACTCCGGCGCACTTCGCCGACGGCTGGTACTGGCCCGCCTACGAACGGTGCCTGAGGGACCTCAAGGGCTGGTCGGCCGAGGCTGTGGCCGGTATCGACGAGGCTGCTGACCGAGTGGTCGAGCGGCTCGCCGACCCCACGGACGCGGTCGCCTATCAGACCAAGGGCCTGGTGATGGGGCATGTCCAGTCCGGGAAGACCGCGAACTTCACCGGCGTGATCGCCAAGGCGGTCGATCGCGGCTACCGGCTGGTAATCGTGCTCAGTGGCTCCCTCAACCTGTTGCGCTATCAGACGCAACGGCGTCTCGACATGGAACTGGTGGGCAAGGAGAACATTCTGCGTGGCGCTCCCGAGGAGTACTCCGAGTACGCCGACGACCCGGACTGGCAGCGGGGCGGATTTCTCTCGCATGGCGAACTCCCGTCGCGTCTCGGCGCGTTCGACGTCATCCGTCTCACTACCCGTGACGACGACTATCAGGCGCTGCGCCAGGGCATCACCGCGCTCGAATTCGAGAAGGCCGATCCCGCCTTGCCGTTCCACGACCCGCGCAACCTGCACCGCAGCGCGGCGCGACTCATGGTGGTGAAGAAGAACAAGGCTGTTCTGGCGCGGGTCGTCCGCGACCTTCGGAGGCTGGGGCGACAGCTCGAAGAGGTTCCCGTCCTGATCGTGGACGATGAGTCAGACCACGGATCGGTGAACACGGCACACTTCGGGAGAGGACGGGAAGGTGCCGAACGCACGGCGATCAACGGCCTCGTCTCCGCACTGCTGGGGTTGCTCCCGCGCGCCCAGTACGTTGCCTACACCGCCACCCCGTTCGCGAATGTCCTGATCGACCCGACTGATCAGGAAGATCTGTTCCCCAAGGACTTCGTGATTGCTCTGCCCCGCCCTTCCGGCTATATGGGGGCGCGCGAGTTCCACGATTTCGACTCACCCGTGCCGGCGCACAAGCGGACGGTCGCCGACTCGAAGGAGCTGGCACACGTCCGACCCATGGGGGAGACCGGGGGCGATGACGACGCGTACCTGCGGCAGGCAATGGACGCCTTTCTCCTGTCGGCGGCAGTCAAGCTCTACCGCGAGGCGCTTGACCCGAGCGGTATTGGCTACCGCCACCACACGATGCTCGTCCACGAGTCTGTACGGATGGCCGACCACCGCGAGAGCGCGCAGCGGATCGCCCAGCTCTGGCACGCGGACCAGCAGGAGCGGGACGGTGGGCTCGGACGGCTGCACGCCCTGTTCGAGTTTGACTTCGCACCGGTCTCGGCCCACCACCACGGCGGGTTCGTGCGGCCACCGGACTTCGGTGACCTGGTGCCGTACCTCCGCGCGGCGCGCACCCGCATCGAAGGGGGAGAAGGCCCCGTCGTCGTGGTCAACGGCGACAGGGACATCGAGAGCGGGACCGTGGACTTCGACCGTCGTCCGGTGTGGAAGATCCTCGTGGGAGGCGCCAAACTATCCCGTGGCTTCACCGTCGAGGGTCTGACCGTCACGTACTACCGGCGCAGCACCAGCCAAGCTGACTCACTCATGCAGATGGGCCGTTGGTTCGGGTTCCGCCACGGCTACCGGGACCTGGTGCGGCTGTACATCGGGCGTCGCACAGGAGTCGACAAGGGCATCGACCTGTACGAGGCATTCGAGGCCGCCTGCCGCGATGAAGACGCCTTCCGGGCGCAGCTCGCCGACTACGCGAAGCCGGTGGACGGCGGCCCGGCGATCATGCCGTCGCAGATCAGGCCGTTGGTGGCCCAGTACCTCCCGGAGCTGAAGCCCACGAGCGCGAGCAAAATGATGAATGCCCGGCTCGTGGAGATCCGCTCGCCCGGAAGATGGATCGAGCCGAGCGCACTGCCTGTCGGTGGAGCCACGATCACACGGAACACGGAACGGTGGCGGCCGGTACTGTCGGCTCTGGGTGGACCGCTGAAGCAGTTCTCGGTGCCCGCCCATGACGGGACGAGGGCCGCCTCGGTCTCGGCACTCACCGCGATCGTCACACACGGACAGCTGCTCGACGTACTGGGCGGACTGGAGTGGGACCGTCCGAAGGTCTTCGCACCGCACCTCGCTTATCTGCGGAGTCTCGGCACTCGCTCGGCGCCCCTGGGGGAATGGCTGATCGTGGCCCCGCAGCTTGCCTCGGCGAACGCTCTGAAGGGACCCCTCCCCGGGACGCCTGAGATCTCACTGTTCCGGCGTGCTCGTCGGCGCCCGGGTGCTTTCGGCGCGATCAGTGATCCCGGCCACCGTCGGGTGGTCCGGGAGCTGCTGCGTGATGGCGAGCGCGGGATCGCGCTGCTCTATCCCGTCGTCGAACCCGAGCAGGCGCTGGTGCACCCTGTCGACCCCGCCCGCGTCTCCATCGCCTTCGCGTTGCTCACTCCGGACAGGACGGATGCCGACGGATCCGGGCCGGCTATCCGCTTCCAGGCGGGCGACGTATAGCGAGACAGTGCCCCATCTCTGGAGTCACGGACGGACAAGGTTCGGCTCATGTAATGCCGGGCCGGAGTCGGGCCTGTGCTCAGTCCGCAGCCAGTCCGCAGGACAACCGTAAACGGCCGTCGGGAGCCAACGCATCCCAACGAGGCAATCCCAGGTCAGAGCCCTGGATGGGGCTCCGCGGCAGGTCAGGATCGGGCCGCAGACGTTCCGCTTCAACGTCTGAGCAGGTGGATGAGCGCCAGGTAGCCCACGGGGCGGACCTGCACGTCAGGCGGGCCCACCTTCTCGGAGGTGGGCCCTTGGCTTTCCCGCGCTGGATGGATGGTGGACGCTCTGATTCTCCGGCGGGGTGACTCAGGTGGTGTAGATCGTGGAGCGGTGTCCGACGCGGATGACCCACACGATCAGCTCGCCGTTGCCGACGGTGTAGATGACGCGGTAGTCGCCGACTCTGAGGCGGCGGCGCCCGGGCTGGGAAACGAGCGCGGTGGTGTTGAAGCCGAACGGGTCGCTTTCCAGTTCCGTCAGCTTGGTCAGGATGCGGAGCGCGGCGTCGCGCGGAACCTTGCGGAGTTCGGCTTGGGCTTCCGGGTGGAAAGCGGTGCGGTACTCACTCACTTCGCGCCAGCGTTTCCTTCATGACGTCCTCGATAGGGATGCCGGCCGACCGGGTCGCCATGCGCTCGTCGATGAGGCTGTTGATCTCGCGCTCTTCCCATTCCTGGTACTTGCGGAGCACCTCGATCGACACGACGGCGGCGACTTCTTTGCCTCGTCGCGTGATGACTGTGGGTGTGTCGTCGCGATCGGCACGTTCGACGACCTCGGCCAAGTGCGCGCGGACATCGCGGATGGACTCTATGGGCATGTGCGTCATACGCTCAAAGGTACCGGGTGTCTCATGTGTACACAACGGCTGCCGACTTCGGGCCTTCGTCTCCAGAGCTTCTTCTGACCGGACCGTTCCACACGGGGGCAGAACGGGTAAGTAGCTGAGTAGGTCCCCTTTGGGAGGCTGATTCGATGCCGTGGTTCGCTTGGTTGCTCGCCGCCGCGGCGCTCGGCGCTGCGGAGTTCTTCACTCTCACGCTCGTTTTCGGGTTGCTGGCCGGCGCGGCGTTGGTGGCTGCTGTCGTGGCCGGAGTGGGCATCGGCCTGCTCGGCCAGCTCGTGGCGCTCGGGCTGGCGGCGGCAGCGGGTCTCGCCCTCGTCCGCCCTGTCGCGCTGCGGCACATGGCGCAGGGGCCCCTGACCTACGAGGGCAGCGATGCGCTGATCGGCAAGCGGGCCGAGGTCATGCAGGAGGTCACCGCGACCCACGGCCTGATCAAGATCTCCGGTGAGGAATGGTCCGCTCGCGCTCTCGACGAGAGTCTGGTGATTCCGGTGGGGGCTCTGGTGGACGTCATGGAGATCGAAGGCGCTACAGCCGTCGTGTATCCCCGCGAGCTCCTTCCGTGAACGGCTGAACACGTAGCGCGGGAGTAGGCGGGAGGACGAAGGAGGAAGTATGGATCCGGTTGTCATCCCGATTCTTGTGGCGGCGATCGTCGTCGTCTTTCTCGTGGCCGCCACCGTACGTATCGTTCCGCAGGCGCGCCGCTACAACATCGAGCGGTTCGGCCGGTACCGCCGGACGCTGCAGCCCGGCCTGAACTTCGTCCTGCCGGTAGCGGACCGGGTCAACACCAAACTCGACGTGCGCGAGCAGGTGTATTCGTCCGACCCCAAGCCGGTGATCACCGAGGACAACCTCGTGGTCAACATCGACACCGTGCTCTATTACCAGATCACCGACCCGCGGGCGGCGGCCTACGAGGTCGCCGACTATCTGCACGCCATCGATCAGCTCACCGTGACCACCCTGCGGAACGTCATCGGCAGCATGGACCTGGAAGGGACGCTCACCTCGCGTGAGGAGATCAACGCCCGGCTCCGTGCTGTCCTCGACGACGCGACCGGGAAGTGGGGCATCCGGGTCAACCGCGTCGAGATCAAGGCCATCGATCCGCCGAACACCATCAAAGAGGCGATGGAGAAGCAGATGCGGGCCGAGCGTGACAAGCGCGCGGCCATCCTGCACGCCGAAGGTGAGCGGCAGGCCAAGATCCTCACCGCGGAGGGCACGAAGCAGAAGGACATCCTGGAGGCGCAGGGTACGCAGCAGGCCATGATCCTCCGGGCGGACGGCGAGTCGAAGGCGGTGGAGCTCGTCTTCCAGTCCGTCCACCGCAACAACGCCGACGCGAAGGTCCTGGCCTACAAGTATCTGGAGACGCTCCCGCATCTGGCGCAGAGCGACAACAACACCTTCTGGGTGATCCCGGGCGAGCTGACCGAGGCGATCCGCACCGTCACCAGTGCGTTCGGCGACCAGCCGGCCGGGGCGGGGCCGCCGGCGTCCGCGGAGCGCGAGGACGTGGCCGCCGATGTCGTCGACAGCGACAAGGACAGCGTCGGGGCGCCGGAGATCGAACCGAACTCGACCCTCGCACTCGACGCCGTCGCCGCCGCCGACGAGGCCGCCAAGCAAGCCGCCGCCGCGGTGAGCGACGCGAAGGCCGAGGCGGAGGCCGCGGGCGAGACCCGGCTGCCGGGGGAGCGGTAGGCCACCGGCGACGAAGGGCGAGCCGGTGAGCCGTCGAGCCGTTGCGTTGCTCCGCCGTTGCGGTGTTGCGGTGTTGCGGTGTTGAGCGGCTGGAGGGCTCGGTTGCTCGGTGGGTCGGTGTAAAAGCCTTGGTACGGCTGCGCCCGTACGGCAGACTTGCCGCGCAACTTACGTACGGAACAGGCGACTCGGGGGAATACGACGGTGAATCGCCGCCTGTCCATGGTGCTGGCCGCCTACGGGGTGTGGAGCCAGGCGACCGTCCTGTTTTTCCTCGATCCGATGAAGCGGCAGGTCTCCGACCTCGTGCGGCCCGAGGCGACCGTGGGCGAGGTCCGGCTGCTGGGCCTCTCCCTCGAAGGCTTCGCGGTGCGCGACCTGGACCACGTGCAGGGATGGCTGCCGCAGGTCGTCTTCCTGGTGCTGAGCGGTCTGCTCACCTACGGGGTACTTCGCTGGAGCGCCGGCATCAGGCCGAGGCTCAGGACCGTCCTCGCCCTGACCGGCGCCGCGCTGCTCGCCGCGGGAGTGGCGACGCTGATCGGCCCCGCCCTGGACCCGGACGCCGTCACCGCCATGCCCACCTACCGTGCCTGGGTGGTGCGGGCCCAGGTAGGTGAAGTGCCGGGCGCAGCAGCCCAGTTCGTGCTGCTCATGCTGTGGCTGCCGGTCGTCCTCTGGCTCGTGGTGTGGCGGTACAGGAACTGGCAGCCCCTCCGGACCTACCTCAGGACCGCGGAGGACACCGGGAGTGACGGGAGTGAGGGGAGCGACGCCGGCGAGGGGAGCCCCGAGGGCGGCGAAGGCTCCGAGCGTCATGAGAAGTCCGGACCGTCGCCGATCTCGCCGATCTCCGCCCGGGCCCGGCGTCAACTCCTCAGCGCCGGGCTCATCCCGGCCGTGCTGCTGGCCGTGGCCGGGGGACCGGTCCTTCGCCATATCCGCGTCAGGCATCTGTCGCAGGGAGCACCGGGGTCCCCGGACGCCTCGGTCACCTTCGATCCGGACCTGTGGGAGAACTACCGGCCGCCGGCCACGGTCGAGGAGTGGAGCGGTGTCCTCTACCCGGCGCTGCGCCTGCGTCCGCTCAGGACCGAGCTGCTCGGCGGCTGGATCGCGACCCTGGTGGTCAGCGTCGTCTTCCTCCTGGTGCTGGCCGTGGCGCTCCGCTCCCTGGCGCGGCGTACGGCGGAAGTACGGCGGTGGCGCCCGGCGGCCCTCGCCGACCTGGCCATGAAGGGCTGGTACGCCACGGTCCTGGCGGCCGTCGTCGCCGCGGTCGTGGACGGTCGGCTGATGCGCTGGTTCGCCCCGCGCGGCGAAAGCGGGGCGGCGGCCGAACACCTGGGGGTGGCTCTCGGCGACGCCGTCCGGTTCGGAGCGGCCTGGGGATGGGCCACGGGGCTCGCGCTCTTGGGCGTGGTTCTGCTGATGACGCGGCGCACAGCGGCCCCCGTGGTCCCGCGCGCCGACGAGTACGAGGACCAGCCGGTCCCTGAGCGCGAGGAGGGGTCGACCCATGGCGACTAACCGGCGGGGGACCCGCAGGACGGGCGCGCTCACCCGGGCGAGCGTACGCCGGGGGAGCGGGGCGCGCCTGCCGCGCCCCGAGGAGGAGGACGAGGGGACGACGGGCCGGCTGCGGTTCGTGCAGAGCCCGACGGCCTGGCTGCTGGGCATCCTGCTGGCCGTGGTGACCGTGACGTTCCAGGACGTCCTGACCGCAACGGTGAAGACGATCCTGCCGCTGGACCGGGTGCCGGACCGGCTCTCACCGCAGAACGCCATCGACGTGGTCGAGGTCAAGGACGTCAAGGACATCGGGTACTACGTGGTGCGCGAGCCGAAGGGCGCCGGGGACGACGCGGACCGGAAGATCATCGAAGAGATCTCGTCGGGCGGCCCCTGGCGGGAGGGCCGGAAGGCCGTCGACGCCGGGAACGCCGAGTGGATGATCACCGTGCAGGGCAGGGCCGCCCAGCAGGTCCGCATCACCGACATCGTCCCCGTACTGGAGGGAGGAAGGTGCGAGAAGCCGCTCGGCGGCAGCCTGGCGCACTTCCCCTCCCAGGGAGTCATGGACGTCATCCCGCTGGAGCTGGAGGTGGACGCCCCGCGCCCGCGCCTCAAGATCTCCGGCAAGGGCGCCAAGGACGCCAAGCCGTTCTTCACCGGCCCTGAGGCCAAGCACATCACGCTGAACCAGAACGAGACCGAGGCGTTCATCGTCCGCGCGACGGCCTCGACGGGCTACTGCCGCTGGCGATACCGGGTGCACTACGAAGTCGGCGGCAGCACCGCGGAGATGACGATCAGTGGCCCCGGGGGCAAGCCCTTCGAGCTGACCGCGCGCATGACCGACGCGTCCGGCTACCGGAAGGTCTACTTCCCGTCCTTCGACTGCCTGCCCTCGGGCGCGCCTTCGCTGCACGACTGGTACGAGCAGACCGGTGCGGAGTACGCCCGCGACCGGCGCGGCGGCAAGGTGCCGCCCTGCCCCAAGAGCTGATGGACCCCTGTCGGTAGGAGGTGAGGGGGTCCTGTCCCAAGAGCTGCAGCGTCGCCTACCGCCCCTCCGCCTCCACCCGCAGTTCCGCCAGTCCTGCCGGCTTCTCCGGGTCCTCCGAGCGGACCGTCACGCGGACCTTGCGTGCCGTGTCGCCCGACAGGTAGGGACGCCAGAAGCGGCCGTCGAGGGAGGTCTCCAGGGTGTGCGAGGCGGGGGCGGTGTCGCTCCAGGCCGGGGTCACGGAGGTGAGCCGGAGGGGCTTCGGGCCCAGGTCCACCGTCAGGGAGCCCGCCGCGCCGTCGGGGGACCAGGACGTCGCCGGGGCACCGTCCACCGCCGCCTCCGCGTACAGGCCCGGGGCTTCGGACGTCGCCGTCACCGGGCGGCAGCGCGCCGCGTCGGCCGTCGGGGTCAGGTCGGGGCGCCGGGTGGGCAGCTCCAGCGTCGAGGAGAGGCGGCGCGGGCCCTTGGCCGTGTGGACCGTGAACGGGGCGCCCGAGGTCAGGCGGAGGGTGGTCGTCCGCGGGCCGATCGCGACCTCGTACGCGGCATCCCGGTATCGCAGGCCCTTCAGCGTGACGCCCTCGTGCAGTTGGGGCGGCAGAGTCGGGTCCAGGCGCACGCCGTCCTCGCGGAGCCTGAGCCCCGTCAGGCCGTGCGTGAACACCTGGAGGAAGCCGCCCTTCCCGGTCAGGAAGTCGTCGGCGGGGAAACCGGACAGCGGGTCCTCGGCGCCCGCCTTGTCGCCGCGCGCCTCGGAGAACAGCTCGTACGGGCCCCGCATGAAGGGGCGCACCGCACGCTGGAGGTAGGTGTACGCCGAGCAGCCCGGCTCCCCGATCGCCGCCGCGTCGATCGCGTGCACCGAGTCCGTCATCGCCGGTCCGTCCGGGTCGGTGCGGGCCGCGTAGTAGTCCAGGGTGGCCGCCGCGGCGCCCGGCTCCATCGGCCATTCCAGCGGGTAGGTCAGCAGGACGGTGTCCGCCTGCTTGATCGTGGAGCCGTTGTAGCCCAAGTACTGGAGGAAGACCTTCTTCTCCGCGTCGTACGGGATGCGCAGGCCGTCCGCCACCTTGTTCCAGGCGGCGGGCGGACTCTGGCCGAGGAGTCGGGCGGCGCGGGTCGCGTTGCGCAGCGCGGTGGCGGCGACCGCGTTGGTGAAGACGCCGTCGTCGACCCCGTTGCTGTACTCGTCGGGGCCCGCCACGTCGGTGACGGAGTAGCTGCCGTCCGCGTTCGCCGTGGCGCGCGACTCCCAGAACTCCGCGATGCCCCGGAGCAGGGGCCAGCCCCTCGACGCCAGCCAGTCGCGGTCACCGGTGGCGAGGTAGTACTGCCAGACCGCCAGCGAGACATCGCCCTGGAGGTGGTTCTGGGTCAGGCAGTGCGGCGGGTCCCAGCTCTGGCACTCGGAGTCGAGGCGGCCCCGGCTCGCGCTGGTCCAGGGATAGAACAGGCCCCGGTAGCCCAGCTTCTCGGCGTTCGCGCGGGCCGCGTCCCGCGTGCGGTAGCGGTATTCGACGACCGAACGGGCCAGCTCCGGGCGAGTGGCGAGCAGGCCCGGGAACATCCACGTCTCGGCGTCCCAGAACACCATGCCCGCGTAGTTGTCACTGGTCAGACCGGCCGGGGCGATGCTGTCGGAGGAGCCGCGCCGGGTGCTCGCCAGCAGCCCGTACTGGGCCGAGCGCAGCCAGCCCTGGAGCCGGCGGTCCCCCGGGACCAGCACATCCGCGGACCAGGCCTCGCGCCAGGCCGCCTCGTTCGCCGCGAAGACCCGGTCCCAGCCGCGCCGTGCCGCCCGGTGCGCCGCCTCGCGGGCGTCCTCGGCGGGGGCGCGGGAGGTGAGGGCGGTGTCGACGCCGACGTACTTCTCGAACGTGTACGTCCGGCCCGCGCGGACCTGGGTCGCCGACGGGGGCGTACGGGCCCCCGGCCGCAGGCTCTCGACCACGCCCGAGTCGCGCCGCATCGTCTGGGCGACGGCCCCCTCGATCCCGGTGCCCAGTGTCCGGAACGTGCCGTCCTCGCGCAGCGTGATCCGGCGCGCGCCCCGGTCGTCGAGCCGGCCGGTGACGGTCGCGGTGCCGCTCCAGCGCGGCGTCATCCGCAGGCGTACGGCTCCGGTGTGGACGTCGGACCGGTCGGCCAGCAGGTCGTACACGAGGTCGGTGGCCCGGCCGTCAGCCGTCGTCCACCGCAGTGAGGTGCGCACGAGGCCACAGGAGAGGAAGACCGTCTGCCGGTAGTGCGAGATTTGGCCCGCCGGGGTGTTCGGGCCGAGGGTCTCCTTGCCCACGCCCACATCGATGTTCGTCCAGCTCGGCAGCGCGGCGATCACCTCGCGGCCCTCGGAGACGGCCTTGTCCCGGGCGTAGAGCCCGGAGACGAACGCCCCGTCGTAGCGGGGGGTGTAGAGCGGCCAGCCGGTCTTCTCGCCGGTGGCCGCGTAACCGGCTCCGGCCGGGGGGACCCGGTGGCCGAGGTAGCCGTTGCCGATGTACGGGTCGTAGCCGGCGGCCTCCCCGAAGCGGGTGGACGTCGGCGCCCAGGTGGTCCCGGGACCACCCTGACCGGCCGTCATGCCGCAGGCGGGCACGGCCGGGTGCGGGGGCGTGGGCGGTGCGGGGGAGCCGGACGGGTGTGCCGGGCCCGGCAGCGGTACGGGGCCGGGGGTCTCGGTGGCGTCGGCGAGGGGCGGCAACGGTGCGATCAGGGCGGCCGCGACGAGGGGCGCGAGGACGGAGATGCGCGAGAGGCTCACAGGACGAAGGTAGGGACGCGCGGGTGCGGTCGGCCGTCACGGCACGCACGGCCCCCGCACCGGGCGTCAGTCCGACCGCCGGATGGAGCAGACCACCGCGCGCGCCCTCACCCGGCCGTGACCGTCCTCGGGTCGGCCCCGCGCGCGCCCTCGCCCGGCCGTGCCCGTTCTCCAGTCGGCCGGGGGCGTGGTGTTCTCACCCGGCCGCGCCCGTTCTCGGGTCGGCCGGGGGGCGTGGCGTTCTCGCCCGGCCGTGCCCGTCCTCGGGTCGGCCGGGGAACGCGGTCTCCTCACCCCGCCATGCCCGTCTTCAGCCCCGCACCGCACAGCGGCACCACCACACTGCCCCGCGTGGCACCGCTCCCTTCCCGCACCGCCGCCCAGCAGGCCACGCCCGTCGTCTCGACGTAGAAGCCGCGCGCGGCCAGATCCCGCTGGGCCTCGCGGACGCGGTCCTCCGACACCGTCAGGAACGTGCCGCCCGAGGCCCGTACCGCCGCCAGGATCTGCCGGGCGCGGGGCGGGCGGGGGATGGCGATGCCCTCCGCGAGGGTGGGGGAGACCACGGCGGCCGGGTCGGCCGGAGGGAGGTCGTCCGCGCCCGCGTGGAAGGCGGCGGCCAGCGGGGAGACCGCCTCGGCCTGGACGGCGATCAGCCGGGGGCGGGTCTCGATCAGGCCGAGCGCGTGCAGCTCGGCGGTGGCGAGGGCCGCGCCCAGCAGCAGGGTGCCGTTGCCGACCGGGACGGCCAGCGCGTCCGGCAGCCGGCCGCCGAGGTCCTCCCACAGCTCGTACACGTACGTCTTCGTGCCGTGCAGGAAATACGGGTTGAAGACGTGCGAGGCGTAGAAGACCCCCGGTCCGTCCGCCGCCGCGCGGGCGGCGAGCGCGGTCGCCTCCCGGCCGCCCGGGACCGTGACCAGGTGCGCGCCGTGGGCCCGGATCTGCTCGGTCTTCTTCGGGGACGTGCCCTCGGGGACGTACACCGTGCAGGGGAGTCCCGCCCGCGCGCAGTACGCGGCGATCGACGTGCCCGCGTTGCCGGTGCTGTCCGCGACGACCCCGTCCGGCCCCAGCCGTCGGGCCAGCTCCGCGAGCATCACCGCGCCCCGGTCCTTGAAGGAGAGCGTCGGCATGAGGTAGTCGAGCTTCGCCGAGACGGTGTCCGTGAGCGGGACGAGCGGGGTGCGGCCCTCGCCCAGGGAGATCGGCGGGGCGGCGAGCGGCAGGAATTCCTCGTAACGCCACAATGAATTGACCCGCCCGGAACGCGCGTTCGACGCCACGCCCCGCGCGGGGGCGAAGTCGAGGTCCCAGGGGCCACGGCAGACCGGGCAGCACCAGGTCAGGGCGGTGATCTCGGACCGGGTTCCGTCCGCGGGGCAGTGATAGGCCGTCATGGTCACCAGCATGTCAGGCGTATGGCAGATGAATGGCGCGCGTATGGCACACCCCAAGGCACCCTTGTGAGTTCGCCATGGATCGGTCAATCTTTCGCTGGCAGCAGGGCACGCGGCTCACCGGACGACGCAGAAAACGGGGCGTTCGGCCGGCTGATTTGTCATGCCCCTGCCGGGAGTCGTGTGGCTCCGGCACCACCCCCCACCAGAGCACCGCCTATGAGGAGGACCCCTCAGATGTCAGTGACGCGTCACACCCCCCAGGCCCGTCGAAGACTCGCCGCGGCGACCGTCATAGCCACCGCAGCCGCCGTCGCACTCGCCACCGCCTCGCTTCCGGCGACCGCGGCCGAGCGCGCACCCGAAGGCGTGATTCTGAACGCGGGCGCCCCGGGCACCATCAGCGACAGCTACATCGTGACGCTGAAGGACTCGGCCGCGAAGTCCGACTCCGCCCAGGGCAAGGCCCTCGCGAAGAAGTACGGCGCGAGCATCGAACGCACCTACCGCTCGGCCCTCAACGGCTACGCGGTCGAGGCATCGGCCGCCGAGGCGAAGAAGTTCGCCGCCGACCCGGCCGTCGCGTCCGTCTCGCAGAACCGCACGTTCACGGTTTCCGCCACCCAGAACAACCCGCCCTCCTGGGGCCTCGACCGGATCGACCAGCGGAGCCTGCCGCTGGACCAGCGCTACACCTACCCCGACAAGGCCGGCGAGGGCGTCACCGCCTACGTCATCGACACCGGGGTGCGCATCAGCCACAGCGACTTCGGTGGCCGGGCCGCCAACGGCTACGACGCCATCGACAACGACAACGTCGCGCAGGACGGCCACGGCCACGGCACGCACGTGGCGGGCACCGTCGCGGGCACCGCCCATGGCGTCGCCAAGAAGGCGAAGATCGTCGGCGTCCGGGTGCTGAACAACCAGGGCTCCGGCACCACCGCGCAGGTCGTCGCCGGCATCGACTGGGTGACGGCCAACGCCGTCAAGCCCGCCGTCGCCAACATGAGCCTCGGCGGCGGCGCCGACGCGGTCCTCGACGCGGCCGTCCAGCGGTCCATCGCCGCAGGCATCACCTACGCCGTCGCGGCGGGCAACGAGTCGACCAACGCGAACACGAAGTCCCCGGCGCGCGTCGCCGAGGCCATCACGGTCGGCTCGACGACCAACACCGACGCCCGCTCCAGCTTCTCCAACTTCGGCGCGGTCGTGGACATCTTCGCGCCCGGTTCCTCGATCACCTCGACGTGGAACACCAGCGACAGCGCCACGAACACCATCTCCGGTACGTCGATGGCCAGCCCGCACGTCGCCGGCGCCGCCGCGATCTACCTCGCCGACAACCCGGCCTCGACCCCCGCCCAGGTCTCCGCCGGCCTGGTCGCGGCCTCCACTCCCGGGGTCGTCACCAACCCGGGCACCGGCTCGCCGAACCGGCTGCTGTACGTCGGTCCGGGCGGCACCACCCCGCCCCCCGGCAAGAAGTTCGAGAACACCACCGGGTACGCGATCAACGACAACGCCACCGTCGAGGCGCCGGTCACCGTCACCGGAATCACCGGCAACGCCCCGGCCGCGCTGAGCGTCCCGGTCAACATCTCGCACACCTACATCGGCGACCTGAAGATCGACCTGGTCGCGCCCGACGGTTCGGTCTACAACCTGAAGGCGTACGGCTCCGGCGGCAGCAGCGACAACGTGGTCACCACGTACACCGTCAACGCCTCCTCCGAGGTCGCCAACGGCACCTGGAAGCTCCGGGTCAGCGACAACGCGAACGCCGACACCGGCCGGATCAACAGCTGGGCGCTCCAGTTCTGAGTCCGCCCGGGCGGTGAACCACCGAACCCCGTGAGAAGGGCCGGGGCGGTCGCGTCGCGCGACCGCCCCGGCCCCTTCGGTGTCAGCGCCGGTGTCAGCGCCGGTGTCAGCTCCGGTGTCAGCGGCGGTTGAGCCCGCGGTCGACCGCGGTGATCAGCTCACCGTTCTCGGTGTCCCCGTCCAGCGACCAGAACATCGCCCCGCCGAGACCCTTGTCCCGGATGTACGAGGCCTTGGTGCGCAGCACCTGAGGGTCGTCGTACGTCCACAGCGTCGTGCCGTCGAACAGCCACGCGTGGCCGTTCTTCACATCACGGTGGACCTTGTACGTCCCCGACGCGGCCAGCTGCTTCAGGACCTTGTAGTCCTCGTAGCCCGCCGCCCAGGTGGCCGGAGCCGGGGCCGTGGCCGGCTGGCCCATGCCCGTGCCGCCGCCGCTCACGCCGGTCCAGCCCTGGCCGTAGGTCGGCATGCCCATCACGAGCTTGTGCTTGGGCGCGCCGCGGCGTACCCAGTCGCGCACGGTCTGATCGACGCTGAAGTCGTTCTTCGCGTACAGGGCCGACTGCTGGGCCGTCTTCTTCTCGCCGGAGACGTGGTAGTCGTAGCCCTGGATGTTGACGAAGTCGAAGTCCTTCATGAGGCGCTTCACGTCGAAGCCCGCGTCGATCGCCGTCGGGTTGGCCGCTACGTAGGCCGACAGATCGTAGTGGATCGGCTTCGGCTTCCCGTGCCCGTGGCCCTTGCCCTTGGCCGCCTTCTCCTTGGCCTTCGCCTGGCTCTTCGCGTAGGCGTCGAGCTGGGTGCGGAACTCGTGGATCAGGGCGGTGAAGTTCTTCTTGTCCTCCGGGCGGAAGACGGTGCCCTCATTGCCCGCCGAGCCGGGCCACTCCCAGTCGACGTCGATGCCGTCGAAGAGGCCGGCCGCGGCGCCCTGGCCGCCGCGGGCCCCGTCCACCGGGAGGTTGCCCTTGATGTACAGGTCGAGGCAGGAGGCGACGAGGGCCTTGCGGGAGGCCGCGGTGCGGGCCGCGTCGGAGAAGTGGGTGGAGTAGCTCCAGCCGCCCAGCGAGATCATGACCTTGAGGCCGGGGTGCTTGGCCTTCAGCTCGCGCAACTGGTTGAAGTTGCCCGCGAGCGGCTGGGTGTCGGTGTCGGCGACGCCGTCGACCGATCCCGCCGCGTCGAGCGGACGGGCGTAGTCCGCCCAGGCGTCGGCCTGGCCGGGGATGTTGCCGGTGAAGCACTTGCCCTCGGCGTTGACGTTGCCGAAGGCGTAGTTGATGTGGGTCAGCTTGGCCGCGGCCCCGTTGGTGTCCAGGTCCTTGACCTGGAAGTCGCGTCCGTAGACGCCCCATTGGGTGAAGTAGCCGATGCTCTTGTACGCGGGGCGGTGGTGGCCCTTGTCGCGGTCGCCGCCGTTGCCGCGGTCGTGGTCGGCGCTGGCCGTGGCCGCGGGTGCGATGCCGCCCAGCAGGGCCAGGGCGACGCCGGCGGTGGTCATTCGGGACAGGCTTCTTCGGCGCATGAGGCTCGTTCCTGTGCGTGATCCGGTGCGGAAGGAAGGCGGAAGGAAGGCGGAGGGACGGTGGAAGGAAGCTGAAGGAAAGCGGAAGGAAGTGCGGGAGCCGTGCTGTGCACAGGAATGTATTGGTCTGGACCAGCAATGTTCAAGAGTCCGGGAGTTGTCGGACTTCGGCGGTGACGTCGGTGCGGTGATGCCGATGGTGTCGGTGTGGTCGTGTCGGGCGGTGCGGCGCTGGGCAGAGTGGAGTCGGAGAACGTCCGGGACTGATCTGGTGCCCACGTTCGATGTATGCGTGGACCGTCACAAGGTCATCACATTGAGTGAAACTCTGGCCTATGCTTGCGGTGTTCAACCCGCGGTTGTCAGGCTGTCGCAGACTGTCAACCTGTTGGGAGTGGCCTGTGACTTTCGGTGAGCAGCCCGCCTATCTGCGCGTGGCGAGCGACCTGAGGGAGAAGATCGTCAACGGCGCGCTGCCGCCTCATACCCGCCTGCCGTCGCAGGCTCGCATCCGGGAGGAGTACGGGGTCTCGGACACCGTCGCCCTGGAGGCGCGAAAGGTCCTGATGGCGGAGGGGCTGGTCGAGGGGCGCTCCGGCTCCGGCACCTATGTGCGCGAGCGTCCCGTGCCCCGCATGATCGCCCGCTCCGGCAATCGCCCGGACAAGGGGGCCAGTCCGTTCCGGCAGGAGCAGACGGCGGAGGGGGCGCGCGGGACCTGGGAGTCCCGCAGTGAGCAGGAGGGGGCGAGCGCCGAGATCGCCGAGCGGCTGGGCATCGAGCCGGGCGACCGTGTGATGCGTACGCACTACGTCTTCCGGGAGGCGGGGGAGCCGGTCATGCTCTCCACCTCCTGGGAGCCGCTCGCCGTCACCGGCCGGACGCCCGTGATGCTGCCGGAGGAGGGCCCGCTGGGCGGCTGCGGGGTGGTCGACCGGATGGCCGCGATCGACGTCGTCGTGGACAACGTCGCCGAGGAGGTCGGCGCGCGCCCGGGGCTGGCGGAGGAGCTCCTGGCGCTGGGTGGCGTGCCCGGCCACGTGGTCATCGTCATCGGGCGTACGTACTACGCCTCGGGCCGGGCCGTGGAGACGGCCGACGTGGTGGTGCCGGCGGACCGGTACCGGGTCGCGTACCACCTGCCGGTGAGATGAGGTGAGGTGACGCCCCGTCGGGCCGGTTGAGGGGCGTCGGCCGGGGGGTGTTGGGTCACGAGGGGGCGCATTCTGCGGGTGCGCCCCTTTCGTGATGGCCGGATGTGTATCTCTTTGTGTAAACCCGCCTGCACTGAGTGAAGGTCAGGCGTACGCTCGGGCATATGCGTACTGCGGTTTCCTGGGGATCCTTAGAGACGTGCACGCCGGTGGGGAGAGGGGCGATATGCGGGGGAGCGACACGATGAGCGACAGCGGCGCCGTGCTCCCTTGGCTGGTGATACGGCAGGACGACGGCGGCAACCGCTACCGCGTGGGCAGGTACGCCACGCAGGCCGAGGCGCAGAAGGTCGCCGACGGCCTCGACGACCGCCATCGCCACCAGGTCTACCGGGTGGAGCGCGTGGGTCAGGGCACCAGGCCCTGACGCGGTGGACGGCCCCATGGGGCCCCGGGGGCCGTTCCGTGTCTCCAGGGGGCCCCACGGCCTTCCCTGGCCCCACGGCCTTCCCTGGGCGCCTGCGCGCCCCCGCGCTCCCCTGTGGCGTGCCCTCGTGCCCTCGTGTCGTCGTGCCCTCGTGTCGTCTGCGTTCCCGCCCCTGCCTCGCCGTCTCCGTTCCTGCTTCTGTTCCTGCCTCCCTTGCCTGCCTCCGTCCCGCCTCCGTCCCCGCGTTCCGTGCGTCGGCGGTCCGGGCGGTAGGGTCCCGCCCGGACCGGGGGTGCGGAAGCCGCCGGAGGAGCGGCGAGCGGGGCGGAGTGGTGACGGTGCTGATCGACACGGTGGCGTGGGTGCGGATCGAGGGCGGCAGGATCCTCTGCGCGCGGCCCCGGGGCAAGGACGTCTTCTACATCCCGGGCGGCAAGCGCGAGGGTACGGAGACCGATCTGGAGACCCTCCTGCGGGAGATCGAGGAGGAGCTGACGGTCGGCCTGATCCGGGAGACCGTCGTCCACGCCGGGACGTACGAAGCCCCCGTGGACGACCGGCCCGACGCCGCCGTGGTGCGGATGAGCTGCTATTTCGGCGACTACCGCGGCACGCTCGCCGCGAGCAGCGAGATCGAGGAGATGGCGTGGTTCTCCTTCGCCGACCGGGCTCTCGTGCCGCCCGTGGACCAGTTGCTCTTCGACGACCTCAGGGCGGCGGGCGCGCTGAGCTGATCCCCGGCCGTGGCGCGCGTGAGGGCTGTCCCGCCCCTACACCCGTCTGCACCAAACGGCAGGTTGCGCGGTAGTGAGCAACAAATGGTGGGTATGGGCTATTTAGTCCCCATTTGCACAAGGGGTGGGCCCGTGGTCGTCCCTGGGAAGTGATCGGTGTGATCGATACCGAAGGCGACTGCGCCGAGTGGGCCTTCCCCGCCGAACCCGGCTCCGTGCGGAGCGCCCGGCACGCCGTCCGGGGCACGCTGGGTTCCTGGGGCCTCGACGCCTCGGTGGGTGACCTGGCGGTCCTGCTCGTCAGCGAGCTGGTGACCAACTCCCTCCGGTACGCCTCCGGACCCATCGGCGTACGCCTGGTCCAGTCGCATGCGGACGGGGACACTCCGCCCGCCGACTTCGCTCCCCCGGCCCCGGTACTGCTGGTGGAAGTATCCGATCCGCTTCCGGATCCACCCACCGAACGCAGTGCGGGACCCGACGACGAAGGTGGCCGGGGACTCCAGCTCGTGGCCTGTTCCGCACGTCGCTGGGGGACCCGTCGCGGAAAGAGTGGCAAGACGGTGTGGTTCGAGCTGGCTCTCCCTGGTTAGGAGAGTGGAGGGACGCACAGCGATCACCAGAGGTCGGGCAGAACCTGGCTGAAAGGGACTGAGACCTTGCTGTGATCGTGAACGCCGTGTCGGTCGGGGCCGTAGTGCTGAATACTGCGGGCAGGACCGGTCCGGTGTGTGAGCTGGAGGGGACGGTCGCGTGAGCGAAATACCTGGGACAACGGGTGATGTCGTGGGGACCACGGGCGACGTCGTGTGGCAGAGCAGCCCGCCCGGCTCGATCTATGACTACATCAGGGTCGCCTCTTTCTCGATCGGCCCCGACGGTCTGATCGAGCAGTGGAGCAGCCGGGCCGCCGGTCTGTTCGGCATGTCCTCGACCGAGGCGATCGGCCGCGACCCGGTGGACGCCTTCATGCCCGCCGAGCTGCGCTCGGACGGTCATCGGAGGGTCGGCGAGATCCTCGACGGCAAGGAGTGGACGGGTCTCGTCCCGTTCCGGATGCCGGGCGAGGGTGGGGCGCACGGCGTCGCCGAGGTCTATGTGATGCCGAGTCTGACGGGCCAGGGGGAGCGGGCCGCGCTCTGTATCGTCGTGGACGTCCGGGCCCTGCGGCGCATCGAGACGGACCTCGCCGCCTCGCAGGCCATATTCGGCCAATCTCCTTTCGGCTTCGTGCTGTTCGGCACGGACTTCGCCGTCGTCCGGGCCAACCAGCGCTTCGCCACGGTCTTCGGCGGCGCGGCCGAAGACCACCGCGGCCGCACAGTGGAGGACTATCTGCCGCGGGCCGAGGCCGACCGGCTGTCCGCCACCCTGAAACGGGTCCTGGAGACCGGGGAGTCGGTCACCGACCTCCAGCTCGTCGGCCCCGCCCCCGGCGGCACCCAGCGCCGCCACTGGTCCATGAACCTCTACCGGGTGCACAGCGGGGCCGGCAGTCCTGTCGGCGTCGCCGGACTCGCCACCGACGTCACTCGCCGGCACATCGCCGCCCGCGAGGCGGCCAGCGCCCGCCGCAACCTCGCCCTCCTCAACGAGGCCAGCGCCCGCATCGGCAATTCCCTGGACCTGGAGACCACCGCCCGCGAGCTCCTCGACGTGGCCGTCCCCGGCTTCTGCGACCTCGCCGCCGTCGATCTCTACCAGGGGCTGCTCACCGGCGAGGAGGCCGCTCCCGGCAGTTGGGCGCCCGCCCACCGCGAATCCGCCGGAGGCTCGGCGGAGCTGCGCCGGGTGGCCCACGCCAGCGCGGTCGCCGACGCCCTGCCCACCGCCGTGGCCGGCAGCGGGCCCCCGGGCCCGGACGATCTGCCGCCCGCCCTCGGCTCCGTCCACCGCTTCCCCTTCGGCTCGCCGTGCGCCATGGCGCTGCGCTCCGGCCGGGTCGAGGACGTACCCGGCGACGAGATGGGCTTCGTGCAGTCGACGCTCGCCGTGCCGATGGTCGCGCACGACACCGTCGTCGGCCTCGTCCAGTTCTCCCGGACGAAGGGCAGCGAGCCGTTCGGGGAGCGCGACCGGGCCCTGGCCACCGAACTGGCCGCCCGCGCCGCCGTCTGCATCGACAACGCCCGCCTCTACCGCCGCGAGCACGAGCGCGCCCTGATCCTCCAGCGCAGCCTCCTGCCCCCCGGCGACCCGGAGGCCGCCGGCCTCGACATCGCCTGCCGCTATCTGCCGGGCAACACCGCCACCGAGGTCGGCGGCGACTGGTTCGACGTGATCGAGCTGCCCGGCCACCGCACCGCCCTCGTCGTCGGCGACGTCATGGGCCGCGGCCTGCGCGCCGCCGTCGCCATGGGCGAACTGCGCACCGCCGTGCGGACCCTGGCCCTCCTCGACCTGGAGCCCGCCGAAGTGCTCTCCGCCCTCGACGAGGTCGCCCGCGGCCTCGGCTCCCCGGGCGCCGGCGAGCGCAGCGAGGGCCTCGGCGGCAGCGGGGGAGCGCAGTGGCCCTCCCGCGCCGCGCAGAAGTCCCGCGAGGCGGACCTCTCCGAGGTGTATCTCGCGACCTGTGTGTACGCGGTCTACGACCCGGTCACCCGGCGATGTACGTTCGCCAACGCCGGGCACCTCCCCCCGGCCGTCGTGGAGCCCGGCCGGCCCGCCCGGCTCATCGACGTACCACCGGGCATGCCGCTGGGCGTCGGCGGCGAGCCGTTCGAGGAGGTCGAGGTCGAGCTGGCGGAGAACGCCCTGCTCACCCTCTACACCGACGGCCTCGTGGAGTCCCGCGACCAGCCGCTGGACGAGGGCCTGGACGCCCTGCGGGCCGTCCTCACCGGTCCGCAGATGGAGCTGGAGGACGCCTGCGACCACGTCCTCAGCACCCTCGACACCCGGCACGGCGAGGATGACATCGCCCTGCTGATGGCCCGCATCCAGGGGCTCCCCGAGGAGGCGGTCGGGGACTGGACGCTGCCGCGCGAACCCCGCTCCGTGGGGCGCGCCCGTGAGCTGGCCCGCTCCCAGCTGGTCGCCTGGGACCTCGACGACCTGGTCGACACCACCGAACTCCTCGTCAGCGAACTGGTCACCAACGCCCTGCGCTACGGCGAGGGCGAGATCCGGCTCCGGCTGCTGCGCGACCGCACCCTGGTCTGCGAGGTGTGGGACGCCGGTCTCGTCCAGCCGCGCCGCCGCCGCGCCCGCGACACCGACGAAGGCGGACGCGGCCTCCAGCTCGTCGGCCTGCTCAGCGCCGCCTGGGGCTCGCGCCGCACCCCGCGCGGCAAGACCGTCTGGTTCGAACTGGCCCTGCCGGACGGGGCCCCGGCCGCCGAACTCTCCGTGGAGCAGCTCCTGAGCATGTACTGACCCCCACCCGGCTCGGGAGGGCACGGGGAGCTGCCCGGCGCACCCCGCGTCACGCCCCCGTCTTCAGGGCCGCCAGCCGGGCCTCGACCTCCGCGCTGTCGCCCAGGCCGTCCAACTCCTCGAACTGGGCGTCCAGCGAGGAGGCCGCCAGCTCCTGCTTGCCCAGCGCCTTCGCCTCCTCGCGTCGCACCTTGTCCTCGAAGCGGCTCAGCTCGCTCGTCGGGTCCAGGACGTCGATGTTCTTCACGGCGTCCATCATCTGGTTCTGCGCCTGCGCGGACTTCGAACGCGCCACCAACTCGTCGCGCTTGGCCTTCAGCTGGGAGAGCTTGGCCTTCATCTGGTCGAGCCCCGACTTCAGCTTGTCCACCACCTCGCTCTGCGAGGCGATCGTGGGCCCGGCCGTCTTCGCCTCCTGCTCGGACTGGAGCTGGCGGCCCAGCGCGACCTTCGCCAGGTTGTCGAACTTGTCGGCCTCCGCCACCGACCCCGCCCCGCGCAGCTCGTCGGCCTTCCGGCTGGCGGCCAGCGCCTTGCCGCCCCACTCGGCCGCCGCCTCGACGTCCTCCTTGTGGTCCTGCTCCATCAGCCGGAGGTTGCCGATGGTGGTCGCGACCGCCTGCTCGGCCTCCGCGATGTTGTTCGTGTAGTCCCGGATCAGCTGGTCCAGCATCTTCTGCGGGTCCTCGGCCTGATCGATGAGGGCGTTGATGTTGGCCTTCGCGAGCTGGGTGACGCGGCCGAGGATGGTCTGCTTGGACATGGGATGGCTCCTTGGTGATCGAGACGGGTCATGTGCTGTGGTCCTGCCCTGCCGGTCGTCAGAAGCGGCCGCCACCGCCCCGGCGGCCCCGTGTTCCGCCCCCTCCGAAGCTGCCCGGCCCGCCCCCGAAACCGCCGGACCGGCCGCCGCCGAACCCTCCGCCGAAGCCGCCGCCCAGGCCCCCGCCCCGGCCGCCGCCCCCGAACAGCCCGCCGAGGATGATGCCGCCGAGTACCGCCCCGCCCATGCCGCCGCCTCCGCCCCGCACGGAGCCGGGCCCCTGCATGGAGCCGAAGCCGCGGACGTCCTGCTCGGCCAGGCTCATCGCCTGCCCGGCCAGCGCGTCCGCCTGCCGCACCTCGGCCAGCGCCCCCTGGGCGTCCGTGGCCGACAGCTCCCGCGCCCGCTCCCACCGCCGCTGCGCCTCCGCGAGCCGGGTACGGGCCTGGCTGCCGACCGCGCCCCGGTGGGTCGTGATGTAGTCGGCCGCCGCCCCGATCGCGGACCGCGCGGTGAGCATCGCCTGATCGAGGAGGGAGCGGGCCTTCGCCTCGCCCCGCTCCTGGTCCCGGGCTCCCGCCAGCGCCTCGTCCAGGGCCGCGTCCGCCTCCTCCACCCGGCGCAGCGCGTCGATCGGGTCGTACGGTCCCGCGGCCGTCGCGGCCCGGACATCGGTGAGCACGGCCTCGGCGCGGGCGATCCGGCCGCGCAGATCGGCGGTCGACGCGCCCTCGGGGGTCCCCTCCAGCAGCCCGCCCGCGTCCGCGAGGTCGGTCTCCGTCTCGGTCAGCGCGGCGGGCAGCTTCCGCGCGGCCTCGCCCAGCTCCGCCGCCCGCCGGTCCACCGAGTCCAGCAGCGTGCCCGCCTGGCCCACCGCGCCCTCGGCTCCCCGGATGTACACCGCGGCCCGGGAGTTCTCGCCGCCCTCGACCGCCGTACGGGCCTGCTCCACGGCCGAGGCCGCGAAGACGAGCCGGTCCTTCGCCTGCTCGACATCGGCCGCCACGGGTGCGGCGGCGCCCTCCCCGTACCGCTCGCGCAGCCCGGCGACGCCCGACTCGGCCGCCGCGACCCGCCCGGCGAGGTCGCGGTGCGTGGCGTCCACGGTGGCCAGGGCCTCCGGAGCGGTACGTTCCAGGGCGCGCAGCCGGTCGAAGTCCTCGGCGACGGTGTCCAGGCCCTCGTTCGCGGTCGCGCACCGCCGCAGGATCTCCTCCAGCATCCGGCGGCGGGTCGCGTCGTCCTCGGGGAAGGCGTCGTCGAGCTGCTGGCGCAACCGGAACGATCGCGTCAGCTCGTCCTTCGCCCGCGCGACCGCCTCGGTGAACGGCTTCGCCGCCTCCTCGCCGAACTGGGCGGTGGCGAAGCCGAGTTCCTCCTCGCTGGTGCGCACCGCGTCGTCGGTGTCCACCAGCACCTCCTTGGCCTGCCCGTCCAGCTCCGGCAGCGGCGTCGGCGGCTCCGGCGCACCGCCCGCCCCCGCGCCCCGCCCCCAGCCGGCGGCCGCCGGGGTGGTGCGGGTCGTCGTGCGCCGTTTGCGCCGGGCGTACGCGTAGGCGCCGACCGCGCCCACGCCCACCACGACGGCCACCGGAAGGATGAAGTCGCGGGCGCCGGTGGAGTCGGAGCCGCCCGTTCCCGGGTCGGCGGGCCCCGGGGTGATGGCGGGGGCGGTCACCGGGCGCCCGGCCAGTACGGAGCCGTAGCCGTCGGCCGCGCCGATCGCGGCCCCCGCCCAGTCGTTCTCCCGCAGCGCGGGTTCGATCGCGGTGCCCGCCACGTCCCGCAGCTGTTCGTCGGTGAGCGGGGAGCCGGCGTCGACGGAGTAGGCGTACTGCCGGTCGTGGGTGGCGACGGAGAGCAGCACGTCGTCCTGGCCCAGGCCGTTGCGGTTGGCGGTCTCGTCGCTCCACGTCTGTCCGGACCGGCCGGAGAAATCACGTACGTACACCACGAAGAGCTGGATGCGCTCGTCGGCGTACAACCGGTCGAGTGCGTCCTCCACCCGCCCCGTCCGGTCGCCCAGCGCCCCCACCCGGTCGGTGATCTGCCCGTCCCGGGACAGCTCGACGGGGTCGTCGGCGCGGGCGGTCGCGGCGGCGGGGAGCACGAGCCAGCACACGGCGGACAGCACGGCGAGGAGGCCGGTGAGAGGCCCGGCGAGCAGGCCGGTGAGGGGCGGTCCGGCGGGAGACCTGGAGGACGGCCCGGCGAGAGACCCGGTGGGAGGCCCGGCGAGGAACCCGGTGGACCGGCCGGGAAGCCGGGCCCGGCCCGGAAGCCGGACGCTGCCGGGGGCGGTGCTCCGGATCCGTGGCAGTCGAGGAGATATCACCTTTGCGAGGTTATGTGCGCTTTTTCGCCCCCGCGACCCGGCGTTCTGCCGACCCGCGTCGGCTGTTCGCATGAAAGGGCGCGGGAAAGAGACACCCCCGCGCGTGTACGGAGAGACGGAGGCCGCCGCCCGTCGTCAGATGGGGCGGACGTGGCGCGTTCCGGAGCCCGGTGCCGGAGGCCGACGGTGCCGCGCCGGTGAGGCCCGGCACCCACGAGGGGCCCGAAGTCCGGAGGTGGCGTGTGACTGGCCTTCAGCTGTCGGTCGTCGTGCCGTGTTTCGACGAGGCCGAAGTGATCGAGGCCTTCCACGCCGCCCTGATCGGCGTCCTGGGACCCCTCGGGGACAGCTTCGAGATCTGTTACGTGGACGACGGCAGCCGGGACCGCACCCGCCTCCTGCTGAGCGCCCTCGCCGCGCGCGACCCACGGGTCCACTACACCGCCTTCAGCCGCAACTTCGGCAAGGAGGCCGCCATGCTCGCCGGCCTCCGCATGTCGCGGGGAGCGGCTGTGGTGATCATGGACGCCGACCTCCAGCACCCGCCCGAGCTGATCCCCCGCATGCTGGAACTGCACCGGCACGGCTACGACCAGGTCATCCCGCGCCGCGACCGCGCGGGCGAGGGCATGCTCCGCAGCACCCTCAGCCACACCTACTACGCGCTCGTCCGCCGCTGCATGGACGTGGAGCTCATCGACGGGTCGGGGGACTTCCGGCTGCTGTCCCGGCGGGCGGTGGAGAGCGTCCTGTCCCTTCCCGAGAGCAACCGCTTCTCCAAGGGGATCTTCTCCTGGATCGGCTTCGACACGGTCACCTTCCGCTACCGCAACAGCGAGCGGGTGGCGGGCCGGTCGAAATGGGGCAGCAGACGGCTGCTGAACTACGGCATCGACGGACTGCTCTCCTTCAACAACCGTCCGCTCCGCCTCGCGATCTACACCGGCTTCTGGGTCTTCGTCTCGGCCCTGGTCTACGCCCTGTGGACGGTCGTGGGCGTCGTCCTGCACGGCGCGGACACCCCCGGTTACGCCACCCTCCTCACCGCCGTCGTCGCCCTCAGCGGCATCCAGCTGGTGACGCTCGGGGTCATCGGCGAGTACGTGGGCCGCATCTACCACGAGGCGAAGCACCGCCCGCCCTACGTCGTGCGGGAGACCGACGCGACGCGGCGGGCCCTGCCGGACAGCCCGCCGCCGCGCCCGCAACTCACCGGAGGCCCGGGCGGGCACGCCGCCACCACCGCCCCCGCCGCGGCGACCGGAGCCCCCGCCCCCGCCGCGGCGACCGGAGCCCCCGCCCCCGCCGCGGCGACCGGAGCCCCCGCCCCCGCGGCGGCGACCGGAGCCCCCGCCCCGGACGCCGCGACCGGCACCCCCGGCCGGTCCCGTACCGTCCGCCAGTTCGGCAGCTTCATCCTCATCGGCTGCGTGAACACCGCCGTCTACCTCGGGGTCTACGCCTCGCTGAACCGCTGGATCCCCTACCTGACGGCCCATGTCATCGGCTACGCGGTCAGCATCGTGTGCTCGTTCCTGCTCAACTCCTACGTCACCTGCCGGACGAGACCGACCTGGCACGCGTTCGTCCGCTACCCCCTCTCCAGTCTGGTCAACCTGGTGGCGTCCGGAGCGCTGCTCTACGGGGCGGTGAGCGGTCTAGGGATGGACAAGAACCTCGCCGCGCTGGCGGCGGGCGTCCTCGTCACCCCGGTCTCGTTCCTGCTGGCCCGATGGGCGATCACCTCGGGCCAGCACAAGGCCGCCACGGCGGTGCCGCAGGCCGAACCGCTGCCCGGCCGTCCGGCGCCCGAACCGCTGCCCACCCGCTCGTCCCAGGAGAGGTGACGTCCGCGATGTCCGACGACGTTCCCGTGACCGCCGCCCCGGAGAGACCGCGCAGGGGCGAGGAGACGTCGGACCCGACCGGGCGCCCCTCGGACCGCTCCTGGACCGCTCTCTGGGTGAGCGCCCTCGCGCTCCCACCCCTCGCCCTGCTCGCCGCCGCGTCCTGGTTCGGGCGGTGGGTGAGGCCCGGCGCGGACGACTGGTGCTTCCTGCCCGCCGTACGGGACGACGGCATCACCGGCCTCGTGGGGAAGTTCTACTTCGACGACAACGGGCGGGTCGCCAACGCCCTCATGGTCGGCGCGTACGCGAGGTTCCAGGTCGCGGGGCACCAGTGGTTCCCCCTGGTCAGCGGGGTTCTGGTGCTCGCGGTCCTCTGGGCGGTGGCCGTCCTGGCCCTGCGCCGGGCCCGGCTGCGCACCCCGCGCGGGCTGCCGCTCCTGCTCGCGGCCCTGACCACCGCGCTCTTCCTGTTCGTCACGCCGAACACGTACAAGACGTTCTACTGGCCCGCCGCGTCGGTCTCGCACACCCTGCCGCCCGTCCTGGCCTGCGCCGCCCTGATCCCGTTCCTGCTCGCCCGCTCCCGCCGGGGGCGGACGGTCGCGCTCGCCGTCGCCGCGCTCATGGGCGCCTTCCTCGCCACGCTGTCCGAGGAGACGGCGATCGTCGTCGTGACGGTGCTCCTGGCCGCGCTCCTCCTGTCCGGCCGCGTCGTCCCCGCCCTCGAACGGGGGTTCGTCCGGCGCTGGTGTGCGGCGGGAATCGCCGGGACGGCGGCCGGGGCGCTCGTCCTCATCACCTCACCCGGCTCCACGCGCCGAAGGGAGCGGTTCGGAGCGGAGACCACCTCCCTGCTCGCCCCCGACTCCCTCACCGCGTCGCTGCGCGCGTTCGCCGAGATCGCCGTCACCGTGGCCACGACCTGGCAGTACGCCGGGGCGGTCGCGGTAGGCGTACTGCTGGGGCTGCTGTGCCGACGGGCGGACGGGACACCGCCCCGCCCGCCCGCGCACAGCCCCCTGCTCGCCGCCGCCGGAGTGCTCGCGCTTCTCGTCTCCGGCTACCTCTGCACGGTCATCGCCTATCCGGTGTTCGGCGACCGGGTGAGCGACCCGAGCGCCAACCGGCTGTGGAACGACTACCTCCTGCTGTACGTGGTCCTGCTCGTCGGCGCGGGCGCCCTGCTGGGCCTGACCCTCCGTCGGCACACCCGCCGCACCGCCCCGGCGAAGGCGGTGTGCGCCGCGCTCTGCGTCCTGGTCTGCGTCGGCCCGGCCGTGGCGCTGGGCAACCTGGACACCGCGATGCGGGCCCGGGCCGAGAAGTGGGACGCCCAGGACCGCCGGCTCCGCGAGGGGGCGGAGGCCGGGAGGCGGGTCCTGCCGTACGAGCGCCTGGTGATCAGCAACATGCTGGAGCCGTTCAGCCAGGGCGGGCGTTCGTACTGGCCCGGCGGCTGCGTCGCCGACCTCTACGGGCTCGACCGGGTCACGGACGGGGTCGAGGGACGCAGCTCCTAGAAAATGTCCAATGATCACATGATCGTCACGGAAAACTCGTAGATCTTGTTCAAGCGGAACCCCTTCTCATAGAACTCTCATGTTCTGTTGATCTGCGGGGGAGTTCTCGGTGCGTGCGTTGCGTCCGGTCGTTTTCGCTGTTGCTCTGGTGCTGACGGGGCTGGTGGGAACGGAGCACGCCGCAGTCGCGTTCGACCGCACGGATGCTGTGCGCGTCCCCACAGGGGAAGCCCCTGACCAGGAATGGGGATCGGCCGACGGGCGCAGTCACCGGGCCTCCACCGACGCCACCGACGCCACGGTGCGCGGCGGGCGTGGCGAGCCCGTGGCCGCACCGGGTGAACTTCCGCTCGACGGAGGTTCGACCGAGCGGCGGCCGCAGGAGCGCGAAATGGTGCTGCCCGACCCGGGGCCGGTGGTGGAAGTGGACCCGCCCGACCCGGTGGCCCCCGCCGGATTCGATGCGGAACGCAGTGTCGAGGTGGAGGACGCGCGCAAGGAGCGCGAGTCCACCTTCCGCAACGAGGACGGGACCTACACCACCCGCTTCTACAACGAGCCGGTCAACTTCCGTACGGAAAGCGGAAGCTGGCAGAAGGCCGACTCCTCCCTCGTGCGTGCCGAGGACGCCGGTCCACGCACCATGAGCGGGAGTGACGAGGGCCCGGGCTGGCAGACCAGGTCCGCCGAGGCGCCGCTGACGTTCGCCCCGGACGCGGCAGCCGGCCCCGTGGTGCGGATGGAGCTGGGCGACCGGCTGTCGGTGGGCTACGGCGTCGAGGACGCCCAGCCGTCCGGCGGGCGGGTGTCCGGCAGCGTCATCACGTATCCCGACGTGCACGAGGCTTCTGACCTGGAGTTCGTCGCCGGAAGCGGATCGCTCAAGGAGACGATGATCCTGCGGAGCAAGGACGCGCCGTCGCGTTGGCGTTTCCCGCTCCACGTCCAGGGACTCACCGCGAGCATCGCGGACCACGGCGGGGTGTCGTTCACCGACGCCCAGGGCGTCGAACAGGCGTGGATGCCCGCGGGCTGGATGGAGGACTCCCGGCGCGAGGACAACTCCGGTCAGGGAGAGATCTCCTCAGGGGTGCGGTTCAGCCTCGTGGAGGAGGCCGGCGGGCAGGTCCTGGTGGTCGACCTGGACGAGGAGTGGCTCCACGCGCCCGACCGGGTGTTCCCGGTCCGGGTGGACCCCTCGCTGAAGTCCGTCGCGGCGACCTCCGGTACGTACGTCCAGTCCCCGTACAACCAGAACTTCTCCAGTGACACGGTCCTCAAGACCGGAACCTACGACGGCGGCGGGCACAAGGCGGCCGCGTTCCTGCGCTTCTCCGGCCTGGAGACCACGCTCAAGAACGCCTGGGTGGTCAACGCCGGGCTGGCCCTCTACAACACGTACTCCTACTCCTGCACCGCCCGCCCGGTGACGGTCCACCCCATCACCTCGAACTGGGCCGAGTCGACCACGACCAAGTACCCCGGTCCGTCCACGGGTTCGGCGCTCGCCTCCAAGAGCTTCGCGCACGGCTGGCGGCCCGCGGGCCAGACCGCCTACCCCTGCGGCGGCGCCAAGTGGGAATCGATCAAGCTGGGTTCGGCCGGACGCAAGCTGGTGGACGACTGGACGCACGGCCGGAAGAAGAACTACGGACTGGCCGTGAAGGCGTCGACGTCCGACTCCAAGGGCTGGAAGCAGTTCGGATCGGACGACTACCCCAACGGAAAGCCCAGCCTGGACGTCACCTGGACGCCGTACGGGGCGACCTACGGACTCGGGGACTTCACCGCTCCCGTCACCGCCACCACCCAGGGCTCGATGAAGATCACGCTCACCAACCGGGGGCAGGCGACCTGGCCCAAGGGCGGCGACTACAAACTGCGCTACAACCTGTACAACGCCGCGGGCACCGAGATCACCGACAGCGCGAAGATCGCGTACACGGAGATGCCGAGCGCGGTAGCGCCCGGGGCGAGCGTCACGGTGGACGCCAAGATCGCTCCGCTGGCCCCCGCCTCGTACACCATCGAGTGGACCATGACCGACCTCGGCGTCAGCCGCTTCACCTCGGCGGGTGTGCCCGGGGCGTCGGTCAAGATATCCGCGGTCAACATACCCCCGAACCTGACGGCGACCTCCCCTCCGAGCGGTACGCCCGTCGACTCCCTCACCCCGGCGCTCTGGGCGAACGGCAGTGACGCGGACCGCTACCCGAAGTCGGCGCTCCAGTACACCTTCGAGGTGTGCGAGATCGAAGGGAGTAACAGCCGCAAGAATTGCAAGAAGGGAACGCGGAGCGCCAACCAGCGGTGGACGGTACCGGCCGGCTGGCTGTCCTGGGGCAGGACGTACGCCTGGTACGCCTACGTGTACGACGGCAGCGCGACGTCCGCCCTGCCGGGGGCGTCACTCGTCACGACGGCCGTCCCGCAGCCCGCGGTGACCAGCCACCTCGGCGGCGCCGACGGGACCGGTGAGATCGGCGCACGGTCGGGCAACTACGTGACGGCCGCCACCGACGCCGCCGTGTCGACCGTCGGCCCCGAACTCTCCGTCACGCGTACCTACAACTCCCTGGACCCGCGCAGGACCAACGCCTTCGGCATCGGCTGGGCGACCCGCTGGGACATGCGGCTGGTCCAGGAACCCGCCGCCGGCACCGTCCTGATCACGCACGCCGACGGCTCGCAGGCACGCTTCGGCCGCAACCCCGACGGCACACTCGCCGGGCCGTCGGGCAGCACCACCGACCTCGTCGCCGACGCGTCCGGCTGGCTTCTGCGCCAGCGCACGGGAACGACCCTGCGGTTCGACACCACGGGCCTGCTGACGTCGGTCACCGACGGTGCGGGCCGGGCCCAGACCCTCACCTACTCCGGCACCGGCGCCAGCCGCACCCTGAGCAAGGTCACGGACCAGCTCTCGGGCCGCTCCCTCTCCTTCACCTGGACCGGCGGCCGGATCGGCTCGGTGACCACCAGCCCGGTGGGCGCCGGGAAGCCGGGGCTCGCCTGGACCTACGGCTACACGGGCGACCGGCTGACCAAGGTGTGCCCGCCCACCTCGACGTCGCGCTGCACCGTCTACACCTATGAGGACGGATCGCTCTACCACTCCATGGTGCTCGACGCGAGCCCCGAGTCCTACTGGGCCCTCGGCGAGACGGACGGGTCCATCGCGCGCAGCAGCGCTCCCTCCCGCTCCGGCCTCAACGACGCCCTCTACCAGGACGTCACCCTGGGGGCCGGGCCCGCGATCGCGGGAACGAGTGACTCCGCGGCATCGTTCGACGGCCAGGACTCGGTCGTCGAACTCCCCGAACAGGCGCTGGAGTCGTCCGACATCCTGACGGTGGAGCTCTGGTTCAGGACCACCTCGTCCGGTGTGCTCGCGACCCTCCAGGACGCCGGGGCGGGATCGCAGCCCAACCGGTACAGCCCCTTCCTCAACGTCGACGGCGCGGGCAAGCTGCGCGGCCAGTTCTACACCGTGGAGCACGGGGGCACGAAGCCGATCGTCTCCACGAACACCGTGACCGACAACGCCTGGCACCACGCCGTGCTGACCAGCCAGGGCACAACGCAGACGCTCTACCTCGACGGCGCCAAGGTCGGCAGCCTCGCCGGAACCGTGAGCATGCGCGACAACCAGACCGCCCTGCTCGGCGCGGGCTGGGGCAACGAGGGCTGGATGGGCGTGGCCGCGGGCACGCACCGCCTGAACGGCTCCCTGGACGAAGTCGCCGTCTACGGACACCCGCTGGACGCGGCCACCGTCAAGGACCACTTCGCGGCCCGGGCGCATCACCGAGGTGACGCTCCCCTCCGGCAGGGCCCATGCCGCCGCCGTCTACGACACGGCCACCGGACGGCTGACCGAGCACACCGACAAGAACGGCGGGACGTGGAAGGTGTCGGCTCCCGAGTTCTCCGCCGGATCCGTCTCGTACGCCGACGAGGTGCGCGCCTTCGCCCCCGAGGGCTACTGGCGGCTCGGCGAGGCCACCGGCTCCAAGGCGGTGAGCACGGTGGGCGACGGGTCCGAAGGCTCGTACGGAGACGGTGTCTCCCTGGGCTCCGCAGGGGTCTTCGCCGACGGCGACGACACCGCCGTCACCTTCGACGGCGGAGTCGACTCCTACGTCCAACTGCCGAACGACCTGCCCACCAGCCCGAACACCCCCACCATCGAGATGTGGTTCAGGACCGCCAAGTCCGGCGTCCTGCTCGGGCTGCAGAACGCCGAGCTGGGCGAGACCCCGACCTCGTGGCGGCCGGTGCTGAACATCGACACCGCCGGGAAGCTGCGGGGCGAGTGGTACCTGGCCGGGAACCCGGGCGCGGACCCGATCACCTCGACCACATCGGTGACCGACAACCAGTGGCACCACGTCGTGCTCACCGGAGCCGTCGACCAGCAGTCCCTCTACCTGGACGGTGAGCTGGTCGGCTCGAAGGCCGGCGTGATCTCCGACCAGGGCCGGCCCTACGCCTACCTCGGCGCCGGCCATGCCAGCTCCGGCTGGATGGGCGTACCGAGCGGCACCTACCACTTCACCGGTCAGATGGACGAGGTCGCGCTGTACGAGCACACCATGAGCGCGGCGACGGTGAGGAAGCACTTCGCCGCCCGTTCCGCCCTGATCGCCGGCGACGGCACGCACTACCGGGGGCAGATCGTCGGGGACGCGCCGACGGCGTACTGGCCGCTGGACGAGGGCAAGGGCGCGACCACCGCCGTCAGCAGGGTCACGGCCGCCGGGGGCAACGGCACCTACACGGGCGCGGCCCCCGGGGCCACCGGCATCTTCGGCGTCGGTGACGGCCAGGCGGTGCAGCTCTCCGGGAACGGCGCGGTCTCGGTGCCCGGCAACCTGCTCGCCGGAACCACCGACCTCACCGCCGAACTGTGGTTCAACACGACGAAGCCCGGTGTGCTGCTCGGCTTCCAGAACGCCAAGCTGGGTGACGTACCGACCTCCTGGCGCCCCGCGCTCAACATCGACGAGGCCGGGAAACTGCGGGGCGAGTGGTATCTGACGGGCAGCCCGGGAGCAAACCCGATCACCTCCACCTCATCGGTCACCGATGGCGAGTGGCACCACGTCGTGCTCACCGGAGCGCGCACCACGCAGTCCCTGTACCTGGACGGCGTGCTCGTGGGCACTCTGGCCGGCACGATCACCGACCAGGCCCTGGCCTACTCCTATCTCGGCGGCGGCTACGCCAGCTCCGGCTGGATGGGCGTCCCGAGCGGCACCTACCGGTTCACCGGCCGCATCGACGAAGCGGCCCTGTACCGCAAGGCGTTGACGGCGGACCAGGTCGCGGACCACTACCAGGCGCGTCAGCGCTCGGGACTCTCCTCGCTGGCCGCCACGATCAGCGTGACCGACCCCCTCCAGAACACCGTGCGCACCTCGTACGACGCGCTCAAGGGCATGCGGCCCACCGCCGTCACCGACTCCGACGGAGCCACGACCACCTACCGCTACGACACCGGCGGGTTCCGGCACACCGTGACCGACCCCAACGGCCACGCGACCATCACCGGCCACGACGAGCGTGGCAACACCGTCGCCCGCACGGTGTGTCGTGACGCCGACTCCTGCTGGACCACCTACACCGACCACCACCTCAACCCGGACGACGCCCTCGACCCGCGCAACGACAAGCCCGTCGCGGTACGCGACGCACGCTCCAGCGGCCCCGACGACAACCGTTACCGGACGACCCTGACCTACACCGCGCTCGGTCTGCCCAGCACCACGACGCTCGCCGACGCGCGCGGCAGCACCACCACCTACACCACCGGAACCGAACCGGCCGTCGGCGGCGGGACCACCCCGGCGGGGCTGGTCGCCCGGAAGACCACCCCCGGTGGCGCGGTCACGTCCCACCAGTACTTCGCCACCGGAAGCCTCGCGCGCATCGTCTCGCCGTCGGGTCTGACGACCGAGTTCACCTACGACGGTCTGGGCCGGAAGGTCGCGGAGAAGCAGATATCCGACGCCTTCCCCGACGGGGTCACCACCACGTTCGCCCACGACGAGATGTCGCGGACCGTCTCCGAGTCCGGTGTCGGCGTGAAGAACGAACTCACCGGCCGCACCCACACCGCGGAGATCGCCAGGACCTACGACCCGGACGGAAACCTGCTCAGCGAGTCCGTGAAGGACACCTCCGGCGGTGACGCCCCGCGGACCACCGGCTACCACTACGACCTCCACGGCCGGAACGACACCGTCACCGACGCGGAGGGCAACATCACGACGTCCACCCACGACGCCCTGGGACGGGTGACCGGCACGACCGACCCCGTGGGCACCCGCCACACCTACGCCTACACACCGCAGGGCCGCCACGCGGAGACCGTCCTGAAGGACTGGACGGGTGCGCCCGGCGACGAGGCCCGGGACCTGGTCCTGCTCTCCAACGCCTACGACCCGGCGGGCCGCCTGGCCTCCTCGACGGACGCCATGGGCGCCACCACGGCCTTCACCTACTTCGACGACGGCCTCCCGGCGACGAGCACGGCCCGCCAGGTCACCCGGGCCGACGGCAGCAGACGCGACATCACCCTGGAGGCCAACGGCTACGACGGCGCGGGCCATCTGACGCGCCAGGTCACCGGCGGCGGCCGAACCACGGTGAACCACACCGTGGACGCCACGGGACGGACCACCCGCACCGTTCTCGACCCGGACGACCTCAACCGGATCACGGACATCGAGTACGACGACGACGACCGGGTCACCAAGGAGAGCAGCCCCGTCGACGCGACCGGCAAGCGGCTGTCCAGGACCGCCGCGTACGACGACGCCGGCAACGTCGTCCGCGAGGAGCTCAGCGACGGCACGTCCACGCACATCACCACCGGCAGCTACGACCAGCGGGGGCTCGCCCGCACCACCGTCACACCGCGCGGCAACGCCGACGGCGCCGACCCCGCCGCATACACCACCACCTACCGGCACGACGCGCTCGGTCGGCTCGTCGAGACCCGCGCGCCCGAGGTCTCCGTCGAGGAGAAGGGCGGGACGGCGACTCCCGCCCGGCCCACCACCCTGACCGGCTACAACACCTTCGGCGAGGCGACCGACAGCCGCGACCCACGCGGAGCCGTCACCCGTACCGCGGTGGACAACCTCGGATCGCCCACCGCCGTCACCCTGCCCGACTACACCCCGCCGGGCGGGACGAAGCTCAGCGCCGTCAGCACGACCACCTACGACGCGCTCGGCAGGCCCGCCACGACGACGGACCCGCTCGGCCGCACCAGCCGCTACGCCTACGACCAGCTGGGCAACCTGATCTCCAGCACCGACCCCGTGGCCGGGACCCTGCCCACCACTCTGGGCCAGGAGCCGTCCGGCCTGACGGGCACCGTCTCCACCGACCTCGACGGCGCCGGCGTCTCCGAGTTCACCTGGACCCCGACCGGCCTCCAGCTCTCCGCGACCGGCCCCACCGGCGCCCGGACCGAAGCCACGTACGACGAACTCGGCCGCCGCGTCACCGACACCACCGTCGAGCGCTACCCGTCCCTCCAGAACCTGACCACCCGCTACGTCTGGGACGACGCGGGCAACCAGACCTCGGCCACCACCCCCGGCGGCCGTACCACCCGCGCCACCTACAACGCGGCGGGAGAGGCCACGACGACGACCAACCCGGGCCAGGGCGTCACCAGGCTCGGCTACGACAGGCTCGGCCGCCAGACGCAGACGATCGACCCGACCGACCGGAGGAGCACCTTCACGTTCGACGCCCTCGGCAACATCACCGCCGCCGCCGATCACGGCACCGGGCAGAGCGCGCTGCGCACGGTGGCTGCGGAGTTCGACGCCGACGGCAACCGGACCGCGGGGATCTCCGCGACCCGGGCCCGCACCACCTACGCCTTCGACGCCCTGGGGCGTATGACCGAACAGGTCGAGCCCGTGAAGGACGGCAGGACCATCACGTCGACGTTCGGTTACGACGCCCAGGGCAACCGGACCCGGCTGACGGACGGCCGTAACAACACCACGACGTACACCTTCAACTCCTGGAACCTGCCCGAATCCACGGTCGAGCCCGCGACCCCCGCCCACCCGGCGCCCGCGGACCGCACCTGGACGACCCGCTACGACAAGGCGGCCCAGGACATCGCCGACCTCCTGCCCGGAGGCGTGGAGCGCCACCGTGCCTACGACGGCCTCGGCCGCCTGGTCGAGGAGACCGGCACGGGCGCGGAGGCCGCCACGAACCGGCGCACCCTCGGCTACGACCTGGCAGGCCGTCTGACGGCGGCGGGCGGCGACCAGCCGTCGGCCGGGAACACCTACACCTACAACGACCGGGGACAGCTGCTCACCGCCGCCGGACCCGGTGGCCAGGTCGGCTACGCCTACGACGCCGACGGCAACATGACCCAGCGGGTGGGAGCCGACGCGTCGTCGTTCTACGGCTACGACGACAGCGGCCTGATCGACTGGGTGTGGGACTCCATCAGCGACAGCGACATCTGGTACGACTTCGACGCCGCGGGCCGGCCGCTGCTGGAGGAGTACGCGGTGAAGCCCGAGGGCTCCACGGAGTACGTGGCCACGGGCCGTCGGGACTACACGTACGACGACCTCGGCCGCCTGGCGAGCGACCGGATCACGAACACGGACAAGTCGTCCGAGAAGGCCGGCATCGCCTACGAGTACAACCTCGACGACCTCCTGACCAAGAAGACGACGAGCGGAACGGCCGGAGCCGGGCAGAACAGCTACCAGTACGACCGCTCCGGCCGGATGACCTCCTGGACCAGCGGCAGCACCACCACGGCCTACGGATGGGACGACGTCGGCAACCGCGTCACCGCGGGCGGCGCCACGGCCTCCTACGACGCACGCAACCGGCTGACCGGCGACGGCGCCAACACCTACGGCTACACCGCCCGCGGCACCCTCGAAACGGTCACCGGTGCCACGGGGGCGCCGCGCGAGCTGACCTTCGACGCCTTCGAACGCAAGGTCCGCGACGGCGGGGCGACCTTCTCGTACGACGCGCTCGACCGCGTCGCCCGGCAGGGCACCACCGCCTTCAGCTACGACGGCGGCTCGAACAACCTGCTCAGCGACGGCACCAGCGTCTACAGCCGTACCCCGCACGGCGCCCTGCTGGCCAGCAAGCAGGGGACCGCCGCCGCGCAGTGGGCCATCACCGACCGCCACACCGACGTGGTCGCGGGCCTCTCACCGGACGGCAGCCAGGTCACCAGCTCCACCGCCTACGACCCCTTCGGCCAGGTCAGCGCCTCCAGCGGCACGACCACGGCCCTCGGCTTCCAGTCGGGGTGGACCGACGAGGCGTCGGGCGAGGTGAACATGGCGTCGCGCTGGTACCAGCCGGGCACCGGCGGCTTCAGCTCCCGCGACACCTGGCAGCTCGACCCGGCCCAGTCGGGTCAGCGGTCGAACCGCTACTCGTACGGCTTCGGCTCCCCGCAGAACGGCACCGACCCGAGCGGCCACATCTTCCCCCTCGTGATCGGCGCGGCCGTCGGCTGGAACGCGCTCGGCTGGGGCATCTTCGGCACGGTCGCCGTGGGAGGCGGGGCCATGGTGCTCGACAAGCACCAGCGTGGTCAGGCCGCCGGCATGAGCAACAGCTACGTCCAGACCAACGTCTTCTCCCACAGCTACGCCCGTTCCATGGCCGACTCGCTCAGAGCCCAGGCCAACCGGTTCAGCAGCACGAAGTCCCGGGGAAGCTCGGCGTCCAAGGGCGGCCGGTCCACCCCGTACCCGAGGTGGAACACGGCTCCGCGCTACGCCCCCCGCTACAACGGTCCGGGCACAGGCGTCGCCCAGGCCGTCCGCGCCCCGGTGCGCCCGCCGCGCCCGCCGATCGACCAGAACGTCAACAACGGCCCCAACCCGAAGCCCGCCGTCAACCGGCCGGCCCCCAAACCCGACTGGGACCCCAGGAACGGCGGCTGGAAGCCGGGCGACGGCTGGGACATGATCGTCGGCGCGCTGGACATGCTGGGGCTGGTCAACCAGGACGGCTACACGCCCCAGGCGGCGGAGCAGTTCGATACCGCGCCGTCCGGTGGCGACGGATCCTCGTCGGATCGTGGACGTGAGGACTGCCGCCGCGGCGGACAGGGCTGGAGCGAATACGGCACCCCGGACGCGGCCAACGGAAACCGGGCCACCACGATGAACGCCTGTCTCGACAGTGCGTGGCTCGCGATGAACCCGGGGACGGAAGTAACGGCCGCGGTGCGGCCGCCCGGTTACACCTGGGCAACGCGTTACGCGGGTCACCTGGGATTGAATCCTCGGAACAACATCAACAATTGTCATCTGCTCGGCAAGGACCTTGGTGGCTCGGGAACGGACCTGAGCAACCTCGCAACGTGCTCGCGTGCGGCGAACTCCTGGGTGGCCAAGGAGAATGGCCGACTGGTGGACAATATGTTCAACCACGAAGCGAAGGTGAAGGAAGCGATCGATGCGGGACAAGTCGTCCGATATTCTGTCGAGCCAGTCTATTCTGGCCCGCGGACGGTGCCGATGGCCTTCCGCATGAAAGCTGACGGAGTGAATCCGGACGGCAGTCAGGGCATCCAGGTGAACAGGGCCATTTCGAACTCTCTGTACAGCAAGAAGTTCAATCAGTGGCGGAACATCGGCATCGTGACGCATCAAGGGGTAGCAGCGCCGACGGCGGGAACGCCATGACGGGAGATTCCCTGGACAGCCCGGTCGACTCCGCGGCGGTGCAAGCGCTCAGCCCGCTTCTCCTCAGCGACTACGCGGTTGGCGAGCAGGTTGAATGGTTGCGGCTGAGCCGCTCATGGGAAACGGGGTTTCCCTCGGACTACGTTGCCTTCATGTCGGCGTACGGAGCCGGCGGGATCAGCGACGCGTTCGAGGTTCTCCGCCCTGATGAGTCCTCCACCGGGGATGCGGACGGCATGGCGGGCGAAACCGCGAACGCGCGTGCGGTATGGCCGCCCGCATCCCTGCCGACGGAGGGTTTCTCATCTCCGAAGAGCCCGGTCATCGCCTGGGGCGTGACCGCCGGCGCTGACGTGGTCTGTTGGCTGACGGGGAACGAGAACCCTGATCGATGGCCCGTCGTCGTGGTGAGTCGGGACGGATTTTCGCGGTGGGCATCCTACGAATGCGGCATGGTGGAGTTTCTGCGCCGTGTCTTTTCGGGAGAGCTGGAGGCCTGTCCGTTCAGCGACGCGACTCTCTGGGGAACCGGTGCGCAAAAGTTCGTGCACTGGAAGGAGGAGCGGCGACTGCTGGAGTCGGGAGTCGACCCGTGGACCGGGGAGCCCGATCCGCTGGCTGGGGTCGGCTTCGATTGAGCAGTGGCCGCTTTCGGAGCCTTGGCCGAACGGTGGGGATGAAGTGACGGGTGGAATCGTGGGACTTGCGCGTGTGCTGACCCCCTTCGGAGGAGGCGCGGGCGACGCAGTGGATTGGTCGGCGGTCGAGTCTGCATACGGCGTGACGTTTCCCGCGGACTACAAAGAGTTCGTGAGCCGATTCGGGAACGGAACCATCGAGGGCCGGATCGCCACGCTGATTCCGGTCCTGACCTCGAATCCGATGGTCAGACGGGTCGGTCCCTTGCGTGACTCCCTGCGTTCCGACCCGGACCGGGACAGATGGGCCGGACCGCGTTCCGAGCTTCACCAACTCGACCGGATCCTCGTGTGGGGGAGACGGACAGTGCCGATGTGCTCGCCCGGATCGTCTCCGGGGTCGACCCCGACGCATGGCCGCTGGCCGGGGTGACCGTTGTGTGCGGGACGAGCGTTCACGCCGTGATCATGTCTTCGGTCTGTGACAGCGCTGTCCTGGAACGGCACACAGGGGCCCCTGCGGTCGTCGGCCCCTCATAGTGATCAAGGAACACCCGGACGGAGGGACTCGCTCCGGTGCCTCGGCCTCGACCACGACCACGCTCACGACCACCTAGGGGATCTCTCATGTTCGGCAACCGTCGCAAGGCCTTCCTCGTCTCCGCGGCCCTCGTGGGCGGCACGCTACTGATGACGGCGTGCCAGGACACGGAGGACGGCGCGGCGTCGAGTCCATCCGCCACCAACGTGCCCGCCGCGGACGTGTCCGGGGCAGACGCGGCCGGGACCGACGCCTCGAAGGGCGCCGACAAGGGTGCGGAGCAGGGCGCCGACAAGGGGTCCGACGCCAAGGGCGGGGGCAGCGCGGAGGGGTCCGGCGCCGACTCCGGCGACGGCACGAAGGTGCCGGTCCAGCAGGCCTGCGGCGCCAACGACATCTCCTGGAGCACCCGGTCCGAGAGCCAGGCCGGCGGCTACATCCTGGTCATGGCGAAGGCCAAGCAGGGGATCACCTGCATCCTGCCGGCCGCGCTCCCGACGGTGGCGTTCGGCTCCGACGGCACCGAGGCGGGCCCCGCCGAGCAGGCGGTCGGCGACGCGGTCACCCTGAGCGGCACCACCACCGCCTACGCCGGGGTGAACCCGAAGACCACCAACACGGACGGCGGCAAGGAGCTGGACTCCATCATCGTCGGCGTCGGCAACGAGGACCCCGACCCGGTCTCCCTGGAGGTCGGCACCATCACGGTCGACAAGCCGGTCGTCACCAACTGGCACACCGCCCCGGCGGACGCCGTTCCCTTCGGCTGAGAGAACCGACGCCGGGCCGGGGCGGCGGATCGGTCCTCAGTACCCGTAGATCATCTTGTACGCGACCTCCGGCAGGAACTGCCCGGCCACGGAGCCGGCGCCGACTCCGCAGTCGCCGTCGGACTCTCCGGGGGTCTTCAGCCACAGCAGCATCTCGGCCCCGCCCCCCGTCTGACTGACCGCCCCCGTCCTGCGTCCGCCGGGGTTGCACCACGCGCCGTCGGAGCCGTTGCCGTTGCGGCTGGTGTCGATGACGTACGGCTTCGTATAGCCGTAGGACGCCGACAGGGACCCGTTGACGGCGTTGCCGTACGCGGAGTTCTCGCCGGTGCCGTAGTAGTTCGAGATGTTCAGCGAGAAGCCGTGCGCCTGCCGGGCTCCCGCGCCGTCGAGGTGCTGCGCCATGGTGGCCGCGCCGATCCAGGCCGGGTTTCCGGCGTCCAGGTAGGTCCAGGTGTTGGGGGCGTGGGCGGCGAACCGGGCGAGCGCGTCCTTGAGCATCCCGTTGCGCTCGTCGATCTGCGCCTGGTTCAGGCAGCTGAAGTCGCCCAGCGAGTCGGGCTCGATGACCACCAGGGCGGGCCGGGAGCCGATGGCCGAGGCGAACGCGGAGATCCAGGTGCGGTACGCGCTCGGGGTGCCCGCGCCGCCGCCGGAGTGCCCGCCGCAGGCGTCGCGGCCGGGGATGTTGTACGCGATCAGGACGGGCAGCTTGTCGGCTGCGTCGGCGGCCCCCACGTAGGAGCCGACCGCCGCCCCGATGTCCCCGCTCCAGGAGCCGAACCACCGGGCCATGGGGCGCGAGGAGATGTTGTCGCGGATGGCGGCGGCCCGCCCGTCTCCGGGGTTCGCCGCGACCCAGACGGCGGGCGTCGAGCCGGGGTCGGTGTAGAACCCGCTGGTCATGCCGATCGGATCGGCGTGCGCGGTGGCGGCGGCGGCCTGCTGCCCGGCGCCGAGGGGAAGCAGCAGACAGGCGAACGCCGATGCGGCGAGCGTGCGCAGGAGTCTTCTCATGCGTGCGGCCCTTCTGTGGGAGCGCTCCCAATCGACGACGGCCGCGGAGGTGAGGTGGGGCGGGAGACGCGTGAATGGGGGGGAAGGTGCGTGGGGCGGTGGGAAGTGCGTACGGCGGACCGGTGGGGCTCGGTCCGCTACTGCCGTCGTCAGACGAGACGGTGACAGCGGGGCACCCCGGTGTCAATGAGTCCGGCAGAGGCTCCCCGGCGCAGGGGCGTTCGGGGAGCCCCGACCGTTCTCAGACGGCGGGCTGGTGGACGCGGGGGATTCCCAGGTCCGGCAGGTCGAGGTGGAAGCCGCGCCCGCGGCCGGTCATGGTGCCGTCGTAGGAGAGGTCGGCCAGGCCGACGCCCAGCTGCCGCAGTTCCTCGACGAGCATGCGGGCGCCCGTCGCGGCGTGCGCGGGTTCGTCCATGGCGTCGGGGAAGCGGCGTTGCCAGACCGAGGGGGAGGAGTCCCAGCCGCTCCGCGCCAGTCGGGCGGGGTCGGCCGCGTCCGGTCGGTGCAGATGGCCGGTTGCTTCGATCACCAGACTCAGATCCTGGCTCCAGCACTGGACGAAGCGCTGGGGATCGTCGGCGGATCCCGTCGTCGAGCCAGCTGCCCCGGGGGATCGTGTTCTCCATCCGGCAGACAGTAGTGGTCCGGCGCCGACGGGGTTGCCCAGGGCCGATGTTGACGGATCGGTTCCGGAAGCTGACCGCCGCCGTCACCCCGCCGGGCGGGCGGGGCGACGGGGAGGGCGCGGACCGCCGGGCGTCAGATGCCGCAGCTGGGCGCGGACCAGAAGCGGCCGCTGCCTCCGGCGACGTGGGTGTGGTCGTTGTGGCCGGGGTAGCCCGGGCCGAGGATCTCGGTGAAGCCGTGGTTGCGCGCCGCCTGGGCGAGGGCGCAGAAGCCCTGGGCGCCCGCGCCGAGGTCCGCCGCGTGCCCGTACATGTGGCGGCTGTTGGCGGCCCCGCCGACGGCGCTGTTGCAGGACACGCTGCGGAAGCCGCCGTTGACGGTGATCGGCCGGTCCCCCATCGCGTGCCGCATGGCCTGGAGCTTCCACATGGTCACCAGGGCGTTGGCGCGTGCCGTGCCGGCGCTGACCTTGCCGCCGGACCAGTCGGAGTTGCAGCGGTTCAGCTCGGCGTACGTGAAGTTGACCGGGGTGCAGTCGTCGTCCTGCAACTGGTAGATCTTGTTGAACGTCTGGGCTCCGGCGATGCCGTCGGCGGCCAGCCCGTACGCGGCCTGGAAGCGCTGCACGGCCGCCTTCGTGGCCGGGCCGAACGCCCCGTCGATGGCGATCTGGTTTCCGGTGCCCGGATAGCCGGCGACCCGGATCTGGAGCTGACGTACGGCTTCGCCGCTGGAGCCTTCCTGAAGAGTGCCGCTCCAGGTGTAACAGGCGTCGGCCGTACCGATGTTACCGGCCGACGCCGAACCGGGGGCCGGGGTCGTGGCCGGGGTCGCGGAGGCGGTCACGGTGCCGCCGAACGCGAGGGCCGCGCCCGCGAGGGTCGAGAGGAGGAATCCGATGGGGCGTGATCGCATGGGGCTGCACCTCATTGTCGTCAAGCTGGCCATGGGGGAATCCGAGCCTCGGGCGCACGGCCGAGACTGTCAAGGTCATGTCAACATGCTGCCAAGGGTCCGGTCTCTCGGCGGGGTGACAGGAGGGGAGTATGACGATAAATCGACCGTGGAGGGCTCCATGGTGACCTGCGGGGGGGGGGTGCCTCTATGTCCTTCGTCAAGGCATCTCTGTCGGGTTTGGGACGGTTGCGGGTTGCTGGGGTCATGCGGCGAGCTCGACATCCTTCGGTGTCCGAGATTCGTAGAAGGTGCCGTCGCGGAGCATGGCGAACAGGACGCTGATGCGTTGGCGGGCGAGGCGGAGGAGGGCTTGGGTGTGGGTCTTGCCGCGGGCGCGTTGCTTGTCGTAGTAGGCGCGGGAAACCGGGTCGGCGTTCATGCAGGCGAAGGCGGAGAGGAACATCGCGCGTTTGAGCTGCCGGTTGCCGCCTCGGGGTGCGTGTTCGCCGTGGATCGAGGTGCCCGACGACTTTGTTGTCGGCGCGAGTCCGGCGTAGGAGGCCAGGTGGGCGGCGCTGGGGAAGCTGGTGCCGTCGCCGACGGTGGTCAGCAGGACAGCGGCGGTCCTGACGCCGACGCCGGGCATCGATGTCAGGACCTGGGAAAGAGGGTGGGCCTCCAGCAGGGCGTTGATCTGGGCTTCCATCGCCCTGCGCTGGGTGTGCACGGCGGTCAGGGAAGCGGCCAGGGAGGGGACGACGATGTCCAGGGTGCCGGTGCCGGGGACGACGACGGTCTGCTCGTCGAGCGCGTCGAAGACCTCGTCGATCAGTCGGGCGGCCATGCGCGGGGCCTTCGGGCGGATCAGTTCCACGAGTCTGCGGCGGCCGGCCTTTCGCAGGGCGGCCGGGGAGCCGTAGCGTTCCAGGAGCCAGGTGACGGCCTGGTGGTCGAGACGCGGTCCCAGGACGCGTTCCAGGGAGGGGTGGAACTGGGTGAGCAGGCCGCGTATCCGGTTGCTGGTGCGGGTGGCCTCGGCGGCGAGGTCCTGGTCGAAGCCGGTCAGCACGGTCAGCTCGGCGGTGATCTCGTCGGTCAGTTCCAGGGAGCGCAGGGTGTGCGGCATCGTCCGCGCGGCGTCGGCGATGACGGCCGCGTCCTTGGCGTCGGTCTTGGCCTCGCCGGGGTAAAGGTCGGCGATCCGTCGCATGGCCAGGCCGGGCAGGTAGGCGACGCGGCAGCCGGCGTCGCGGGCGACGGTCAGCGGCAGGGCGCCGATGGAGGCGGGCTGGTCCACGATGACCAGAACGGTGCCGAACTTCGCGGTCAGCTTGTCGAAGACGGCCCGCAGTTTCGGTTCGCTGTTGGGCAGCGGCTTGTCGAAGACCTTCTTCCCGGGCGGGGTGAGCCCGTGGCCGTGGTGAGCGGACTTGCCGACGTCCAGGCCGAGGAACACGCCCACGTCTTCGATCTCGAACATCGCGCCCTTTCAGGGGTGTTGACGGTACCGGCCTCGGCTCGGGTGTCGTGCTCGCGCATCCACGTTATGCAGACCTGCCGCCCGCGAGCTGTCCGGCATTGCGCCGGACCGGACGGTGGCCGGACCTCTGATCAGCGTCTCCGACGAACACCCCCGGACCCGGTGACACCACCCCCCAGGTCATGCCTTCGACAGGGGGACACAGTCATGCCGAGCCCGGAGGCCAGCGGCTCCGTTGCGGAACCGCGGAAAACATAACGGGGGGGGGCGAGATCCTCGGTGTACGACCCGGGTGGCTTCCCCTGTTCGCAGCCGGTGCCCGAACCGGAGGGCGTCGGCTACGCGGCGCACCGGTTCCGCACCGGTTCACCCTCGCCGGGCGGGCGGTCGCCTTTCGCGTGGCCAGGACCACGCCGGCCAAGGCCGGTCAGTTCGTCACCGTGTGGCAGCGGTCGGCGGAAGGACGGGCACGGGCCAGTCGACGTGGTGCGAACTCCGCGGCCCCCGCAGGGCCGCGTCACCCTCGGGAGGATCGTGTGCTCACAGCACAGCTATGGATCGACGGGGTCTGACCGCCGTCGACGGTGAGCGTCTGACCGGTGACGAACGAGGCTTCGTCGGACGCGAGGTAGAGCACGGCGTGTGCGATGTCGGAGGTCTCGCCGAGCCGGCCGGCCGGGATCGTGGCGGCCATGCGTCGCAGGTAGTCCTCGCCCAGATCGCTCAGCTTCTCGGTGTGGACGTTTCCGGGCAGGACGGCGTTGACGGTGATGCCTGCCGGGGCCAGTTCCAGCGCGGCGCTCCGGAGGAACCCCAGTTGGCCCGCCTGGCTCGCTCCGTAGGGGGACCACCCGCTGTAACCCGTGGTCGGCCCGGTGATCGAGGAGGTGAGCACCACGCGTCCGTGTCCCGCGCGTTCCATGGCCGGCAGGAACGCCTTCGTCGTCAGGATCGTGCCCCGCAGGTTGACGGCGAGGACATCGTCCACATCCGCGTCCGTCATCTCCCTCATGTCCCTCATGGACCTCTGGGGGAAGACCCCCGGCGTTCGCGCCCGCCACGTCCACAGGCCCGTGGCGGGCCTCGGCCTCGTCGGCCATCGCCTCGATCGCGCTCGGGTCGCGGAGATTCAGGCCCACCAGACGGGCAACCCGGGATCCGGTGGTCCGCGCGGGCTCGTCCGCCACCTCGCGGGCGGCATCCTCGCCTTGCCCCGTGACAGGGAATGGAACGGGGAGACAGAGGCGGACTGGAGGCCGCGGTTGCACCTTCCGTAGCGGCATGTGGTCCGGTGGTCCTACGTCCCGGTCCTGGCCCCGGTTCCGGCCCCGGTTCCGGCCCCTGCCCCGGTCTCGTGAGTTTCTTGAGTTCCGTGAGTTCCTTGAGAAGAAGGTCCTGCTCATGCATTCGTCCTTTGTGCCGCCCCGTCGGATCAAGATCGGTGACGCGGCGGCCTTCGCCGGCAGCACGCCGCGGGCGATTCGCCACTACCACGAGATCGGCCTGCTTCCGGAGCCCGAGCGGGGCGGCGACGGCCGCCGCCGTTACGGCTATGAGGACATGATCCGCCTGCTGTGGATTCGCAGGATGGCCGAGGCGGGGATCGCGCTGGACGACATCCGTGACGCCTTCACCACCGGCACGGCTTCCGCCGGTGCGGACAGCGGAGAAGGCATCGCGGGCATCCTGGAGCGGTTGGAGGAGACCCTCGCCGAGCAGGAGGCGGAGCTGCGGCGGCAGCGGGCCGCCGTGCGGCGGATGCGCACCGAAGGCAGCCGGATGGGCCTGCTCTCCGACCTTGTCACCGGCCGCCTCAAGAGCCTGCCCGAGGGCTCCCTGCGCACGGCGGACCTGGACACCCTGCTGGTCACCGAGCGGATCTTCGGCCCGCTCGGCGCGGCCGTCCAGGCCACTCGCTTCATCGTCCTGGCCACGCATCCCACCCTGCGGGAGGAATCCGACCGCATCGATGACGCCGAGGAGGCACTGGACGACAGCGTCGCCGTCGATGACCCACGGGTGGCGCAAGTGGCCGCCGAGCGGCACGCCTTCGAAAGCTCCCTGCATGCCGCCGTCGAGGAGTCCGGTCTGGACAAGGACGACGATGCCCTCTTCGACGCCTGGGAAGCGGCGCACCCCGATGACGGAGTTGACGGTGTGGACGGAGATAGCGGCTCGGGCGAGGACGAGGTCGGCCTCGGCTCCGCCCGGCGGGAGACCGACTCCATGAGTGTGTTGGACGCCATCGGCAAGATGCCCTACGACTTCTCCCCGGCCCGCCTGCGCTGTATGGAACTGGCTGCAGAACTCTCCGATCACGACTGACCAGGTGCCTGGACGCTGCGACCAGGCACCTTCACCGCGGTGGGGGCTCAGGTCTGGCTAAGCTGCGCATCGCGAAATCACGTTCGGTCTCAAGGGGGAAGACAGATGTTGATCGAGGTCGCAGGAGTGCGTGTACCCGCGGGGCGGGCGGCAGAGGCAGCGCGACTGGTATGTGAGGAATACGCTGACGACGCGCTGTACCACCACTCTGTACGGTCGTACTTCTTCGGCGCGGCCTGGGCGGAGACGCACGGCCTCGACTTCGACCGGGAGCTGTTCTTCGTCTCGGCACTCCTGCACGACTTGGCTCTCACTCCGCCTTTCGACAGCCACACGCTGTCGTTCGAAGAGGCTGGTGGCCACTTGGCGCGGGTCTTCACGGCCGGTCTTGGCTGGCCGACCGAGAGGCGCGATCGGGCGGCTGAGCTGATCGTGCTCCACATGCGGGACGACGTTGCGCCGGAAACAGACGTGGAGAGTCGGCTGTTGCAGGTGGGGACCAGCGCGGACGTCTCCGGGTCGGGGCTGGAGGCCTTCGACGCGTCGTTCAGGGACGCGCTCGTCGAGGCGTACCCCCGCCGGGGCTTTGCCGAGTCCTTCGTGCACCTCTTCCAGGTGCAGGCGGAGCGCAAGCCAGGGTGCGCGGCGGCGGAGTTGGTAGCGGGAGGATGGCCGGAACGGGCCATGTCGAACCTGCTCGATCAGGGCTGAGCCCGCGCGCGGCCGGCAGCCGCCTCTCGGAGAGCGGCCCCGTCGTCCCGAGTGCGGGAGGCGGGGAGGCGGGCAGAGGCCGGCAGCCCCGGGAGGCTCACTCCCTAGGAGACGGGCCCTGCTTCCAGACCAAGGTGTAGCGCCAGAACAGCCGCCGACGCAGCCGAGCGCCGGGCAGCACGCGGCGGGCCTCGCGAACGATGTCCGGAAAAGTTTCGGTCGCCGGTCGGGTCGGCGCGGTCATGGCGACGGGGCGCGGCGCTCTGCGGCCCTTGTTCTTGATCCAGGCCATGGCGATGTTCGACGGAATGGCGACGGCGTCGATCAGGTAGTCGCTCCGGGACTGCGGGCGGTAGAGGCCGACGACGATCAGGGTTCCCCCGGCAGCCAGGTGCCGGCGGAAGTGCGTGAGCGCTTCGCTCAACGGCAGGTGGTGGATGGTCGCGACGCAGGTGATGACGTCGTGGAGCCCGGACGGTACGTCCTTGAGCGCGTCCCCGACGGAGAAGGCCACCGGGGACCCAGGAGCGGTGCGTTCCCGCGCGCGTTCGACGATGACGGGGTCGACGTCGATGCCGTGCACCACCTCGGCCCGGGTGGCCAGCAGCCGCGCGAGATCGCCACTGCCCGATCCGACGTCCAGGGCGCCGGCGAAACGGCGGGGGAGCCGGCGCATGATCCACCGGTGGTAGTGGGCGTTGTGATCCCACGGGTGGGTGGCGTGGAACCGGTCGAGGGCGCGCAGGACGCGGGGGAGTACGGCCGTCATGAGGTGAGTCCATCAGAGCCGCGGCCGCCGTGCGGGCGCAAGCTGTCGATCCGCGCGCGCACCCTGTCGATCAGGGCCGATCAGGCCGCACCGAGGTCTCGCGCGGCACGACGCGGACGCACAGCTCTACTGAGCGCGCTCGAAACGGGTGTGCGGTGCTTCGTAGTGGGAGGTTCCTCGTCCTGAGGCTACGGTTCGATCCGCGCGACCCCTCCCGTTTCGAGCGCCGCCCACAGGGCGCCGTCGGGGCCCTGGGTGATGCCGTGAGGCTCGGACGACGGTGACGGCAGGCTGTACTCGGCGATCTTGCCGCTACCGGTGATGCGGCCAATGCTGTTGCTTCCCCATGCGGTGAACCAGCAGTCGCCGGTGGATACTGCGACGATCGCGTGAGGTTTGGCTGCGCGATCGGGCAGCGGGAACTCCTCGACCGCGCCGTCCACCGAGATCCTGCCGATCTGGCCCGCCGCGATCTCGACGAACCACAAGGCGCTGCCGTCGCTGGTGATGCCCACGGGTGCGGCGCTCGGGGTGGGGAGCGGGTGGATGACGATGTCTCCGTGGACAGTGATGCGGCCGATCGCGTTCGCCTGGTTGAGGGTGAACCACAGGGCCCCGTCAGGGCCTGCGGTGATCGCCGAAGGATAGGCGCCCGTACAGGGAAGGACGAACTCGGTGATCTCTCCCCCACGGGTGATGCGGCCGATCCGGTCGGTGTTCATCTCCGTGAACCACATCGCACCGTCCGGCCCGGCGGTGATCCCGAAGGGTCCGCTGTCGGGCGTGGGCACGGGGAAGGACTCCGTTTCACCGTCCACGGTGATGCGGCCGATCCGGTGGTCCTGGGACCGGGTGAACCACAGTGCTCCGTCGGGTCCGGGGGCGATGACCGTAGGGCGACATCCGGGCGGTTCCAGGGAGTACGCGTCGAGTTCGCCGTCGAGGGTGAGGCGCGCGATGCGGCCGCTGTGCGCGAAGGTGAGCCACAGAGCGCCCTCCGGTCCTGTCGCGATGCCGTACGGCCCAGCACTCTTGTCCGCCACGGACATCTCGCTCACGGCCACAGCAACTCCTCGGTGGGGTGGGGTGGGGGGGGTGGGGTGATGGGGTGGGGATCAATCGGCGTTCTCGACCGGTGCCGCAGCTCGGTCTCGCACCAGGTCGAGAATGATCGCGGCGAGGTCGGCGGGCCGGGTCATGGGGATGTTGTGGTTCGAGCTGATGTCGGTCAACCGGCGGCCGGGGACGGCATCGGCGACGGCACGCACCTCGTCGCGCCGCGAGGCGTAGAAACCCTCCTCGGCCAGCACGATCGTCATCGGACAGGTGAGGCGGTCGTACACCTCGACGCTCGGGAAGACCTCCGCGTCGTGCTCCACGGCGGTGACGGTCGCGATCTCCTCGATGGCCGGTCGCCGTACCCATCCGTGGCCGCAGCGCAGGAAGGAGCGCCGCGTCACCTCCTTAACGAGTTCGTGCCGTGCTCCCGCGTTGAGCCAGTCCCCTCCGGCCTCCCGCACGCACTGCTCCACGTAGGCACGCATCTGGCCGTCGTCCGCTTCCCAGCCGTAGCGGAACATCGTCCGCAAGCGGTCCGCCGCCTCCGTGGTCCGCGCGGCGGCATGCTCGGCGAGTGACGCGTTACGGTCGTCGAGCACCACGCCGTCCACGATGCAGAGGGCGGCCGGTTCCACGAGCCCACTGGCAGTGGCAGCCGTCACCGCGTACCCGCCGGTGGAATGGCCCACCAGAACGGGGCGGACCCAGCCCAGCGCGGTGACGACGCCACCTAGGTCTCGCCAGTACTGCTCGGAGCCGGTGGAGTCGAGCCGGGTCTGCCCGTGGCCCCGCAGGTCGATGGCGATCGGATGACACGCGCTCACCAGATGGGACGCCACATCCGCCCAGGCGGCGGCGTTCTGCCCGCTGCCGTGGACAAGGAGCACCCCCTCCCCGTGGCCACCGAAGTCCACACCCGAGAGGACCCCGTCCACGACGGGGAGTTCGATCTCCGTTCCGATCATCACCGCACCCTGACTACCGGAAGCCAACAAGCGCAACCGCTTTTCCGGCGGGAGGTCCGCGCGGGGCGGGGCGGGTTGCCTGCCCGGACAGCGGGACGCCCCACCGTGCGGGCACGGTGGGGCGTAGCCGGAGTGACGGCGGCGGTCAGGCGGTGGTGTCGAAGCCACCGGCCTTGACGCCCGCCACGAAGGAGGAGAACGCCTCGGCGGCGACGGCCAGGGCCGGGCCGCCCGGGTTCTTCGAGTCGCGTACGGGGACGGTGCCGGTGGTGGACGCGGTGCGCGGGGCCCACTCGACGCACGATCCGCCGTTGTTGCTGTAGGAGGACTTGACCCACTGCTGGGTCGTGGATTCGGTCGTCACGGGGTGCCCTTTCGATGCTGGTGGATCATGTCCACGGTATCTGTCTGCGACAGAGACACAGCCTGCAACTGATGGTAGGCCCTCACCATCGGGATGACCGAGCTGAGTTCACGGTCCAGATGGCCCTGCGTCTCGGACTCGACGTACGAGACCACGGACCGGTCCTGGAGCGTCAACAGATTCACCAGCCGATCGAAGGGCCGACGCTCGCCGGTGCTGAAAGGGGCGATCTGCAACATGGTGTGCGACTGTGCGGCGAAGTCGACCAGATACTGCAACTGAGCGTCCATCACGGCAGGGCCGCCGATCGGGCGGCGGATGCAGCTCTCGTCCAGCACCGCGATCAGCATCGGCGGCACGGTGCGTAGCAGAGCGCCCTGGCGCTCCATGAGTAACGAGACGCGCTGATCGGCCTGTTCGGGGGTGATAACGCCTCGATCGACAGCCGCATCGGCCAGGGCCTGCGCGTACTCCCGGGTCTGCAACAGCCCTGGAACGAGCCCCACCTCGAACAGCCTGATCTCCGCCGCCCGGCCCTCCAGCGCCACGTACTCCGGGAAGCCCTGCAACAGCACCCCGTGCTTGATCTTGCGCCACTCGCGCTCGAACGAATCAGCGGTTCCCGTATAGCTCATCGCCACGTCAACGGCGATCGAGAACTTGCGAGTTGGGGACTTGTGGCACAATTCCACCCCGGAAACGTGCCTCCCCGTGTAGCCGATGCGCGCGCCGAGGTCGTCCTGCTTCCAGCCCCGTGCTTCGCGCTCCCTACGCAGGCGTGCTCCGTAGGCCGCCTCCGGGCCCCCGTCAGGGTTCACGTCCTTGCGGTTGACCAACGTATCCCCCAGATTCGAAACGTTGAAGACGTCTTCACGTTAAGCCACGCTGAGTCGCCCCGGTAGTCATACGGCTACAGAGAGGAGCGAACGGTGTACGGCGAGAACGCCAGCTCGAATACGGAGCCGTCCCCAACCGTCCCGGCCCCGGGGACCCTCCTCGCGGACACCAGTCGCGGTGACCGCGTGGGGGAGTTCCGGGGCGTCGCCGGTCCGTACTGGGCCCTCCGGCCGGTCGCCGGTGGGCGTGAGTGGGAGGTCGAACCGCGCTATGTACGGCCCGCGTTGCTCATGGAGCAGCTTCGGGCCCGCACCGCACGGCTCAACGCCCGCAGTCGGGGGGAAGTCCTGTGAAGGCGGCGCTTTCGGCCCCGGGACGTGTGAGTGCTCTGGACTACGTCGCGGCCGTCACGATGACGGTCGGCGGCAGAGCTCTCCCGCTCGGCGGAGTCGCCCTGCCGAACCGCCGGCTCGTACTGCGCTGGCTCCGGCGGCAGGCCCTGCGGCTGGCGGACGGACACGGGCGCGATCCGGCCCCGGCTGCTCTCTGGCTCGGTGCGAGAGACGTCCGGCCGGTCATCTTCCACGGTTCCGACGCCCCCGAGGCGCTCCGGGCGTGGGCGGGCGACCACGGCCGCCAGGACCACGCCCTGAGCGCGCTGGAATCCGGACTCCCCGCCCTGCTCACCGTGGTCGACCCCTTCGTGGGGCTGCGCGTCACCCTCGGCGGGTGGCCCGTGGATCTGTGCGGCTGGGCGGCGGCAGCCTCGGTGAACCGCCCGTACCCGCCCCGTACGGAAGGGGGCTGACCCCGTGCTGCAATGCACCGCCGTGACCCGAGTCCCTTACGCGGAAGCTCTGCTGGCGCTCGCCACGATGGAGGGCGGGCCCGTGCACCCGCCCGATGTCCTCGACCAGGACGACTTCGTGCTCTGCGAGCTGGCCGACCACGACGAGACGGCCGAGCACGCCGCGCACCTGTGGACGGCGGACGTGCCGGACGACCGGGACCTGTGGTTCCTCTGGTCGGGGACCGGCGCCCACCGCGTCCACCGCCTCGACACGCTTCGGCTGTGCCCCGCCGTGCTCCGCGAGCTGGCGACCCGCACGGTCACCACATGCGCGTACTTCGACCACCACCCCGGGCCGCACTCCTTCTCCGTGACCGACCCGCTCGGCGACCTCATCGCCGAGCACGTCCGCAGCGAGGTCCGGCGACTCGTCTCCGAGGACGACGCTCCCGGCGTGCCCGATGCCCCCGACGTACCCGACACCGACGCGCCCTGACGGCGACCGGAGGTTTCCACTCCATGAACCCCATGAACCCCATGAACCCCATGAACCCCGTGAACCCCGTGAACCAGTGCAGTGCCGTGGCCCTGCTGCCACCCCCGGAGTTCCTGATCCGGCTCGCCGCTCCGGGCGGCAGCCGCCCGGAGGCCGGACACCTTCTCTGCGAGCTCGCCGAGGGCCATGACGGCGACCACGCGATGGCGTTATGGGACGACGACGCGCGTTGCACTGCCGTCTGGGCTCGCTGGAGGGGCGACCGGGCGGTCCTGGCGGAACTGTCCTGGTGCAGCGCAATCGATCCCCGGGGCGAGGACGCGTGCGGGCTGTTCGCCGGCCACCCCTCCACCCACGACTGGGGCATCGTCGATCCGACGCTCGCGGCGGTGGACGCCGTGCTCGGGGCGGAGTATCCACATCTCGCACCACGCGACGGCGTGTGACTTCCCGTCGCGGTGGCCCGGACAGGTCCGGGCCGGTCGCGTGGTCGGCTCATCCCACTGACCGGTCTTCGCCCGGGGCACGGCGGGCGGCACACCGTGGCATCCACATCACTTGGCCGAGGGACGAGCACCAGCGCCGCATGCTGCAAGGGGGTGGGGTGCGGTAGGGCCCTGAGGAGCGAGGAGCGAGGAGAGCGGGCCGGGGCGCTGCGGCGAGCGGCCGGTGACTTACGTGGTCTTCCTTCCGGACCTGTACATCAGCGCTCCGATGACCAGGAAAACAGCGGGAGCGGCCATCACCGGAACGAATTTTGCGCCATCTGCCAGCATGACCACGACTGATATCACCATGACCGCCGTCAGGGCGAGTATCAGGATCCCGAGAACCTTGCTTATGGTTGCCTTCTCGTTGGTCATGCGCGATCCCTTTCTGATCATCCCGCTTCGGCTTGGCTGTCTGTCAAACGCGCCCGCTCTTCCCTCTTTCAATGAAGAAGTAGCCGATGGCGGAAACGCATCCGATGATCGCCAGCAGTCCCCACCCTCCACTGTTGCCGGAAGCGATCAGAAAAACGGAAAGGGCGATACCCGCGACTGCGAACGCGGCGGCGAACTGAACGTACCGCTTGACGGCTGCGCGCTGCTCTGTCGTCCATCCGACGTGCGGCTCTGACATTCATATTCCCTTCGTTTCCCCGGGGGGGAGGAGGAAGGCCCCGAGCCTCGTCTATCCGCAGACGATGTCAACAAACTGTCGGGGTCGCAGTAGCGGTTCTTCCTCACGTGTCATGGAGTTCAGGGTGCCCCCGGGGCCGTGGCTGAACCCCGGACCGGACCGGCGTCCCATGGCCCTCCTGCTCACGCCGGGCCAGTGGGGCGACGCACCGCAGATGGTCGAGGTCCTGGACCGGATCCGGGTTCCCCGGCCACTGGGCGGACGGCGCCGGACCCGGCCGGACCACGTCAGCGGCGACAAGGCGTACAGCTCCCGCCGAAACCGCCGCTACCTGCGAAGACGCCACATCGGCACACGATCCCGGAACCGAAGGACCAGCGGGCCAGCCGCCGGCGCAAAGGCAGTGAAGGCGGCAGGCCAACCGGCTTCGACCGCGACTACTACCGGCGCCGCACGAGGTCGAGCGGACGATCAACCGGCTCAAGAACTCCCGCGCGGTCGCGACCCGTTACGACAAGCGCGCCTACGTCTTTCACGGCACCGTCACCGCCGCAGCGATCCGGCTCTGGCTTCGCCAGTGATCCGCCGAACAGTGCCTTGTTGGTCGGCGGATCACCCGTCCTGCCCCGTCCGAAGGCGTCCGGCCACCGGAAGTGGCCTGCATGAGGACAAATGACGTGCCAGGCGGGATTCTAGGTCTTCCACAGTGGGTGCTGCGGCAGGCTTCGTTTCCTGCGCATGCAGGCCCGCCGACAGCTGCCTCGGCGCCGCCGATTGGCCCGTTGGTCCTTCAGCTCGGGATCGACCTGTCGCCCCGGCCCGCATGGTCCGCCTCGGCCTGGACCGTCTGCAGGAGCCGGTCCCACGTGCCGTCCGCCGACCAGCGGCGGTGCCGTTCGTGCACGGTCTTCCAAGGCCCCTATCGTTCTGGCAGATCACGCCACGGATTCCGGTGCTGCCCCTGGACAGAGTGCCGTTCACCACTGCACGGTGATCGGCCGCCCCTGGCCGCCCCGGGTGGCGGACGGTGGCAGGTGCGGCTCCAGGAGCGACCACTCGTGATCCGTGAGATCCCCCCAGGCTCATAGGCGGACAAGGAAGGGCCCGTCGGAAGGTCACCTCATCTGCCGGTCACTCCCCAGCGCTGTCGAGATGGCTGCCCGTCGACAGCGCTGGGGGGCTCTTCACCGGAGAGTGAGTGGGAGACCGTTCAGGACGATGTCGTCGGGTAGCAGGTGCGTCGGATCGAGCGCATCGGGGGTCTTGTCAGTGACGAGGGTGAAAGTGATGATCTGGCCTCTTTCCAGTGAGTCACGCTGTCCTTCGGGAGTCAGGACAACCTTCATACCGCGCTCGTCGGTCCGGCTGGACTGCACGGCCAGGCGCATGTCTTGGTCCGCTCCGACGTTGTCCTCGCTGTGGGTGATCCGCATGTCCGCGCCGGCTTCGCGCGGGAGTGTCAGCGAGAGGGTCAAGTCTTCGATTTCCGCTCCTTTTGCGGGGGTGGTCACCGTGATGCGGGTGGCGCTTTGGCCGTCAACGACTTCCGGTTTGGCCCAGATCTGAGGCTGGTGGGGGGAACCTTCGGCGGTGGGGGACGTCTCGCTGGTGGGGTGGAGGAGCCACCGGCGGGGTGTGGGGCTGGCGCCGAGGAGTTCGCCAAGCTCTCTGCCGTCTGCTTCCAGATGCAGGGTGTGATCGTCGTCGTGGCGAAGAAACCACCGACTGGGAGTAGCGTCGCCGACTGCGCCCTCCTGCAGAGCACTGCCGTCGCGGCAGACAAGTGGCAGACCGCTGTAGCGGTTGATCAGCAGCCATGCCGTGGAGTTGTCCTCGTCGGCCGTCTCGGCTGGTACGAACTGCCACTGCTGTGACATCGCCTCAGTGGGACGACTGAGAGCGGCTGGGGTGCCAGCCGCCGGGGACAGCGTCGCCAGATCCAGCGACTGTCCAGTGTCGGCACAGGTCAGGGTGTAGAACTCGCCTGCCTTCGGCCCCAGGTACTTTTTGTCGAACTTCCACGCGGGGCTGTCCGGGCGGAATCCGAACACCAGCGACTGGCACTCGAACCGGTCGTAACGGTCACCCCGGACGTGGACCATGCTCCATTTTGGAATCTTGAATCCCGCAACCCACTGATTTGAGTAGTAGGGGGAAACTCCATACCAAGGAGTCTCTTTCTTGTCGCGGAATTCTGCGGAGAACTGCCGCACCCCGTAGTTCGAGGAAGCCCGGACCCACAGCTTGTACGGTCGCTCGTGACTGACGCCAGGAACCACGTCGTACCATTTGTTACCTTTGAAGCCCTGGGCGTCCTCCCACTTCCCATCCACCTTGGCCTGGAATCCGGTAACCATTTCCATGCCGCTGCCGGTATACACCCCAAACTCCTCGAAGGGAGCGGGCATCCCCGACGGGTAAGGATAATTCTTTTCCGCCCATCCCTCGAAAGAACTCCCGGCAGTCTTACCGAAAGGACCGAGCCACAAACAGTAGTCGCGCGCAATCTCCTTGGGGTGATACTCGGGATCGACGAGCTTCGGCCAAAGCCGCCACGCATAATCAAGAGCACCGAGAGACATGACACGCTGATAGTCGAACGCCTTCATCCAGGATCTGTCCCACATCAATTTCACCCCCTTGAGGTAGGTGTTCATCACGTAGGCGGTGTAGGTGCCTCCCACCCAATGCCCAAACATTGTGGGCGTGGCGGGCTTTGCTACCTTGGTAAGCAGATTCTTTGCCTCCTCCAGCCGCTCTTCTCCGAGGGCGATGCGGTCCGCGTTGGCGATGGCATCGCGCAGCAGCAGAACATGGAGGTTTGCGTACTGAGCGAAGACATGAAGTGTCTTCCAGCCGTGCGCAGGTTTAGTGAACCGCTCGAACATTCCCACCAGGTCGGTGTTCGCGGTGATGTATGCGTTGAGTGCTGCTTGGATGTCGTTCTGGTTCCCGGAGGCGGCTCTCTTGGCCTCTCTCACATAGGTGTCGACCTTTGCCTTGCACCAAGCAAGGTCAGAGGTGACGATATCGGCCCAGAGTTCGCCGAGCTTTTCGTCGATCAATGCCTCGACCTGTGCGCGGATTTCCGCCCAGACATCTCGCTGACTACTCGTCGGCCAGAACAGTTTCAAGACCCCGGAGGCGATCAGGCCAAGAAGAGGGCCTGCCGCCGGAATCATCGAGATCACTGTCACGATGGCTTCCTTGGACATTTCCAGCAGGAACTCGGTGTCTGGTTCTTCATCCACGCCCGGGCTGCGCCGGAAAGTATCCGGAACATTGGGTGTCGGATAATATTCTCCGTCAACCTCGGCCGCGTCAGAAGACCCCTGGTGCTCCGCACTCATGATTGCGCTCCTCGCCATGAAAACCAGCACGAACCTCTCCACCAATACCAGCATCCGATGGTGCGGGGAGTTTCCACGCCGGTCGTGGCGCCTGTGTCGGTCCGCAAAAACGGTTCATCCGCAGCTTTTGGAGGTAGACCACCGGTGAACTTTTTCGCCCCATTGAGGTGAGCCCCCGTCAGAAGTCCACGCCAGACACGCCAGGAACCAATGCAATAGTGAATATTTTGTGGAGCCCTCCCCGAATCACCCGTAACGCGCCCGCCCAGTCTGGCCATGATCCGCCGGACAGCCCCTAGGACGGCCGGCTACGGGATGCCGCGATCTTCTCGATCACCGCAGAGGAGTGGCCGGACTGCCGGGTGCGGCTCGAATAGCGCGTCGTGCGTGGTCCCGCACGCCGGTAGCCGGCCTCCGTGACGCGGTAGCGCGCTCTCGTTCGGCCGGCTGCCGTCACCCGACCTGTCCTCCGCACGAAGAACAGGTCGGCCACGACCTCAGATCGAGAACCGCTCCCGCTCCAGCAGCGGTCGCACCCGGCTCCGGAAGCCGCCCGTGCGGAACGGCTGCTGGAGCAGGCCGGGGCGCAGCTCCTGGGCGAGGGACGCGACGATCATTCCCTGGTCCAGGGCGAGCATGAAGTCGCTGACCCGGCCCGTGGACACGTTCACCGAGTCCCGGAAGCCGAGCCCGTCCTCGTACGCGCCGAAGCCCCGCTCCAGCGCCCGCAGGTTGGCCACCGCCTCCCGGCCCGCGTACGGCAGGGCCAGGAAGGAGGCGTGCGGGGTGACGACGCCGTTGGTGAACGCCGAGGGCGGGGGCAGGGGTTCGCCGTCCGTGGTGTGGGTGCGGTCGGTGTTGGAGGCGTAGCCGTCGACCTGCATGCCGAGCGCGTCTACCCCGTACTCCTGGTAGCCGTCCTCGGGGACGTTGGAGGGGGAGAAGCCCCAGTAGCCGTACTCCGCCTCCCGCAGCCCGTGGTCGATCTGGCCGCGTACGTAGCGGTGGTGGGTCACGCCCCACGCGCTCGGCGACCACTGCCGCTCCGGCACGAACAGCGGCACCATCAGCGCCTCGAACATCGAGCCGCCCCAGGTGGGGACCACCTTGCGGCCGCGGTGGGTGTAGTGGCCGTTCCAGACGCGTACGCCGTCGACCGTGACGTAACCGCCGCCCGGCTTCTGCTCCTGCTCGTGCTCCGGCAGCATCGTCCGCAGCAGGTGCCAGTAGTGGTCGCCGGGGAGGGAGCCGTCCGCGATGCCGAGGTAACTGGCCATGCGGGGCTCGGTGTTGAGCGCCCCGTAGTGGTGCGGGGTCGGCTCGTCCGTGTCGGTCCAGACGCCGCCGCGCAGCTGGCCGGGGCCCACGACCGGGTCGGCGGGGTCGTAGGGCGTGTAGAAGTAGGACCAGTCCGCCGTGGCCAGGACGCGGTGGATGCGCGGGCGCAGCGAGGGTGCGGCGTCGGCGGCTATCCGTAGGCCCGTCACCAGCCAGGCGTTGTCGACGGAGGACAGGAACGGGCGGACCGGGTCGCCGGTGCCCGGCCATTGGGTGAGCACCGAACCGTCGTGCGCGTCGTACCAGTTGAGCCAGAAGCCGTGGTGGCGTTCCAGCTTCTCTACGGCGGCGACGGTACGGGTCAGGGCCCGGAGCATCGCGCCTTCGCCGATCACGCCCAGGCCCGCGGCGGCGACCGTCGACCACAGGCCGCAGCCGATGTTGGTCGGCGAGGTCTGGGCGGACTGGGCGGGGGCCCCGGGGCCGCTGAGGTCGATCTTGTCGGTGACGAGGCCGAAGTCGGTCGTCATCGCCTCGATCGAGCGGTACGTGTCGCGGAACCAGGTTTTCAGGAGGCGTGGGTCGGTGGGGGCGGCGACAGCCGCCGGGGCGGTTACGGCTCCGAGCGACAGGGCCGCGGCCCCGGTCCCTGCGGCGGTGAGAAACGTGCGACGGTCCATCGTTCCGGCTCCTGGTGGCAGAAGGGGGAGGGGGAAGGGCAAGTCGTGGTGTTCGGCCGTGCGGGGGAGTGCGAGGTCGTGCGGGCGCGTGGAAGGTCGCGCCGGGCGTGCGGGGTTATGCGGCGCCGTATGAGGTCGCGCCGGGCGTGCGGTGTTGTGCGGGCGCATGCGATGTCGCGCCGGGTGTGCGGGGGTTTGGTGCCGGGCGGGCGGGGGGGGGGGGGGGGGGGGGGCCCGCCCCCCCCCCCCCCCCCCGGCCGGCCCGAGGGAGCCGTCAGGTGGCTCCCCGTACAGAGGGGCAGCCCCGGGGGTGGATCAGGCTGCCGTGCGCGGGAGTTCGCGGGTGCGGCCGAGCGAGCCCAGCCACTTCGCCGAGTCGCGCGGGGTGCGCTCGAAGGTCTCCCAGTCGATGGCGATCAGGCCGAACGTGGCCTTGTACGTGCCCCATTCGTAGTTGTCCAGGGCGCTCCACGCCAGGTAGCCCCGGATGTCGATGCCGTCGGCCAGCGCGGCGGCGACCTCGTCCAGCGCGCCCGCGTAGTAGTCGACGCGGCGGCTGTCGTCGGCGGTGGCGATGCCGTTCTCCGTGACGATCAGCGGGACGTCGCCCACCACGTCGGCCGTGTGGCGCAGCGCCTCGCCGACCGCCGTCGGGTAGTACTCCCACGTCGTCAGCGTCCGCTCGACGTCGTCGGCCGCCGGGATCGGTCCGTCGGGGCCGATCCGCGTACGGGTGTAGGACTGCACGCCGATCCAGTCGTCGCCGCGAGCCGCCTCGATGAAGACGTCCTCGCGCGGGTGGCGGTAGGCGGCGGTGACGTCCTCCGCGCCGGGGAGGGCCTGGTAGACCTGGTTGGCGATGGTCCAGCCGACCTGGATGCCCGCGTCCAGGGCCCGGACCTCCTTGACGGCCGCGTGGTGGGCGGCGATGACGGCCGCGGTCGTCTCGTCGTCGGGGGTGGGCAGGCCGGCGGGCGGGAAGCTGTTGTCGCCGCGCTTGGCCTGGCCCGCCATGACGGCGATCATGTTCGGCTCGTTGATCGTGCAGACGTGGCTGACGCCCTCGGAGATGACGGGGGCGCAGGCCGCCACGTACCGCGCGAACAGCTCCACCGCGCCCTCGGCCGTCCAGCCGCCGCGCGCCTCGAACCACTGCGGGACGGTGAAGTGGTGCAGGGTCACCATCGGGCGCAGGCCGCGCTCGATCGCTCCCTCCACCATCCGCCGGTAGTGGGCGAGCTGGGCACGGGAGAAGTGGCCTTCGACCGGCTCGATGCGGGCCCACTCGATGGAGAAGCGGTAGTCGGTGAAGCCGAGCGAGGCCAGCAGGTCCATGTCCTCGGGCCAGCGGTGGTAGCTGTCACAGGCGTCCAGGCTCGGCTCCGCGATGTGGGTGCCGGCGGCGTGCTCCTTGACCCACCAGTCGCAGTCCGTGTTGTTGCCCTCGATCTGGTGGGCGGCCGTGGACGCGCCCCAGAGGAAGCCCTCGGGGAACGGGACGGGGGTCTTCTGGTCCGAAGCAGGGGTGTGTGTCATCGCGACATGTCTTTCTGGTGGTGGTGAGGGGTGTGACCGCGCTCGGTTACGGGGTGGGGTGCGGCCTCGTACGTGAAGTGCCCGGGCGGGCGCGTTACTTCATGCCCGCCGTGGCGATGCCCTGCGTGAAGTGCCGTTGCAGCGCGATGAAGACGACCAGCACCGGCAGCACGATCAGGAAGGCCCCGGCCATCAGCATCCCGTTGGAGCCGCCGGCCTTGTTGGGGTCGGTGGCGAAGGTGGCCAGGGCCACCGGGAGGGTGTATTTGTCGGGGTCGTTGGTCGCGATCAGCGGCCAGACGAAGTTGTTCCAGGAACCCAGGAACGTGAAGATCGACAGGGTCGCGAGGGCGGGCTTCACCAGCGGCATCACGATCCGCCAGAAGATGTACCACTCGCTCGCGCCGTCCATCCGGGCCGCCTCCAGCAGCTCGTCCGGGATCGACTGCATGAACTGGCGCATCAGGAAGACCCCGAAGGCCCCGGCGGCGAACGGCAGCACCAGACCCGCGTAGCTGTCGATCAGCTGGAGCTTGCTCATCAGCACGAACAGCGGCAGCAGCATCAGGTTGCCGGGCACCATCAGCGCGCCGAGCACCAGGCCGAAGACCTTGTTGCGGCCGACGAAGTTCAGCTTGGCCAGGGCGTAGCCGAGCATCGAGCAGAAGACCAGGTTCGAGACGGTCACCAGGACCGCCACGATCACCGAGTTCATGAAGTACAGCGGCAGGTCCAGCTTGTCGAGCAGCTGCCGGAAGTTCTCCAGGGTCCACTCGGTGGGGATCCACACCGGCGGGCTGGCCGACAGCTCGCTCTGCGTCTTGAAGGCGGAGAGACCCATCCAGAGGAAGGGCGCCGACATGACCAGCAGGCCGAGCGAGAGCAGGACGTAGACCAGGGGGCGGGAGACGTTCCGCTTTCCGGCAGGCCGCTTCCCGGCGGTGTTCTTCAGGGGCTTGACCGCCGCGTTGCTGCTGTTGGCGCTCATTTCGTGTTGTCCTTCAGCAGTCGGAGCTGGAGCACCGTGATGCCCATGATCACCACGAAGAGGACGTACGCCATGGCGCTCGCGTAGCCCATGTGGAAGAAGTTGAACCCTTCGCGGTACATGTTCAGCGAGACCGTGAGGGTCGAGTCGGACGGGCCGCCCTGGGTCATCACGAACGGCTCCTCGAACACGTTGAGGTAGCCGATCGTCGTGATCACCGTGGCGTAGAGGAGGGTCGGACGCAGGAGCGGGACCGTGATGCCCCGGAACTCCTGCCAGACGCTCGCGCCGTCGAGCTTCGCGGCCTCCCGCACCTCGGTGGGGATCGCCTGGAGGCCCGCGATGAACAGCACCATCACCGTGCCGACGTTCCGCCAGACCGCCATGACGATCAGCGACGGCATGGCCAACGTCTCGGAGCCGAGGAAGTCCGGAGCCGTCCAGCCCACTTCGGAGAAGAGGCCCGCGATCAGCCCGTCGCTCGGATCGAGGACGAACCGCCAGACGACGGCCACCGCGACGATGGTGGTGACCACCGGGGCGTAGAAGCCGACCCGGAAGAAGGTCCGCGCCCGGTCGATGCCGTTGTTCAGCAGGACGGCGACGACCAGCCCGATGCCGATGGTCAGCGGCACGCCGACGACCACGAAGTACCCCGTGTTGAAGAGGGACTTGAGGAACTTCTCGTCGCCGAAGAGATTGACGTAGTTCTCGAACCCGATGAACTCCGCTTCCCACGGGCGCGTCACGTTGCGCAGCCCGAAGTCCGTGAAGCTCATCACCAGCGTGGCGAGGATCGGGAACGCCATGAAGACGGTGAACAGGACGAGGAACGGGGTGGAGAACAGCCAGCCCGCCGCGTTCTGCACGCCCATCGACGGCTTGCGGCTCCGGCTGCCCCCGGTGGCCGGGGACGGTGCGGCCCCGGCCTTCCGGGGCGCTTTGGCCTTCTCGGTCGTGGTGCTCATGGCTACTGCTTCACGAGACCTTCGATCTCGGACTGCGCGGTCTTCAGCGCGTCCTCGGCGGAAGCCTTGCCCTGCGTCACCTTGGCGATGGCCTGGTCCACCTTGTCGGTGATCTCGGTCCAGTTGGCCAGGGACGGCGAGGACTTGGCGGTGTCCATCTGCTTCTTGAAGATCTGGAGGTCGGCGTCGTCGGCGAGCGTGCCGGACTCCCACGCGGAGGTGTTGGCGGGCAGGTCCTTCGTCCGCTCGTACCAGTCGGCCTGGCCCTTCGTGTCGGTCAGGTACTTGAGGAACTCGGTCGCCGCGGCCTTGTGCTCGCTGTCCTTGGAGACGACGAGGGAGGAACCGCCGGCCATGGAGGTGGAGGAGGCGTCCGCCGGAACGTTGGCGATGGCCCACTTGCCCTTGATCTGCGGCTGGCCCTCGTTGAGGAGCGTCACGTGCCAGGGGCCGCCGAAGAACATCGGGACCCGGCCGTTGCCGAAGTCCTTCACCACGTCGTAGCCGGGCTGCACGGACTTGTTGGAGAGGCCCTTGTCGAAGTACGAGCCGTACTCCTTCAGCGCCTTGACCGCCTCCGGGCTGTCGACGACGGCCTCGCCCTTGTCGTTGACGATCTCGCCGCCCGCCGAGTACAGGAAGGAGTAGAAGTTCTGCACGGTGTCCAGGCCGCTGGGCTGGATGGACAGCCCCCACTTCGTACCGGCCTTCTCCTGGTACGCGGTCGCCAGGTCCTTCAGGCCCTTCCAGTCGGTCGGAGCCTCGGTGACGCCGGCCTTCTCGGCCAGGTCCGTGCGGTAGTAGAGGACCCGGGTGTCGACGTACCACGGCACGCCGTAGGCGGTGCCGTCCACCTCGCCCTGCTCCCAGCCCGCCGGGAAGAAGTCCTTCTTGTCGAAGACCTTGGTGTCCACCGGCTCCAGCACGCCGAGCTCGGAGAACTCGCCCATGTAACTGCCGCCCATCTGCGCCACGTCGGGCAGGGTGCCGGCCGCCGCTGCCGAGACGAGCTTCTGGTGGGCGACGTCCCAGCCGATCGGGGTCACCTTCACCGTGATGTTCGGGTTGGCCTTCTCGTAGACCTCGGCCACGTCGGCGAGCTTCTCGCCCTCGGCCCCCATGGCCCACACTGTGAGCGTCTGCTTCTCGTCCGCCGCGACGTCGCCGCCGGAGGAGCCGCAGGCGGAAAGGGTCACGGCAAGCGCGAACGCTATGCCGGCGGGGGCGGTTCTGGCGATGCGGGACATGGGAGGGCTCCTCCTTGAGCAATCCGGATGCTGCGCGATGTATGCGCTGCCTGTAAGCGCATACATCACTCTGCGCCAGTCCTTCGGGAATCCGCAAGAGGGTGCTGGGTCACACTCGTGCAACGTGCTCGACATCCGGGCGCCTTGTGGTTGAACCGTAAACGCACCGTTTGTGGAAGAACAGGCGGTGTGACCGATTCGTCGTCGGGGGTCGGCGCCGGGGGCACGCCCGGCGTCGGCGTGGTCGGCGTCTACCCTCGCGGCATGGCCTCATCCGTCGCCTTCTCCCACGACTTCCCGTTCGACCCGGCCTACGGGTACGACGCGCCGGACGCCCTGCTGGGCATCCCCGCCCCGCCCGCCCCCGACGGCTTCGACGCCTTCTGGCGGGGCCGGTACGCGCGAGCCCGCGCCGTCGACACGCGGCCGGTCCTCGGCCCGGTCGAGGAGGAGCGCGACGGCCTCCGGATCCACGGCGTGACCTACACCTCCGTGGGTGGCGTCCGGCTCGGCGGCTGGCTCGCCCTGCCCGCCGAGGGACCCGTCCGGTACGGATTCGTCGTCGGGCACGGCTACGGCGGCCGCCAGGAGCCCGGCCGTGACCTTCCGGCGCCGCTGCCCGGGTCCGCCGTGATCCTGCCGTGCGTACGGGGCATGGGGGAGCGGGGCCGGGTCGACTCCATCCCGGACGTGGCCGACGCGCACGTCCTGCACGGCATCGGCTCCCGCGACACCTACGTCATCGGCGACTGCGCGGCCGACCTGTGGTGCGCCGCCTCCGCCCTCACGGCGCTCGTCCCGGAGCTGGCGGGGGCCGGCCTCCCGGGCGGGCCCCGCCTCGGCTACCTGGGCGAGAGCTTCGGCGGCGGACTCGGGGCCCTCGCGCTGCCCTGGGACGACCGCTTCGGCGCGGCCCAACTCACGGTCCCCACCTTCGGCAACCACCCGCTGCGCCTGACCCTGCTTTGCGCGGGCAGCGGTGAGGCGGTCCGGGCGCACCACCGCGAGCACCCCGAGGTCACGTGTGTCCTCGGCTACTTCGACGCGGCGACGGCGGCGACCCGGCTGACGCTGCCCACGCTGGTCGCGGCCGCGCTGTTCGACCCGTCCGTGCCGCCGCCGGGGCAGTTCGCCGTGCACAACGCGCTGGCCGGCGAGCGTGAACTCCAGGTGCTGACGGCGGGGCACTTCGCGTACCGGGGCATGGTGGCCGAGGCGGCGGAGCTGGACGCGAACCGGACGCGGTTCTTCGGGGAGCGGCTGGCGGCGGTGGGTTGATGGCGGTGGGCCGTCAGCCGCGGGTCGCGACGGTGAGGATCGTGTTTGCGTGCCTGGCATGGCAGCGAGGTCACCGGCCGCAGCCCCCCCCCGCAGTCCCCGCACTTCTCCGCCTGCGCCGGAGAGCTGCGGACGACAGGAGTTACGGGTTGCCGAAAGTCGGCCTCGTGTGGGTGACTTTGCCCTGGAGAGGTAACACAGTTGTCAGTGGTCCCTGCTTGACTGTGGCCATCGAACCCAGGGAGCGAGTTATGCCGACTGTGATCCATAGGACGCGCAGCGAGCTTGAAGCCCAGCGTGAGCAACTGCTGGCGAGCGTGAACATGACCTACGACGAGCTCGCGGAACGCGCTGCCACCTACAGCCTCAGCATGAACGAGTTGGACGTGTGGCACACGATCGAAGGTCTCGACTACCTTCTCGAAGGTGACTGCTGAAGAGGCTAAGGCCCTCGACGTATCAGCGACGGATTTCGCTGACCAACTGACTGCCCTGACGCGGGGTGTCCTCGGCGAGGACACCCCGCGTTTTCACGCGATCAACATGGGTTCCAAGATCAGAGTCTCGCCGATACGGGAGGACGAAGTTCTCCAGCGAATCCCGGTCAGCATCGGTGGGGAGCAGCGTCTTAGCCTCATGGTCCGGTTCTACTGCTGTTGGGACGGGTCCAGCACGTTCATGGCTACCGATCAGGCCGACGTGCACGTCTTCTACGCCGGGAGCCCGGACCCGTTGTTCCGCTTTGAATACGTTCGGCGGAGCAAAGAGCCGCCGGGCGCTCATGTGCAGGTGCATGCGCATCGCGATGAGGTCGCGTACCTCCTGCGGCTGGCGGAGAAGGGGCGTCCGAAGCAGAAGTTCAACAGGCTGCCGCGCTTGGCGGAGCTGCACTTGCCGGTTGGCGGGCACAGGATGCGTCCGGCGCTGGAGGACGTGTTGCTCTTCCTGAAGCGCGAGTTCGCGATTGATACGGTCGACGGCTGGAAGGCCGTGATCGATGAGCATCTGCGCAGTTGGCGGCTGAGGCAGCTGAAGACCGCGGTCAGGGATGCCCCTGACTCCGCCGCCCAGGTTCTGCGGAGCCTCGGGTACACAGTGGTCGAGCCGCTGGTGCCCGGGACGCGGCAGGCGTCGGATGAGGTAAAGCTGTTCTGGCCCTGACGCTCAGGCAAGCCGTGCGGAGTCTGTAAGCACGTGTTCGATCCGCAGCCGCCTGGCGGGAGCCGAGTGCTCGACGGCCCCCGCCACTCGCCGTGGCCGGCCGGGGCCCTCAGCCGCAGCCGCAGCTCGCGCGGCGGGTCACGGAGACCGGCAGCTCCAGGGAGACCGGGGCGCGGCCCGGGTCCGCCAGGCGTTGCACCAGCAGCTCGACCGCCTGCTCGCCCAGGTGCCGGATCGGCTGGCGGACGGTCGTCAGGGGCGGGCGGACGATCCGGCTCAGCGGGATCCCGTCGAACCCGGTCACGGCGATGTCCTCGGGCACCCGCACCCCGCGCCGCTCCAGCGCCTGGAGTGCGCCGACCGCCATCTGGTCGTTGGCGAACAGCATCGCCTCCGGCCGCTCCACCCCCGTACCCTCCGACCGGTCCAGCAGGGTGCCCGCCGCCCGCGCGCCCTCGGCCTGCGTCATCATCCCGGCGCGCAGCTCCGGCCGGGAGGGCACCGGCAGACCCGCGTCCCGGCACCCCTGCTGGAAGCCCCGGAACCGGGCCTGGGCGTCCGGAGAATTCTCCTCGCCGCCGATGAACGCCAGCCTGCGCAGCCCGTGGTCCTCGATGAGATGGCGGGTCAGTTCGCGCTCGCCCTCGGCGTTGGCCACCACGATGTGGTCCAGGTGGTCGATCTCGCGCGGCCCGGAGAGCATGACCACGGGCAGCCGGCGCGATATCACCTCCAGGTCCTCGGTCGGCACGGTCCGCGCCAGTACGGCGAACCCGTCGACCCGCCCCGCGACCTTCGCCACCAGGCTCTCCGGCCCGCCGTCCAACGCGGCGGCGATCAGCAGGGCGTAGCCGTGCCGCCGGGCCGCCCGCTCCATGCCCCGGATGATCTGGTCGGAGTAGAGCATGACGGCCTGGTCGTCGTCCGCGTCGCTCGCGGCGGCGGAGATCTCGGCGTCCTGGTCCGCGAAGTCGGGGAAGCACAGCCCGAGCACGCCCGTCGTCCGGCTGGCCAGGCCCCGGGCGCTGCCGGACGGCACGTACCCCAGCTCGCGGGCCGCCTCCATGACCTTCTCGCGGGTCTGGGCGCGTACGGATTCGGGGTTCCGGTAGACCCGGGAGACCGTGGCAATGGAGACGCCCGACCGCTCGGCGACGTCGTACACCGTGGGGGCGCTCACTCGACCGACCGTCCGCTTCTTCTTCCGTAGCGCCGCGCCTGGCGCGTGTGCTGATACCGGGGCCGGCGGCCTGCTCGCCTGCCGATGCGATCACGAGGCCCGTGAAAGCGCATTCACCCTAGATCGTGGGCCGCGGGGGGAGCAAGGCCACCCGGGGTCGCGCCGAGCGTGCGCCGGGTGTCGCGCGGCCCGCGGGAGCGAAACGTTCCTCCGGCCGGGTGAGCTTGCGACCGCCGCCCGCCGTGTCTGCGCCCCCTCGCGCGAGGGGGCGTTTTCAGTGGGCGGAAGGAATCAGTGTGATCAACTGCAAATGCCACCACATACGCACTATCCGGGCCATTCCGGTACGGGGTGGTCCGGGCCGGCCCCGGAGGTACCAGCCATGTCCCACGTCGGCGTCCCGCGCGGGACGGTTCGAAAGCGTCGATCACTCGCGCTCCTCACGGCGGGGGTGCTCACGATCCCGGTGCTGGCCGGCTGCAGCTCCGGCAGCGAGGAGACCTCCCGGGGCGTGCCCCAGGACATCGCACCCGCCGCCCGCCAGGCGGTCGCCGACGGTTCGACGGTGAACTGGGCGGTCGACGCGCTGCCCGCCACCTTCAACGCCTTCCAGGCGGACGCGGACAGCGCCACCACCCGGATCACCGGAGCCCTGCTCCCGACGCTCTTCCCGATGGACAAGTCCGGGCAGCCGAAGCTCAACACGGACTACCTGGAGTCCGCGAAGATCATCGAGCGCGAGCCGAAGCAGGTCGTGCTCTACAAGCTCAACCAGCAGGCGGTGTGGAGCGACGGGCGGGAGATCGGGGCCCCCGACTTCGTCGCCCAGTGGCGGGCGCTCAGGGGCAAGGACTCCGCGTTCTGGACGGCCCGCAACTCCGGTTACGAGCGGATCGAGAAGATCGAGCGGGGCGCGGACGACCTCCAGGTGCGGGTCACGTTCGCCAAGCCGTACGGGGACTGGCGCTCGCTCTTCTCGCCGCTCTACCCGAAGGAGATCACCGGCTCGCCCGACGCCTTCAACGACGGCGCGCGCACCACCCTGAAGAACACCGCCGGACCCTTCGTCCTGCGCGGCGTCAGCAAGCCCGAGGGCACCGTCACGCTGGCCCGCAACCCGCGCTGGTGGGGCGACAAGGCGAAGCTGGACACCCTCGTCTTCCGGGCCGTCGCCGCGGGGGACCGTACCGAGGCCCTCGCCGACGGCACGGTGGACGTCGCCGACATCGACGCCGCCACCGCCGACCGCATCGCGCTCGCCCGCCGCGACCGGGGCAGCAACGGCCAGCCGCTCGCCCACGGCCCGGGCTCCGAGACCACGCCCGCCGCGGCCCTGCGCTCCTGGGCCCTGGCGCACGGCTCCGACGAGGAGGCCGCGGAGATCGCGCAGGCCGCCCGGGAGAAGAACCGCAAGGCCGTCGTCGCGTACACCGCTGAACAGAAGGCCCTGCGCGACTTCGCGGTCCGCAAGTCCCTGGAACCCGCCTACACCCAGCTCGCGCTGAACGGCGAGTCCGGCCCCCTCGCCGACGACCGGGTCCGGCGGGCGGTGGCCCGCGCCCTGGACCGCGAGGAGCTGGCCCGAACGGTGCTGGGGCCGCTGGGCCTTCCGGCGAAGCCGCTCGGCAGCCACCTCGCCCTCGCGGGGCAGCCCGGCTACAAGGACGGCAGCGGGGCGCTCGGCGACCAGAACACCAAGGAGGCCCAGGCCCTGCTGGCGGACGCCGGCTGGACGCGGGGCGGCGCGGCGCAGCCGCCCAAGGACACCAAGGCGGGCAGCGAGGCGGAGAAGAAGGGCGACAAGGGCGAAGAGGGCGACGCCGAGGGCGCGAAGGAGGACGCGGAGAAGAAGTCCGCCGAGGGCGCGAAGAGCGAGAAGGCCGGGCAGGACACCGAGGAGAAGGCCGAGAAGGCCGAGAAGGCCGAGAAGGCCGAGAAGAAGGAAGCAGAGGGGGAGAAGGCCGGCCAGGCCTCCGAGGACAGCGCCTCCCGTGACGAGGGCCTCTACATCGTCGGCGAGGACAACAAGCCCGGCGCCCACGCCCCCGCGCAGGCCGCCTCCACCGGCGGCGCCTCGGCCATCCACGTCCTGGCTCCCGGCCGGACGGCCGCCGCCCAGAGCGCCGCCCTGCGCCGCCAGGCCGGCGCCCTCGGTGAGGACGGCGCCGTCGCCGCCCAGGACAAGCAGCCCGGGGGAGCCGCCGGGGCGTACGCCCCCGTCGGCACCGCCGCCCCGGCGCCCGCCGCGGCCAAGGGGCAGCTCGGCAAGGACGGCAAGGCGCTGAACCTCCGCTTCGTCCTCCCCTCCGGAGCCGGCTCCCAGTCGCTGCGCAGCGTCGGCGACAAGATCGCGGTGATGCTGGAGAAGATCGGCATCGGCACGGAGATCATCAAGGTCCCCGACGAGAGCTACTTCAAGGACCACGTCGCCTCCGGCGCGTACGACCTGGCGCTCTACTCGTGGCCCGCCACCGCCTACCCGGCCACCGACGGACGCCCGATCTACGCCAAGCCGGAGCCCGCCACCGACGGGTCGCTCCTCGTGGAGCAGAACTACACCCGGGTCGGCACCGACCATATCGACCAGCTCTTCGACCAGGCAGCCGCCGAACTCGACGAGAAGGCGGCGCGGGAGCTGATGAAGCAGGCGGACGCCCGGATCTGGGCCGCCGCCGGATCGATTCCGCTCTTCCAGCGCCCTCAGCTGGTCGCGGTCGACAAGAAGCTCGCGAACGTCGGGGCGTTCGGATTCGCGGCCCCCCGTTACCAGGACATCGGGTTCAAGAACCGGCAAGCGGCAGGTTCCCCCGCAGACCGCAAGAAGTAGCGGGGAACCACCACACCTCCCCGCCGCCAAGCTCAGATGCACCTCAAAACCCTTGCCCGCCGGTTCGCCCGGCGGGCAGTGTGGTTTCTGCCCTGACCCGGGCCGTTCATCGCTTCACCGCTCCTCACCCCCCCCACAAAGCTCCACCACAGCTCCGCCTGAATCCGGCCACACCGATGGCTCGGTTGCACCTTGACAGCGGCTGAATATCGCCTGAATCACACGGGAAGACCGCGTCCGCGGATCGGTCCGGGAAGCCCGGTCGGCCCCGGGCCCGTACGATGGGACGAGCCGTGGCGTGCCGCCCGGCGGGCGTACGAGGACTCGAAGACCGACTGAGACGCCTGATCCCACGATCCGAGAGAAGCGCAAGCCACCCATGCCCACGCGCCACGACATCCGTAACGTAGCCATCGTCGCCCACGTCGACCACGGCAAGACCACGCTGGTCGACGCCATGCTCAAGCAGGCCGGAGCGTTCGCCGCCCACGCCGCCGAGCACCTCGACGACCGCATGATGGACTCGAACGACCTGGAGCGTGAGAAGGGCATCACGATCCTCGCCAAGAACACGGCGGTGAAGTATCACCCCAAGGACGGCGGGGACCCGATCACGATCAACATCATCGACACCCCCGGCCACGCCGACTTCGGCGGCGAGGTCGAGCGCGGTCTGTCGATGGTGGACGCGGTCGTGCTGCTCGTCGACGCCTCCGAGGGCCCGCTGCCCCAGACCCGCTTCGTGCTGCGCAAGGCGCTGTCCGCGAAGATGCCGGTCATCCTGTGCATCAACAAGACGGACCGCCCCGACTCCCGGATCGCCGAGGTCGTCGACGAGACGTACGACCTGTTCCTGGACCTGGACGCGGACGAGGACCAGATCGAGTTCCCGATCGTCTACGCCTGCGCCCGTGACGGCGTCGCCTCGCTGACCAAGCCCGAGGACGGCACCGTCCCGCCGGACAGCGAGAACCTGGAGCCGTTCTTCAACACCATCCTGTCGCACGTCCCGGCCCCGGAGTTCGACGCGGACGCGCCGCTCCAGGCCCACGTCACCAACCTGGACGCCGACAACTTCCTCGGCCGTATCGCGCTATGCCGCGTCGAGCAGGGCGAGCTGCGCAAGGGCCAGACGGTCACCTGGATCAAGCGCGACGGCACCATGTCCAACGTCCGCATCACCGAGCTGATGATGACCGAGGCGCTCACCCGCAAGCCGGCCGAGGTGGCGGGCCCGGGCGACATCTGCGCCGTCGCCGGATTCCCGGACATCATGATCGGCGAGACCCTGGCCGACCCCGAGAACCCGATCGCGCTCCCGCTGATCACGGTCGACGAGCCGGCCATCTCGATGACCATCGGCACCAACACCTCGCCGCTCGTCGGCAAGGGCGGCAAGGGCCACAAGGTCACCGCCCGCCAGGTGAAGGACCGCCTCGACCGCGAGCTGATCGGTAACGTCTCGCTCCGCGTCCTGGACACCGAGCGCCCCGACGCCTGGGAGGTCCAGGGCCGCGGTGAGCTCGCGCTCGCCATCCTGGTCGAGCAGATGCGCCGCGAGGGCTTCGAGCTGACCGTCGGCAAGCCCGAGGTCGTCACCAAGCAGATCGACGGCAAGACCCACGAGCCGATCGAGCGCATGACGATCGACTCCCCCGAGGAGCACCTCGGCGCCATCACGCAGCTCATGGCGACCCGCAAGGGCCGTATGGAGACCATGACGAACCACGGTTCGGGCTGGGTCCGCATGGAGTGGATCGTCCCCTCCCGCGGCCTCATCGGCTTCCGTACGGAGTTCCTGACGCAGACCCGCGGCACCGGCATCGCGCACTCGATCTTCGAGGGTCACGAGCCGTGGTTCGGCGAGCTGCGCACCCGTCACAACGGCTCCCTGGTGGCCGACCGTTCGGGCTCCGTCACGCCGTTCGCGATGGTCAACCTCCAGGAGCGCGGTGTCATCTTCACCGAGGCCGGCACCGAGGTCTACGAGGGCATGATCGTCGGCGAGAACTCCCGCGCCGACGACATGGACGTGAACATCACCAAGGAGAAGAAGCTCACCAACATGCGTGCGGCCTCCGCGGACACCACGGAGAACGTGGTCCCGGCCCGCAAGCTGTCGCTGGAGCAGTCCCTGGAGTTCTGCCGCGAGGACGAGTGCATCGAGGTGACCCCGGAGACCGTGCGCATCCGCAAGGTCGTCCTGGACGCCAAGCAGCGTGGCCGCACGGCCTCGCGCGCCAAGCACGGCTGACACCACCGGACCGAACGGCTGACGTCAGGCCCGTAGTACGGCTGACACGTGGCCCCTTGGGCCGTGTGAGGACCGCCCGGAAGCCCCCTGAGGGCTTCCGGGCGGTCCTGTGTCCCCGTCCGGAAGCCCCTGGACTCCCCCGGGGCCCCGGGGGAGCCGCAGGAGTCCCGGAGGGCCCCGCACTTCCCGGAGCCGCACACTCCGTATGGGGAGACGCCCAGCGCCGTCCCGAGGTCCGTCCGACGGCCCGTCAGCACAGGCATTGACAGAAGGCCCGGCTCACCACGGACACTGTGGTGGGCCGGGTCTTCGTCAATCTCTTTTTCTGACCAAGGTGTCCGGATATCGGGGGTCGCTCTCCGGAACATGTGTTAACAGTCCGTTTCGGGCGTGTCTGTCTGGGATCGCTTTGTCCGGATTTCGGGCACGCAGAGGGTGCTGATGTTGTCAAACCGAGACCCTTTAAGTGTGGTTTACAGCCCGGCCGTACTCAATAGTTGGCTCCATTGAGCTCGGGTCAATGGGTCACGCACTGTGGGGAGTGCCGACTCACGAGCACACTCGGGGCACTGAACGATCACCGTCAGGGGTGTCGGTGAATCTCTCCAGTGCCCTTCTTGTAGTCAAAAGTGGACTCATGAGGAGGAAACCCATGCGCGGTGCCAAGAGCGCCAAGTGGGTCGCGGGAGCGGCCGTCATCGCCCTGGCCGCGACTGCCTGTGGCGGCGGCGACAGCAGCGACGAAGGCAAGAAGAACACGTCGGGACAGCCCGCCGGTTACGTCTCGATCGACGTCGGCGAGCCCCAGAAGCCTCTGATGCCGGCCGACACGAACGAGAGCAACGGCTCGTACGTCATCCAGTCGCTGTTCACCCAGCTGCTGGACTTCGACGACAAGGGCGAGATCGTTCTCACGAACGCCGAGTCCGTCGAGACCGAGGACTCCAAGACGTGGACCGTCAAGCTCAAGGCCGGCTGGAAGTTCCACAACGGTGAGGCCGTGACCGCGCAGTCGTACATCGACGCGTGGAACTGGTACGCCAACGTCGAGAACAAGCAGCAGAACGCGTTCTGGTTCTCCGACATCAAGGGCTACGCGGACGTCCACCCCGAGAAGGGTGCGCCGAAGTCCAAGGAGATGTCCGGTCTCAAGGCCGTGGACGACACCACGTTCACGATCGAGCTGGCGTCGAAGGTCCCGTACTTCAACTACAAGCTCGGTTACGCGACGTTCGCGCCGCTGCCGAAGGTCTTCTACGACGACCCGAAGGCGTTCGGCCAGAAGCCGATCGGCAACGGCCCGTACACGTTCGAGAAGTGGACCCACAAGAAGCTCATCCAGGTCAAGGCCTGGGACGAGTACCAGGGCCCGAACAAGGCTGCCAACAAGGGCATCCAGTTCAAGAACTACTCGACCGTCGAGGCCGCCTACTCGGACGTCATCTCCGGCAACCTGGACATGATCCGCCAGGTCGGCCCGCGTGACCTGCCCAAGTACAAGACGGACCTGGGCGACGGCGCGATCGAGCAGCCCTACGCCGCGATCCAGACGCTGGTCCCGGCCTTCTACACGGACACGTTCAAGGAGATCGACCCCAAGGTCCTCCAGGGCCTGTCCATGGGCATCGACCGTGACACGATCACCAAGACCGTCCTGAACAACACCCGAACCCCCGCGACGAGCTTCACGCCGCCGCAGGTCAAGGGCAACCAGCAGCTTGAGTCGGACTTCCTGAAGTACGACCCGGTCAAGGCGAAGGCTCTCATCAAGGAGGGCGGCGGTGTTCCGGGCAACAAGTTCTCCATCCAGTACAACGCCGACGGCGGGCACAAGGAGTGGGTGACCGCGGTCTGCGAGTCCATCCGCAACGCCACCGGGGTCGACTGCGTGGGCGACGCGAAGCCGGACTTCCCGACCGACCTCGAGGCTCGTGACAACAACGAGGTCAAGGGCATGTACCGCGGTGGCTGGGTCGCCGACTACCCGGTCAACGTGAACTTCCTCAAGGAGCTCTACCACTCCAAGGCGGAGTCGAACAACGGTCGCTTCGCCGACAAGGAGATCGACGAGCTGATGGCCAAGGGCGACAAGGCGGACTCCCTGGAGGAGTCGGTCGCCGCCTACCAGGAGGTCGAGAAGGCGCTCGTCGAGAAGATGCCTGCGATCCCGCTCTGGTACTACCGCATCAACGGCGGCCACGGAAAGAACGTCGACAACGTCAAGGTCGACTTCCACGGTGACCTCGAACTGACCGGCGTCACCACCAAGTAACGCCTGCGGGTCATTCCCCAACTGGCCGTCATCCGCCCGTGCTGCCCCTCAGCACGGCCGGAGGCGCGGGGGTCGCCTCTGCGAAGAGGCGGCCCCCGCGCCGCAGTTATCCCCACACGGAGGCACCCATGGGGCGCTATGTCGCACGACGACTGCTCCAGATGATCCCGGTCTTCCTCGGGTCGACCCTGCTGGTCTTCCTGATGATGTACGCACTGCCCGGCGACCCCGTCAGAGCACTTGCCGGTGAACAGCACGTGGACGCGGCACAGATCGCGTCGATGAAGGCCGATCTGGGCCTGGACCAGCCGATCTGGCAGCAGTATTTGAACTACCTGGGCAATTTGTTCCAGGGCGACCTCGGAACCCAGATCGGAACGCAGCGTCCGGTCGCCGAAGTCATCTCCGACGCCTACCCGATCACCGTCAGACTGGCGATCTTCGCCTTCGTCTTCACGGTCGTCGCCGGGATCTCGCTCGGCATCGTCGCCGGCCTCAAGGCCGAGTCCCTCCGGGACCGCGGTCTGCTCGGTCTGACGCTGGTGCTGATCTCCATGCCGTCCTTCGTGCTGGGCTTCCTCGTTCAGTACCTCTTCGCGTTCCAGCTCGGCATCGCCAAGCCGAACGTGAGTCTCGAACCGACCAACACCGAGTTGATCATGCCGGCCATCGTGCTGGCATCGCTGTCACTCGCGTACGTCGCCCGCCTCACCCGTACCTCGGTCGCCGAGAACATGCGCGCCGACTACATGCGTACGGCTGTCGCCAAGGGCCTGCCGCGCCGCCGCGTCATCGGCGTCCACCTGATGCGCAACTCGCTCATCCCGGTCGTCACCTTCCTCGGCACCGACATCGGCGCCCTGATGGGCGGCGCGATCGTGACCGAGGGCATCTTCAACATCAAGGGCGTCGGATCGCTCGTCTTCGAGGCTCTGGGCAAGCGTGAGGGTGCCACCGTCGTCGGCGTCGTGACGCTGCTCGTCGTCGTCTATCTCATCTGCAGCCTGCTCGTCGACCTGCTCTACGCGGTCCTGGACCCGAGGATCCGGTATGCCTGACACCACCGCACTCAAGAGCACCGACGCTTCGGCCACCCCGGTCGACGCGCCGCCCGCCACGGACGCGGGCCCCGCGCCCGGCAAGCCGCGCAGCCTCTGGTCGGACGCCTGGCACGACCTGCGGCGCAACCCGCTCTTCATCATCTCGATGGTGCTGATCCTGCTGCTCGCCGTGATGTCGATCTTCCCGGGGCTGTTCACCAGCGCCTCGCCGAGGGAAGCCAACCTGGCCGAGCACTACCTCCAGCACCCGAACTGGGGCCACTTCTTCGCCCCCGACTGGCTCGGCTACGACGGCCAGGGACGCTCGATCTACGCGCGTCTCGTCTACGGCGCCCGCGCCTCGATCACCGTCGGCGTCGTGGTGACCCTCGCGGTCACCATCACCGGCCTGGTCATCGGCATGCTCGCCGGTTACTTCGGCGGCTGGATCGACACGATCCTGTCCCGCATCACCGACGTCTTCTTCGGTGTCCCCTTCATCGTAGGCGCCATGGTCATCCTGACCAGCTTCGAGAAGCGCTCGGTGTGGGTCGTGATCCTTTCGCTGGCCTTCCTCGGCTGGACGTCCATCGCCCGTGTCGCCCGTGGCTCGGTCATCACGATCAAGCAGGCCGACTACGTGGTCGCCGCCAAGGCGCTCGGCGCCTCCACCACCCGGATCCTGACGCGGCACATCCTGCCGAACGCCATCGCTCCGGTGATCGTGGTCGCCACCATCGCGCTCGGTGGTTACATCGCCGCCGAGGCCACCCTGTCGTTCCTCGGCATCGGCCTCGCCGAGCCGACGGTCTCGTGGGGCATCGATGTGTCTGCTGCGAAGGACCAGCTCCGCAACGCGCCGTACGTCCTGGTCATCCCCTCGGTGATGGTCTCGATCACGGTGCTGTCCTTCCTGATGTTCGGCGATGCGGTCCGCAACGCCCTCGACCCCAAGATGCGCTGAGGGAGGCGTTCGTGACCACCATCGACAAGACGGCTCACGTCCCCGCACCGCGGGAGTCCGTGAGTGGCGACGGTCCACTGCTCGACGTCCGTGACCTGCACGTGGAGTTCCACACCCGCGACGGTGTGGCCAAGGCGGTCAACGGTGTGAACTACACCGTCAGCGCCGGCGAGACGCTCGCGGTGCTCGGCGAGTCCGGCTCCGGCAAGTCCGTGACCGCGCAGACCATCATGGGCATCCTCGACATGCCGCCCGGGAAGATCACGCAGGGCGAGATCCTCTTCCGCGGCCAGGACATGCTGAAGATGTCCAACGAGGAGCGCCGGAAGATCCGCGGCCGCAAGATCGCGATGATCTTCCAGGACGCGCTCTCCTCGCTGAACCCGGTCCTCTCCGTCGGCTACCAGCTCGGCGAGATGTTCCGTGTGCATCAGGGCCTCTCCAAGAAGGACGCCAAGGCCAAGTCCATCGAGCTGATGGACCAGGTCAAGATCCCGGCGGCGGCGGCCCGTATCGCGGACTACCCGCACCAGTTCTCCGGCGGCATGCGCCAGCGCATCATGATCGCCATGGCGCTGGCCCTGGAGCCGGACCTGATCATCGCGGACGAGCCGACCACCGCGCTCGACGTGACGGTGCAGGCCCAGGTCATGGACCTGCTGGCCGAGCTCCAGCGCGAGTACAACATGGGGCTCATCCTGATCACCCACGACCTCGGCGTCGTCGCCGACGTCGCGGACAAGATCGCCGTGATGTACGCGGGCCGGATCGTGGAGACGGCCCCGGTCGGCGAGCTGTACAGCCGCCCGGCGCACCCGTACACCAAGGGCCTGCTGGAATCGATCCCGCGCCTGGACCAGAAGGGCCAGGAGCTCTACGCGATCAAGGGCCTGCCGCCCAACCTGACGCGTATCCCCGCGGGCTGTGCCTTCAGCCCGCGCTGCCCCATGGCACAGGACATCTGCCGCACCGACGTCCCGCCGCTCGTCCCGGTGACCGAGCAGGACGGTCTGGAGCTCGTCGGCCGCGGCAGCGCGTGCCACTTCTGGAAGGAGACGATCCATGGCTGAGCTCAAGAAGGAGCCCGTGGACGCCACCCCGAACGTCTCCGACGTGGAGACCGTGGACGCCGCGACCGAGGCGGAGGCCGTAGCCGCCATCGACGCGCCCGTCAGCCAGGGCGAGCCGATCCTCCAGGTGCGGAACCTCGTCAAGCACTTCCCGCTCACCCAGGGCGTCCTCTTCAAGAAGCAGATCGGCGCGGTCAAGGCCGTCGACGGGATCTCCTTCGACCTGTACGCCGGTGAGACCCTCGGCATCGTGGGGGAGTCCGGCTGTGGCAAGTCCACGGTCGCCAAGCTCCTGATGACGCTGGAGCGGGCGACCGCCGGCGAGGTCTTCTACAAGGGTCAGGACATCACCAAGCTGTCCGGCCGCGCGCTGAAGGCCGTGCGCCGCAACATCCAGATGGTGTTCCAGGACCCGTACACCTCGCTGAACCCGCGGATGACGGTCGGCGACATCATCGGGGAGACCTTCGAGATCCACCCCGAGGTGGCCCCGAAGGGCGACCGGCGCCGCCGCGTCCAGGAGCTCCTGGACGTCGTCGGGCTGAACCCGGAGTACATCAACCGGTACCCGCACCAGTTCTCCGGCGGTCAGCGCCAGCGCATCGGCATCGCCCGCGGCCTCGCGCTCAACCCGGAGATCATCATCTGCGACGAGCCGGTCTCCGCGCTCGACGTGTCGGTGCAGGCACAGGTCATCAACCTGATGGAGAAGCTCCAGGACGAGTTCAACCTGTCCTACCTCTTCATCGCGCACGACCTGTCCATCGTCCGGCACATCTCCGACCGGGTCGGCGTCATGTACCTCGGCAAGATGGCCGAGATCGGTACGGACACGCAGATCTACGACCACCCGACGCACCCCTACACCCAGGCGCTGCTGTCGGCGGTCCCGGTTCCCGACCCGTCGGCCCGTGAGGGACGCGACCGGATCATCCTGACCGGTGACGTTCCGTCACCGGCGAACCCGCCCTCGGGCTGCCGCTTCCGCACCCGGTGCTGGAAGGCGGAGGAGCGCTGCGCGACGGAGGAGCCCCTGCTGGCGATCCCCGAGCGCTTCGTCGCGGGAGCCACTCCTGCCACGCACGAGTCGGCGTGCCACTTCGCCGAGGAGCGCGACGTCGTGCACGCGGCGTAACTGCTTGCGGTTCCTGAACGGCAGATGCCCGGTTCCCCGAGGGGGACCGGGCATCGTCGCGTCCGCCCGCGCCCCCGCTCGTACGGGGTAAGCCCGCATGCGGTACATAGCGTTATGGGGTGATATGAGGCATTGAGCTACTCGATGACTCTAGGAGGCACTTCATGCGCGGAGCCACACAGGTCAGGTGGGCCGCATGTGCGGTGGCCGTCGCCCTGACAGCGACGGCCTGCGGCGGCGGTGGCGGTGACGACGGCGGCAGCGGCGGCGCCGACGGCATCGTCAGCTCCTCCTGGGGTGACCCGCAGAACCCGCTGGAACCCGCCAACACCAACGAGGTCCAGGGCGGCAAGGTCCTCGACATGGTCTTCCGCGGACTGATCCGCTACGACCCGAAGACCGGCGAGGCCCAGAACATGGTCGCCGAGTCCATCGACTCGACGGACTCCCAGAACTTCACGATCAAGCTCAAGGACGGCTGGACGTTCTCCAACGGCGAGAAGGTCACCGCCAAGTCCTTCGTCGACGCCTGGAACTACGGCGCCGCACTGAAGAACAACCAGAAGAACGCCTACTTCTTCCAGTACATCGAGGGCTACGACAAGGTCCACCCGGAGACCGGCTCCGCCTCCGCCGAGACCCTGTCCGGACTGAAGGTCGTCGACGACCTGACCTTCACCGCCAAGCTCACCCAGAAGTTCTCCCTGTGGCCCGACACCCTCGGCTACTCCGCCTTCGTCCCCCTGCCCAAGGCGTTCTACGACGACCACGACGCCTGGCTCTCCAAGCCCGTCGGGAACGGCCCGTACACCATCGAGTCGTACGCCAAGGGCTCCTCGATGAACCTGCGCAAGTGGGACGACTACCCGGGCGACGACAAGGCGAAGAACGGCGGCGTCGACCTCAAGGTCTTCACCGACAACAACACCGCCTACACCGACCTGACGTCGGGCAACCTCGACCTCGTCGACGACGTGCCCGCCTCCCAGCTCCGCAACGTCGAGGCGGACCTCGGCGACCGGTACATCAACACCCCCGCCGGCATCATCCAGACCCTGGCCTTCCCCTTCTACGACAAGGAGTGGGACACCGACGGCGCCCGCAAGGTCCGCCAGGGCCTCTCGATGGCGATCAACCGGCCGCAGATCACCGACCAGATCTTCCAGAAGACCCGCACCCCCGCCTCCGACTGGACCTCCCCGGTGCTCGGCGACGACGGCGGCTTCAAGAAGGGCCTCTGCGGCAAGGAGTGCACGTACGACAAGGCCGCGGCCAAGAAGCTGATCGACGAGGGCGGCGGCATCCCCGGCGGCCAGCTGAAGATCTCGTACAACGCGGACACCGGCTCCCACAAGGAATGGGTCGACGCCGTCTGCAACAGCATCAACAACGTCATGGGCAACAACAAGGCCTGCGTCGGCGGCCCCGTCGGCACCTTCGCCGACTTCCGCGCCCAGGTCTCCACCCAGAAGCTGAAGAGCGCCTGGCGCGCCGGCTGGCAGATGGACTACCCGCTGATCCAGAACTTCCTCCAGCCGCTCTACTACACCAACGCCCCGTCCAACGACGGCAAGTGGAGCAACCAGCAGTTCGACGACCTGATCGACAAGGCCAACGCCGAGAGTGACAAGGCGAAGGCCGTCACCACCTTCCAGGACGCGGAGAAGATCCTCGTCACGGAGATGCCGGTCATCCCGCTCTGGTACCAGAACGGCAGCGCCGGCTACTCGGACCGGGTCGACAACGTCGCGCTGAACCCGTTCAGCGTCCCGGTCTACGAAGAGATCACCGTCAAGTGACGCGCTGAGCGAGACGGACGGCCGGGACGCCCGATACCAGCGCCCCGGCCGTCCGCGCACCCTGTGCCGTCCGTGCACCACCTGCCCGGAACCGCTAGACCCGACCCCCGGAGCCCCACATGGGACGTTATGTGATCCGGCGGCTGCTGCAGATGATCCCCGTCTTCTTCGGCACCACGCTGTTGATCTTCCTCATGGTGAACGTGATGGGCGACCCCATCGCGGGCCTCTGCGGCGACCGCCAGTGCGACCCGGCCACCGCCGCCCAGCTGCGCTCCGAATTCGGCCTCGACAAGCCGGTCTGGCAGCAATACCTCACCTACATGGGCAACGTGTTCACCGGCGACTTCGGCACCGCGTTCAACGGGCAGAAGGTCACCGAGCTGATGGCCACCGCCTTCCCCATCACGATCCGACTCACCGTCGTCGCGGTCGTCTTCGAGGTCGTCATCGGCATCAGCCTCGGCGTCGTCACCGGACTGCGGCGCGGCCGCCCCGTCGACACCACCGTCCTCATCCTGACGCTGGTCGTCATCGCCGTCCCGACCTTCGTCACCGGCCTGCTGCTCCAGCTCCTCCTGGGCGTCAAGTGGGGCATCATCAAGCCCTCGGTCTCCGCCGACCCCACCTTCGACGAACTCCTCGTCCCCGGACTGGTCCTCGCCTCGGTCTCGCTCGCCTACGTCACCCGGCTCACCCGGACCTCGATCGCCGAGAACGCCCGCGCCGACTACGTACGCACCGCCGTCGCCAAGGGCCTGCCGCGCCGCCGGGTCGTCGTACGGCACCTGCTGCGCAACTCGCTGATCCCCGTCGTCACCTTCATCGGCACCGACGTGGGAGCCCTGATGGGCGGGGCCATCGTCACCGAACGGATCTTCAACATCCACGGCGTCGGCTACCAGCTCTACCAGGGGATCCTGCGGCAGAACTCCCAGACCGTCGTCGGGTTCGTCACGATCCTCGTCCTCGTCTTCCTGGCCGCCAACCTGATCGTCGACCTCCTGTACGCCGTACTCGACCCGAGGATCCGCTATGCCTGAGCCGCAGTCATCGGACGGAGCGATCTCCCCGGCGGGAGCCGGCGGCCCCATGGACCTCGCCATGGCGGAGGGCGCCAGCCTGGAGAAGAACCCGGTCGGCCCCGACGGCACGGGCCCGGCCGGCAAACCCCGCAGCCTCTGGTCCGACGCCTGGCGCGACCTGCGGCGCAACCCGGTCTTCATCATCTCCGCGCTGGTCATCCTCTTCCTGGTGACCATCTCGATCTGGCCCTCGCTCATCGCGAGCGGCGACCCCCTCCAGGCCAACCTGGACGACGCTCAGAAGGGGTCCGAGCCCGGCCACCCCTTCGGCTTCGACCCGCAGGGGCGCGACGTCTACACCCGGGTCGTTTACGGCACCCGCACCTCGGTGACCGTCGGCATCTGCTCCACCCTCGGCGTCGCGATCCTCGGCAGCGTGCTCGGCGGCCTCGCCGGCTTCTTCGGCGGCTGGTGGGACTCGATCCTCTCCCGCCTCACCGACGTCTTCTTCGGCATCCCCGTCGTCCTCGGCGGCCTGGTCTTCCTCTCCGTCGTCACCAGCTCCACCGTCTGGCCCGTCGTCGGCTTCATCGTCCTGCTCGGCTGGCCCCAGATCGCCCGCATCGCCCGCGGTTCGGTCATCACCGCCAAACAGAACGACTACGTCCAGGCGGCCCGCGCGCTCGGCGCCTCCAACTCCCGCATGATGCTGCGCCACATCACCCCGAACGCCATCGCCCCGGTCATCGTCGTGGCGACCATCGCGCTCGGCACGTACATCTCGCTGGAGGCGACCCTCTCCTACCTCGGGGTCGGCCTGAAGGACCCGGCCGTCTCCTGGGGCATCGACATCTCCGCCGCCTCCAACTACATCCGCAACGCCCCGCACATGCTGCTCTGGCCCGCCGGAGCGCTGGCGGTCACCGTGCTCGCTTTCATCATGCTCGGCGACGCGGTGCGCGACGCCCTCGACCCCAAGCTGCGCTGAGGAGCCGGTTGCCATGTTGCTCGAAGTGCGCGATCTGCACGTGGAGTTCCACACCCGCGAAGGCGTCGCCAAGGCCGTCAACGGGGTCAACTACGCGGTGGCCGAGGGCGAGACGCTCGCCGTCCTCGGCGAGTCCGGCTCCGGCAAGTCCGTCACCGCCCAGGCGATCATGGGCATCCTCGACATGCCGCCCGGGAAGATCACCGGCGGGGAGATCCTCTTCAAGGACCGGGACCTGCTGAAGCTCAAGCCGGAGGAGCGGCGCAGGATCCGCGGCCAGGAGATGGCCATGATCTTCCAGGACGCCCTGTCCTCGCTGAACCCGGTCCTCACCGTCGGCCAGCAGCTCGGCGAGATGTTCGTCGTGCACCGCGGCATGTCCCGCAAGGACGCGAAGGCCAAGTCGATCGAGCTGATGGACCGGGTCCGCATCCCGGCCGCCAAGGAACGGGTCGGCAACTACCCGCACCAGTTCTCCGGCGGGATGCGCCAACGCATCATGATCGCCATGGCGATGGCCCTGGAACCGTCCCTCATCATCGCCGACGAGCCGACCACCGCCCTCGACGTCACCGTCCAGGCCCAGGTCATGGAGCTCCTCGCCGAACTCCAGCGCGAGCTGAACATGGGCCTCATCCTGATCACCCACGACCTCGGCGTCGTCGCCGACGTCGCCGACAAGATCGCCGTCATGTACGCGGGCCGCATCGTCGAGACCGCCCCCGTGCACGACATCTACAAGGCACCCGCCCACCCGTACACCAAGGGCCTCCTCCGGTCGATCCCGCGCCTGGACCAGAAGGGCCGGGAGCTCTACGCGATCAAGGGCCTGCCGCCCAACCTCACCCGCATTCCGCCCGGCTGCGCCTTCAACCCCCGCTGCCCGCAGGCCCGGGACGTATGCCGTACGGACGTGCCGCCGCTCTACGAGGTGGACGAGCAGCGCCGGAGCGCCTGCCACTTCTGGAAGGAGACGCTCGATGCACGCTGACCGCGACGAGAGTGCGGGGACCGGCGGCGGCACGGCCGGCTCCACCCTGCTGTCCAAGGACCGGGAGGACGCCGTCACGCCGTACACGGAGGGTGACCCGATCCTCCAGGTACGTGGCCTCGCCAAGCACTACCCGCTGACCCGGGGCATCCTCCTCAAGCGGCAGATCGGCGCGGTCCGGGCCGTCGACGGCGTCGACTTCGACCTGTACGCGGGCGAGACGCTGGGCATCGTGGGGGAGTCGGGCTGCGGCAAGTCGACCGTCGCCAGGATGCTCGTCCATCTGGAGCGCCCCACCGCCGGCGCGATCCGCTACAAGGGCGAGGACATCGCGAAGCTGTCCGGCCGGGCGCTGAAGGCCGTGCGCCGCAACATCCAGATGGTGTTCCAGGACCCGTACACCTCGCTGAACCCGCGGATGACGGTCGGCGACATCATCGGGGAGCCGTACGAGATCCACCCCGAGGTCGCCCCGAAGGGCAGCCGCCGCCAGAAGGTGCAGGACCTGCTGGACGTCGTCGGGCTCAACCCGGAGTACATCAACCGCTATCCGCACCAGTTCTCCGGCGGTCAGCGCCAGCGCATCGGCATCGCCCGCGGCCTCGCCCTCAACCCGGAGATCATCGTCGCCGACGAACCGGTCTCCGCGCTCGACGTGTCCGTCCAGGCGCAGGTCGTCAACCTGCTGGACCGGCTCCAGGCGGAGTTCAGCCTCAGTTTCGTCTTCATCGCCCACGACCTCTCTATCGTCCGGCACATCTCCGACCGGGTCGGCGTGATGTATCTGGGCCGGATCGTGGAGATCGGCTCCGACGCGGAGATCTACGACCACCCCACCCACCCGTACACCCAGGCGCTGCTGTCCGCCGTCCCCGTACCGGACCCGACGGCCCGCGCCCACCGGGAACGGATCATCCTGCACGGCGACGTCCCCTCGCCCGCCAACATCCCCTCGGGCTGCCGCTTCCGCACCCGGTGCTGGAAGGCGCAGGAGCGGTGCGAACTGGAGGTTCCGCTGCTGGCGGTCCCCGCGGAGTTCCGGCTCGTGGACACCCCCGCCCGGCACGACTCCGCGTGCCACTTCGCTGAGGAGAAGCGCGTGGTGCCGCCGGAGGGCGAGCTGGAGGCCCCGGGGCTGGGGCCGGGACCGGATGTGGAGGCCCCGGGCACGACGACCCGCGGCGGGCCGGTCGAGGACGTGCCCGGCCCCGAGGAGCCGGGGCGCGCCAAGGGCGAAACGCCGTGAAACCGCGTCAGATTCGTTAACAAGCAGGCAACTTCGCCGTCGCCGCACCGATATACGAACGCCCCATGCTGAACAGCGTACGGCCGTGCGGGTGCCGTGGTCCGGCCGGAGCGTCGTCTTGTCGCTCCGGCCGGTCGCCCGCCGGGACCGCCCCGCCCTCTGAACGCCTTGTTCATCCGTTCGGGGCAATGGAGTATCAGCGGGTGACACTTACACGGGGAGCAAGAATCACCGGCGCCGTTCTGTGCGCGGTGCCTGCACTACTCATCATCGCCTGGCTGGTGAGGGACGTCCGGGCCGTCGACGGGCCGGGACCCGTCTGGGACTACTGGTCGGGCTTCACGACCCTCCGGGGCGTGGCGCAACCCACCACGACGGCCACCAGTTTCGTCCTGCTGCTGGCCTATGCCGCCGCCGCTGTGGCGGCGCTCCGGTCCGCCGCCGCCGCTTCGGTCCTGATCGTCACCGGCGTCGTCACCTTCGTCCTGCGGCTGCCCGGCGTCTGGACGATCGCCGACGCCGCGGCCCCCCAGGACCTCCGCGACCGGGCCCTGCTCACCACGTACGCCGCACTCGCGGCCGGGCTCGCGCTGATCGTGGTGGGGGCGGCGGGCCGCCGCCCCCCGCCGGAGGGCGCGGAACGCCCCGCCGGTCCGGGGCGCGGCACCGGGGTGGCCGTCTTCCTGCTCCTCGGTCTCCAGGCGGTGATCTTCACCGCCTGGGAGATCCGGCAGACGTTCCTCTACCCGTCCGGGCTCTATCCCGCGTGGTTCATCGGCGGCCCGCCCCTGAACACCCCGGTGACCGAGGGGCCACCCGGCTGGATCACCGGGGCGATCATCCTGATGGCGCTGGTGGCGGCGATCGGTGCGGTCGTCGGAGCGGTCCACGCGCGACCGCTCGGCCTGATCGCGGGCGGGTTCGTGTTCTCCTCCGGTGTGCTCGGCATGGCGCGCATCATCGACTTCGAGCTGTACGAGCGGTTCACCGACCTGGACTTCGAGGCGCAGCTCAATCTGCTGAGCTTCGTCTCCTCGCTCCTCGTCGGGCCGGTGGTGCTCGTCCTCCTCGCCCGCAAGGGCGTCCAGCGGGCCCCCGGCGGCCGCCAGGGACCGTGGGGCGGCGCCGGCCCCTGGGGCGTCCAGCCCCCGGGCTACCCGCCGCCCGGGGCGCCCGGTCAGCCGCCCGCCCCCGCCCCCGGCTTCGGACCCCCGCAGGGCGGCGGCTTCGGACCCCCGCAGGGCTGCGGCTTCGGGCCCCCGCCCTCCTCCCCGCCGCCGCGCTGGTGAGCCGGGGCGGCGGGAGCACGGGGTGGCTCAGGCTCCGGTCAGCCCCAGCGACCGCTTGAGGAAGTCCACCTGGAGCAGGAGCAGGTTCTCCGCGACCTGCTCCTGCGGCGTCATGTGCGTCACCCCGCTCAGCGGCAGCACCTCGTGCGGACGCCCGGCGGCCAGCAGTGCCGAGGACAACCGCAGGGCGTGGGCGACCACCACGTTGTCGTCGGCCAGGCCGTGCACGATCATCATGGGCCGGACCTCGGCGGCGGGCTCGGAGAGACCGTCGTCGGTGAGCAGCGAGTTGTACGCGTACACCTCGGGCCGCGTCGCCGGGTCGCCGAGATAGCGCTCGGTGTAATGGGTGTCGTACAGCCGCTGGTCCGTCACCGGAGCGCCCACCACCGCCGCGTGGAACACGTCGGGCCGCCGCAGCACCGCGAGCCCCGCCAGATAGCCGCCGAAGGACCAGCCGCGGATCGCCACCCGGGACAGGTCGAGCGGGAACCGCCCGGCGAGCCCGTGCAACGCCTCGACCTGGTCCTCCATCGTCATCACGAGGTTGTCCCGCACCGCCTTCTCCCAGCCCGGCGAGCGGCCCGGCGCGCCCCGCCCGTCCGCCACGACCACCGCGAAGCCCTGGTCCGCGAACCACTGCGAGGTCAGGTGAGCGTTGTGGGCGGCGACCACCCGGCGGCCGTGCGGACCACCGTACGGATCCATCAGGACCGGAAGGGGACCATCCGCCTCCTGGTAGTCCGAGGGGAGCAGGACGGCGCACGGAATCCGCCGTGCGCCCCCCTCGGTGAGCGTCACGCGGGCGGAGAGCACCGGCTCCTGGGCCGAACTCGGGATCCGGGCCAGCCGCTTGCCGTCCCGCACCACCCACGCTGCGGCCCCGGGCTCCTCGGGAACGGCCGAGACCAGGACCGCGAGACCACCCGAGCGGACCGCGGAGTGCACACCCACCCCTTCGGAAATCCGCTCGATTCCCAGCTCGTTCACCCGGTACACATGGATCTGCCCGATCTCCGGCTCGACCGCGTCCTCACCGGCCACCGCCGAGACCAGAATGTCGGACTCCCCGATGTCCAGCACCGACTGGACGTGCAGCTGCGACCCGGTGAGCAGCCGGTCCCCGACCGCCAGCACCCGCGCGCCGCCCTCGTCGACGATCCGCACCAGCCGCCCGTCCGGCGCCCACGCGGGCACCCCGGGGAACAGATCCAGCCACACCGGGTCCTCGTCGACATGCACGATCCGGGTCGCACCGGTCTCCGGGTCCACCGCCAGATACCGCTGGCTGCGCTGGTCCCGGGCCTGGACCAGCAGCAGCGGAGCACCCGCGGATGACCAGTGCACCTGGGCCAGGTACGGGAACGCGGCCCGGTCCCAGACCACTTCGGTACGGGCCCCCTCCAGGTCCATGACGAAGAGCCGCACCTCGGCGTTGGGCGTGCCCGCCGCCGGGTAGGCGATCTCGGCGGGCCGACGCTCGGGATGCGCGGGATCGGCGATGTACCACCGCTGTACGGGGCTGTCGTCGGCCCGCGCGACCAGCAGCCGGTCCGACTCCGGCGACCACCAGAAACCCCGGTAGCGGTGCATCTCCTCGGCCGCGATGAACTCGGCCAGACCGTAGGTGACATGGGAGTTCTCCGGCTCGGCCAGCGCCCGGTCACCCTCGCCCCCCGCGCCCACGACCCGCAGCGCGCCCTTGGCCACGTACGCGATGTGCCGGCCGTCGGGGGACGGGCGGGGGTCGATCACCGGGCCCGGCACCGGCAGCGCCCGCGCGGTCCCGGCCCGCAGTTCGGCCACGTACACCTTTCCGGACAGGGCGAACGCGGCCAACTCCGCGGCCGCGTCCACCGCGTAGGAGACGATGCCCGACGAACCCTCCCGGGTCCGCTCGCGCCGGGCCCGCTCCTGCGCCGACAGCTTCTCCGCCGCACCGCCCAGCAGGACTTCGGGATCGGCGGCGACGCGCTCCTCGCCGGTCGCCGGGTCGAGGACCCAGAGACGGCTGGTGCGGTCCGTTCCGGACATCGACCGGAGGAAGATCACGCGTGTCTCATCCGGTGAGACGGTGAAGGAGCGAGGTGCGCCGAGAGTGAAGCGCTGGGTCCGTGCTTGCTGGCGGGGAAAGGACAGCTTCTGCGAGGTCATGGCTCCGAACTTAGCTCCGAACTCCGCTGCGCGGCGCGGTTCGTGCGCCCCTCGTGCTGCTGTGCCCCGATCAATGCGTTGGCACGGATAGTTATGATCCGTAGCGCTCGGTGGGTAGGAACCTGCTGGCTCCGCGTGTGCTCCTGTCCCGACCGTACTGATGGAGGTGAACCGCCGTGGCGCTCTCGATTTCGGCGGTAGTGCTGCTGGCGATCATCGTCTTCCTGCTGATCCGGAAATCCGGGCTGAAGGGGGGACACGCGGTGGTCTGCATGCTGCTCGGGTTCTACATCGCGAGCTCGTCCATCGCACCGACCATCTCCGATCTGACGACCAACGTGGCGGGGATGATCAGCAGCATCAAGTTCTGACCCCGGGAGCCGAGGAGGCGCGGGGCACAGGGGCGCGGGGGCACGGGGGGCCTCCGGGCTCGTAGGGTGGTCCCCATGAAGGACCTCCCCGCCCGCCGTCTGCTGCTGGTGCACGCGCACCCCGACGACGAGTCGATCAACAACGGCGCCACCATGGCCAGGTATGCGGCCGAGGGCGCCCACGTCACCCTGGTGACGTGCACGCTCGGCGAGGAGGGCGAGGTCATCCCGCCCGCGCTCGCCCGCCTCACCGCCGACCGGGACGACGCGCTGGGCCCCCACCGCGTCGGCGAGCTGGCCGCGGCGATGAAGGAGCTCGGCGTCGACGACCACCGCTTCCTCGGCGGGGCCGGCCGCTACCGGGACTCCGGAATGATGGGCGCTGAGCAGAACGGCCGCCCCGGCTCCTTCTGGTCCACCCCGGTGGACGAGGCGGCGGCCCACCTCGTCGAGGTGATCCGCGAGGTCCGCCCCCAGGTCCTGGTCACCTATGACCCGGACGGCGGCTACGGCCACCCCGACCACATCCAGGCCCACCGCGTCGCGATGCGCGCCGCCGACCTGGCCGCCGACCCGGCGTACGGCTCCGACGCGCCGCACGCCGTCGCGAAGATCTACTGGAACCGGGTGGAGCGCGCCGTGGCCGAGGCCGGCTTCGAGCGGCTGCGCACCACCGCCCCCGGCGCCTTCCCCGGCATCGCCTCCGTGGACGACGTCCCGGGCGTGACCGACGGGGAGCGGATCACCGCGGAGATCGACGGATCGGCGTACACCGGGGCCAAGTCGGCGGCGATGCGCGCCCACGCCACCCAGATCGCGGTCGACGGCCCGTTCTTCGCCCTCTCCAACGACCTCGGGCAGCCCCTGCTGACGACCGAGTACTACCAACTGGTGCGGGGCGTACCGGGCGCGCCCGAGGAGGAGCGCGAGAGCGACCTCTTCGCGGGCCTGCCGTCCGCCACGGACGCCAGGGGAGCCACGGACGTCACGGACGCCACAGGCACCACAGGTGCCTCGGGTGCCTCGGGTGCTTCGGGCGCCTCGGACGCCACGGGGGGCACAGCGTGAGCGGGAACCCGGGCAAGGGCCGTGGCCGCGCCGGTTCCTCCCCCGCGCCGCGGCGGAACGCGCCGCCCAGGGAGGCCGAGCCCACCGGTTTCGCGGCCCGGCCGAACCCGGCCCGGATCGCCGCCTACTCGGGCCTCGCCGTCCTCGGCGTCCTGGTAGCGATCGCCGGCGCACTCGTCCAAGCCGCTTGGTTCCCGGGCGGGTTGATCATCGCGCTGGCCGCCGCCGCGGGCCTCTTCTACGGCGGCCGGATCCTGACCCGCACCCAGATCGGCGCGCTCGCCCCGGCGGGAGGCTGGTTCATCACGGTGTTCCTCCTGCTGAACGGGCGCCCGGAGGGCGACTACGTCTTCGGCGACGAACTCGGCCTGGTGCTGTTCATGCTCGGCGGGACGGCCGCCGCTGTGATGTGCGCCACCACCTCCAAAGTGCCGCAATCAGCCATCCACAACGGCCGGTCCGGCACGTGAAGTGCCAAGTCCGGGTCGGGAAAGACCCCCACAGGTGTGATGCACAGGTGGAGGTTTCACCCGGTCGCGGAGTGTCCGACGGCGGCGGCCAGTATGGTGGTGCGCGCGCCGAGCCGTCCCCTGGCCTGCGGCATGGGGGAAGTACGGGCGGCGGAGCCAATCGGGAGAACCTGCTTTGAGTCGTGAAACTGACAGTTCGTCCTCCGGGCCCCAGGGCCGCGGCGGAGCCGCGTATCCCTCGGGTACGCCGCCGTACGGATCCCGCCAGTATCCGTCGCTCCACCCGTCGCAGGACGGCTCTGACGAGAACCCGGAATCCGTGGCTCCGCCCCGGCCCGAGGAACCGAAGACCGAGACGACGCTGACGACGCGCATCCGGATCAACATCCCCGGGTCGCGTCCCATCCCACCGGTCGTGATGCGTACGCCGATGGCGGAGAGCGACATCGCCGGCGGCCGTTCCGACGCGGAGCGCACCGGCGCCACCCCGCGCCCCGGCACGCCGCCGCCCGCGCCCGGAGCCGGACCCGCGGACCATTCCGCGGGCCCGAACGGCGCGGCGGCCGCGGACCGGCCCCGGGACGGCGGCCCCGCCGCCGACCCGACGCCCGGTGAGAAGCCGGCCCGGGAGAAGAGCGGCAGCGACTGGTTCGCCCCGCGCAGGACCCCGGCCACCGGGCCGGGAGCAGCCGCTCAGGGCACCGGTGCGCCCGACGCCCCCGGCGGCGCTCCTTCCGGCCCCGGCGGCGCCCAGGGCCCCGGCCCGAGCGCGGGCGGCCCCGGGGGCCCCGGTGGCGGGTCCGACGGCGACGCGGGCCGCTCGCGCCCCGACCTGCCGTACTTCTCGGACGCCCCGCAGCCCGGCGGCGGACCGGGCGCGCCCGGCCCCGGCCGCAGCGCGCTCGACAGCTACGGCGGCACGGAGCCCCCCGGCGGGGGCCCGCGTTCCACCCCCGGCCTCGGGGTGCGTCCGCCCGGCCCGTCCGGCCCGTCCGGCCCCACCACGGGACCGGTCACCGGCAGCTCCTCGCTGACCCCGAACCTCGACGGCGTCCCGGGCCTCGGCGGCCCCGGCCCGATGGTCCCGGGCGTCCCCGGCGGCGTACCGCCCCGGATGTCCGACGACACCGCGATCCTCACGCCGCAGGCCCCGGCGCCCGAGCCCGGTCCCGGCGGCCATGTCTCGGGCGACACGCTCACCAGCGGCATCCCCGTGGTGCCCAGCGAGCCCCGCGCCACGTTCCCGGGCGGCCCCGGCGGCCCGGTGGCCGGCGGACCTCTGGGCGGCTCCGGCGGTCCGGGCGGACCCGGTGTTCCCACGCCCGGCCCGGCCGCCCCGCGTCTCGCGTCCCAGGCCGCCGCCCCCGCCCCCGCGAAGAAGGGCCGCTCCAAGCTGGTCCTCCTCGGGGTGGCCGTGGTCGTGCTGCTCGGCATCGCGTACGGGGCAGGTCTCCTGCTGAACCACTCCGAGGTCCCCAAGGGCACCACGGTGCTCGGCGTCGACATCGGCGGCGGCACGAAGGAGGAGGCGGTCACCAAGCTCGACGCCGCCCTCGGGGAGCGGGCCAAGACGCCCCTGACGCTGTCGGTGGACGGCAAGGAGGAGAAGCTCGACCCCGAGAAGGCCGGTCTCACCCTGGACAGCCAGGAGACCGTGCGCGGCGCGGCGGGCAGCGACTACAACCCCGTCTCGGTGATCGGTTCGCTGTTCGGCGGGGAACGTCCCGCCGACCCGGTGATCCCGGTCGACGAGGAGAAGCTCGGTGTGGCCCTGACCGACCTGGCCGGCGCTTCCGGCTCGGCCAGTGACGGCACGATCCGCTTCGAGCCGAACAAGGCCGTGGCGGTGCCGGGCAAGCCGGGCAAGACGCTGGACGCCGGCCAGTCCCTGATCTCGGTCCGGGACGCCTACCGCGCCCAGGTGCAGACCGGGCAGGCTCGGCTGGTCGAACTCCCCGTCACCACCAGCGAGCCCACCATCACCAAGACCGAACTGGACCGGGCGATGAAGGAGTTCGCCGAGCCCGCGATGTCCGGCCTGATCACCATCAAGGCCGGCCCCAAGGAGATCCAGTTCGGCCCGGCCCGGTCGCTGCCGCAGATCCTCTCCATGAAGCCCGTGGACGGCCGGCTGGTCGACGTCTACGACAAGCAGGCGATCGACAAGCTCCTGGACGGCGTCTTCGACGGCATCATGGCGGTCAAGGGCGACGGCAAGGAGCACCCGGTCGGCGCGGACGACGTGGCCCAGGCGATGAAGACCGCCCTGGCCGGGAAGACCCCCGCCGAGCGCACGGTCACCATCGACCTGACCGGCCAGGGCTGACCCCCGGACCGGACAGCGCTCCACCCTCCGCCCCCGCCCGGGAACGCCTCCGGCCGGGGGCGGAGTCGTCGGCGGCACACGGGTGCCGGGAGCCCGCGGCGTCTCCCCGTCTCCCCAACTCCCTCACTTCGTAAGAACTTTCAGAAACAATCCGGAAACTGTTGCAAGCGCCTTGACGTGTCCATTTCCGAACGGGCAGGCTCCGAACTCCCCCCACGGCAGCCAGGCGCGTGGCTGCCCACGTCGGGCTCGGGCGAACGCCCGTACCCGCGACCGAAGGAGCCGCAATTGAGTTCCCGCGCCGCACGCGCAACCCTGGCGGGCCTGCTCGCCGCCGGAGGCCTCACCGCCCTCGCCCCCTGGCCCTCCCAGGCGACCCCACCGGGCGAGAAGACCGTCACCGCCACCCTCTTCGAGTGGAAGTACGACGCGGTGGCCACCGCCTGCACCGACACCCTCGGCCCGGCCGGCTACGGCTACGTCGAGGTCTCACCCGCCACCGAGCACATCCAGGGCGACCAGTGGTGGACCTCGTACCAGCCGGTCAGCTACCGGATCGCCGGCCGTCTCGGTGACCGGGAATCCTTCGCCGCGATGGTGGACAGCTGCCACGCCGCCGGGGTCAAGGTCGTCGCCGACGCGGTGATCAACCACATGGCCGCCGGCTCCGGCACCGGGACGGGCGGCACGTCGTACACCAAGTACGACTACCCCGGCACGTTCCAGGACCAGGACTTCCACACCTGTCGCAAGGACATCGCGAACTACGGCGACCGCGGCGACGTCCAGAACTGCGAACTGGTCGGCCTCGCCGACCTGGACACCGGCAGCGACGCCGTCCGCACGACCATCGCCGACTACCTCTCCGACCTCCGCTCGCTCGGCGTCGACGGCTTCCGCGTCGACGCCGCCAAGCACATGTCCGCCGACGACGTCGCCGCGATCAAGGGCAAGATGGGCGACCCGGGATTCTGGGTCACCGAGGTCATCCACGGCGGGGGAGAGGCGGTCCAGCCGGAGGAGTACACCTCGATCGGCGACGTCGACGAGTTCCGCTACGGCGGCCACCTCAAGTCCGCCTTCCAGGGCGGCGGCCTGCCCGGCCTGAAGTCGGTCGCCGACGGCAAGCTGGCGGGCGCCTCCGCCCGTACGTTCGTCGACAACTGGGACACCGAGCGCAACGGCTCCACCCTCACCCACAAGGACGGCGCGGCCTACGCCCTGGCCAACGTCTTCATGCTGGCCTCGCCCTACGGCTCCCCGAACGTCTTCTCCGGTTACACCTGGACCGACAAGGACGCGGGCCCGCCGAACGGCGGCGCGGCCGACTGCGGCTCCGGAGCGTGGACCTGCACACACGCCCAGCGGGCGGTCACCGGCATGGTCGGCTTCCGCAACGCCGTCGCGGGCGCGGAGCTGACCGACTGGTGGGACGACGGCTCCTCCGCCCTCGCCTTCGCCCGCGCGGGCGAGGGCTTCGTCGCCATCAACAACGGCGACGCGGAGCTGAACCGCACCTTCACGACGACGCTGCCGGCGGGCACGTACTGCAATGTCGTCGCCGCCTCCCCTGACTCCTGCGACGGCAAACGGACCACGGTCGCGGACGACGGCACGGCGACGATCACGGTCCCGGCCCACGGAGCGGTGGCTCTGCACAGGTAGGGCCTGTCCCGCGGACAGCGGAGCGGGGCCCGGCGCTCAACAGCAGCCGGGCCCCGCTCCCGTAGGACTCCCGCGTCGGTGACTACGGGAAGTTCACGACCTGGGAGGGGATCGTGTCCGGGCCGGATGTGGGGGATCCGACGTCGTTGATCACGTGCTCGTACTGGCCGTTGCCGCCGAGTGAGACGACGATCAGGCTGTGGAACTTCACGCCGGGTTTCACCGGCGCCTTGAAGCCGTGTTCCTGGATGATCGTCGGGTCGACGTTGTAGTAGCAGTAGCTGCCCATGCCCCAGCCCTCGTGCTGTTCGACCGAGTCGTCGACGCGGTAGGCGGCGTAGCCCTTCGTGTCGCCGTTCTGGATCGCCTCCTGGTTCGGGGCGTCGTACGCCTTCTCGTTCTGGAAGAAGATCGTGCGGCCGCGCTCGCCGTACCACTCCACGTCGTACTTGTTGAAGTGCTCGACGAACAGGCCGGTGGCCAGGACGTCGTCGCCGTTGACGCGGACGCCGTAGTCGGCCCGGTTGGTCTCCCAGCCCCAGCCCTCACCGTGGTCGGCACGCCAGACCCAGGTGTGGTCGATGATCGTGTCGTCGCTGTTGACGACGATGCTCGTGGTCGCCTTGCCGGGGCCCGCGCCGCCGATCCGCACGAACACGTCCTGCAGCGAGGTCGGGTTCGCCGAGTGGTCCGCCGAGGCGTTCTCGGGTCCGACCTCGATCAGCGTCTCCGAGTTCACCGGACCCGCGTCGACCAGGAGGCCCGCGAGCTTCACACCGGACACGTCACCGACCTTGATCGCGGTCACCCCGTTGTCCGGGATGATCGTGGCCAGGCCGAGGCCGAGCGCCACGGTGTCGGCGCGGTCGATGTTGATCGTCTCGTCGATGTGGTAGACGCCGGGCGTGAACAGCAGGTGCAGGCCCTGCTCCACGGCCGCGTTGATGGTGGCGGCGTCCGCCCCCTCCTTCACGACGTAGAACTGGTCCAGCGGGATCGACTCGCCCGCCGGCGTCCCGTTGGCCCACGAAACGCCACGCGCGTTCTCGCGCTTCTCCGGGACGAAGACCTTGTAGTCGTCGCCGTCGAGATAGAGGAACGGCTTCTCGCGGGAGATGGGCGTGGTGTCCAGCGTGGTGTACGGCGGCTCCGGGAAGCTGTTGGCCGGTGCGCCCTCGACGCCCGAGAACGTCATGTTCCAGACGCCGTTGCCCCAGCCGCCCACCGAGCTGTCGCGGGTGTACCACTGCTGCTGGGAGTAGGGTCCGACCTGGCCGTCGATCTTGCTGTCGGCGATGTAGCCGCCGCTGGCCCAGCCGTAGCCGTCGGGCGCCAGGTTGAGGCCGCCCTTGACGTGCATCCGGCGGAACGGGGCCGCCTGGGAGACCGCCCAGCGGTTGGTGCCGCTGACCGGGTTCAGGGTCAGGTTCTCCGCCGAACGCCAGAAGTTCTGGGTGGCGTTGCCGTCGAACCAGCCCGCGTCCACGGTCACATCGCCGTTGAACGTGGTGTCGTTCGGGTTCAGCCCGAGACCCGCGATCTGTGTGTAGAAGCCGATCTGCGCGTTGATGTTGTCGTACGTGCCCGGCTTGAACATCAGCGCGTAGCGGTCGGTGCCGAACTGATCGGACTCCTGCTTCTTGAAGATCTCGTCGACCTTGCCCTGGATGTCGGGCGTCGACGGATCGAAGACATGGACGTTGGGACCGAGGTCGCCGCCGCCCGGCACCGCCTGGACCTCCTCGCCGAAGGCGGTCTGTGCGGTGGGTACGGACATCAGCATCGCCACGGCGAGCGCGGCGAATCCGAGGGCCCGGGTGCGGCGGCGGGTGCGTGGTGCTGTGGGGGGAGCATGCATGGGGTACGTCTCCTGGGTCGTGGTACGTGTGCACGACGAACGGACGAGAGAGTTTTGGGGGGAGGCCCTGGGAGAGCGCTCTCTCTCGTTACGGTGATGTTTCCCCCGTGGGCCTGTACGCGTCAAGAGGTGTGCATCAGGAGCCTCAGGAGATGCCCCTGAATCCAACAACTGGCCTCCTGTGTTGGGAAATTGGCGACCGTGGCGGGGTGGGGGTGGTTCCTGGCTTCAGAACCTGACGTCGTGCCTGGTCGCCGGGGTGGACAGGCGGGCGTGCCGCACGCGGGGGACCATGGGGCCATGAGTTCCCCCGCCGGTCCGGAACGCCCGCCCCGTGAAGCCGATCAGATCAAGGTCTGGTTCCGCCTGGCCCCGCGCGAGGGCCGGCCGCCCTACGACACCGAGGGGTTGTGGGCGACGCGCCTCGGCCCGGACACCGCGCGGGTGGACAACGTGCCCTTCCTCCAGGACGGGGTCGCCGAGGGCGAGACCGTACGGTTCCGCACGGACGACGACGGGGTCCACTGGGCCGTCGGCCGCGTGGCCGACTCGGGCAACTGCACCGTACGGGTGCTGCCGTTGCCGGACGGGCCGCTCGGGCGCGACGCCAGGGCCGTGCACGAGCGGCTCGCCGGCTACGGGCTCACCGGCGAGGTCTTCAGCGCCGAGTTCCCGCTGGTCGCCCTGACCGTGCCGGGCGGCGCGGACCTGCGCGGGGTCAAGGAACTGCTCGCCCGTGGCCGGGACGAGGGCTGGTGGCACTTCGAGGTCTCGTGCGTCACCGACGCCTGGCGGGCGGCGTAGCACCGGGGGTGCCGCGCGTGGCGGGCCGCGGCAATCCGGAGTGCCGCGCCCGGCGGGTCGCGTAACGCCGGAGGGTTACGCCTCCGCCTCGCCGATCTTCCGGATCACCCGGGCCGGGTTGCCGACCGCCACCACGTTTGCGGGCAGGTCCTTCGTGACGACGGCCCCCGCCCCGACCACGGTGTTCTCGCCGATGGTCACCCCGGGGCAGACGATCACCCCGCCGCCCAGCCAGACGTTGTCGCCGATGGTGATCGGCTGCGCGGCCTCCCACTTGGCGCGGCGCTGCTCGGGGTCGATCGGGTGGGTCGGGGTGAGCAGCTGGACGTTCGGGCCCATCTGGACGTCCGCGCCGATGGTGATGCGGGCGACGTCCAGGAGGACCGCGCCGAAGTTGACGAACGTCCGGGGGCCGATGGTGGTCTGGTAGCCGTAGTCGACCCGCAGCGGCGGCCGGACCTCCACTCCTTCGCCCAGCTCGCCGAGGAGCTCGGCGAGGGCGGCCCGCCGGGCCTCGGGGTCGGCGGCCGAGGTGGCGTTGAAGCGCTCGCTGAGCACGGCCGCGTGCCGCGCCTCCGCCGCCAGTTCCGGGTCGTCGGCGAGGTAGAGCTCGCCGGAGAGCATGGCTTCCTTCTGGCTGGGCCTGGTCTCGTCGCTCATGTGGTCTCTTCCGTGCGGGGTGTACGGGACGCTCGCGGTGATCCGTCCGCTACCGGCAGTCTGCCCCCCACGTCGCCGGGCCGGCCACGCAACCCAGGGGCCAGCACCAGCGTCACCGCCACGGAGAGCCCCGCGACCGCCGCCATGCCCGTCGCGGGGGAGGTCAGCTGGGCGATGCCGCCCGCCACGGCCGCCCCCACGCCCTGCATCGCGAGCATCCCCGAGGAGCTGAGCCCGAGCGCCTGGCCGCTCAGCTCCTGCGGGGTGAGGGCCATCAGCCGTTCCTGGAGCAGCAGACTCGCGGCGAAGCCCACGCTCGCCAGGACGACCGCCGCCAGCGCGAGGGGCAGCTCCGGGCGCAGCGCGAAGAGCAGATAGGGCGCGGCGAGGAGCAGCCGGAGCGGGGCCCCGAGCCGCGCCCGCCACCGTGCGGTGACGAACCGCCCGACCAGGGTGTCCCCGACCAGCATGCCCAGGGCTCCGCCGGCGAAGAGGAGCCCGGCGTGCGCGGGCGCGTACGCGACGTACAGGGACTCGGCCCCGACGACGAGCCCGTTGGGCACCCACAGCGCCAGGAACACGTACCGGCGTGGCGTGGACGACCAGAGCAGCGCGTTCGTCCGCCGCGTCTCCCGGACCGACGGGCGGCCGGTGGCCCGGGGCGGCCGGGCGGTCAGTCCGAAGCGGGTCACGGCCGCCGCGACGACGTACAGGCCCGCCCCGATCAGCAGCGTGCCGGGCGCCGAGAACACCGTGACCAGCAGCCCGCCCACCGCGAACCCGCAGATCTGCATCGCGCCGCCCGTCATGTTCAGCACGGAGCGGCCGAGCAGGAATCCCTCGCGCGGAACGATCTCGTTGAGCAGCCCGTACCGTACGCCCCCGCCCGGTGACGAGGCCACGCCCACCACCAGCAGGACGGCGAACGCGGCCCACAGCGGCAGTCCGGGAGCGGCCTGGACGCAGGCGGCCCCTGCGGAGAGCAGCGCCAGGGCGGTCAGGGCGGCGCGCGGCGGCAGCCGGTCCGCCGCCGACAGCAGGGTGAGCGCCCCGGCCATCTGGGCCAACGACGGGCCGAACATCGCCAGGGCCGACAGCAGGGGCGAGCCCGTCCGCGTGTACACGAGGGTGCCCAGCGCCAGACCGGTCGCGGTCTGGGCGGCCGTCTGCACGGAGACGGCGGCGAAGAAGGGGGAGAACTCCGGGGTCCGGAACAGTTCGCGGTAGGTGCGCATGGGGTGGAGTCTCCGGACGCCGTCGCCGGGACCGTTACTGTTTCGCGCGGACGCGAAAGCCCGGACGGGCGGGGCGGCGCGGCGGTGCAGTCGGAGGGCCGACGGAGAGCGGCGCGGCGGTGGAGTCGGAGGGCCGACGGAGAGCGGCGCGGCGGTGCAGTCGGAGGGCCGACGGAGAGCGGCGCGGCGGTGGAGTCGGAGGGCCGACGGAGAGCGGGGCGGTGGGGCGCGTGGGCTGGTGGCAGGTCGGTGCGGACACGCTCGCGAACAGCCGGTTCGTCGTCTCGCCCCTGGCGGAGGCCGTCGCGAGCCTGCTGGTCCTGGAGCGGGCCACCGCCGCGCATCCGGGTGAGCGCGCCTGGTTGGAGACCCATCTGCCCGCGTACCGGCGGTGGAAGGCCGGCCACCCGGTCTCCGCGCTGGTGATCGGCTCCGCCCTCGCGCCCCGGTGGAACGCCGACTTCCTCGTCCCCGCGCCGGCCCTCGCCCCGCCCGGCCAGGCGCCGCCCTCCTTCGCCGACGAGCTGGCGCCGGTCCGGGCCACCCCGCCCGGCCGGGCCCGCGTCGAACTGGCCGAGGCGGGGGGCGGGCCGTTGCCCGCCGCGCTGGACCGGGACGACCTGGCCGAGCGCGCCGCCGACGCCGTGGAGTGGGTCTGGAACCACACCGTGCTGCCCGACTGGCCGAGGCGGCGGCGGATCCTGGAGGCCGATGTCATCGCCCGTTCCGCCCAGTTGGGGCGCGGTGGCTGGGCCGACGCACTGAACGGCATGCGTCCCGGCGTCCGTTGGCTGGGCGGCAGCCGGCTCCAGATCAACACCCACGACAACCCGCCCCGCGAACTGGGCGGCGCCCAACTGCTGTTCGTTCCCGTGACCCCGTACCAGTCCTGGGTCTGCTGGGACATTCCCCGCCGGTACGGGCTGGTGTACCCGTGCTCCGGCGCGCTCGCCGAGGCCGGCAGTGTTCCCGTGCCCGCCGCCCTGGGTGCGCTGATCGGTCCGGCGCGGGCGGCCGTCCTGCTGCTGCTCGTCTCCCCGCTCAGCACGACGCAGCTCGTCGCGCTGACCGGGCAGGGGCTGGGCTCGGTGGGCCGCCATCTGCGGGTCCTGCTGGACGCCGGCCTGGTCCGCCGCCGTCGCGCGGGCCGCTCCGTGCTCTATTTCCGCACGGAGGCGGGGGACGTCCTGGCGCGCGGCACCGACTGAGGCGGGGGACGTCCTGGCGCGCGGCGCGGACTGAGGCGGGCGACGTCCTGGTGTGCGGCGCGGGCTGAGAGGAAGGCGAGTGCGCTCCGTGCGCGCCCCCGCACGCCCCCGGCCCACACCCGCCCCGGGCTGGGCGGCAAGCGAGTACCCATCAGTACACGGTGCACTCCGCATGGTTGGCGCGCATGTACGAGTCGTGACAACGGTGACTATGGGCATTGCTCATCGTTGTGACAATTTCTCTCTCGCCACGAAAGAACCGAGCGAGGGGGCCGTGCGTGAATCCGGAGTACGCCGCGTACTGCCAGGCGGACCGCCGCTTCTACGACGCACCCCACCGCACCCCCGGACCGGGCGGAGCCGCCGACGAGGAGCGCTCGTTCTACGCGCCGCTCCGTGGCGCCGTACCCGACGGGTGGACGCGCACCCGGCGCGGCGACTGGCTCGCGTACAGCCCCGACGGGCTGCGACTGCCGCCCCAGGGCTGGAAGATCCACGTCTCGGCCGCCCTCGACAACGCCGCCTCCGTGCTGGAGCGGGTCGTCGCCCACTGTCTCGAACACCGGCTGGCCTTCAAGTGCGTACCCAACGCCGGGCTGTTGGCCCTGCGGAACGCCAAGTACGCGGACCGGGCCGGCAGCGGGAAGTTCATCACCGTCTACCCGCCGTCCGACGAGGCGTTCCCCGAGGTGTGCACCGCCCTCATGCGGCTGCTGGAGGGCGAGCACGGCCCGTACATCCTGAGCGACCTGCGGTGCGGGAACGGGCCCGTGCACACCCGGTACGGGGCGTTCGCCGCCCGCTTCTGCTCCGGTCCGGACGGACGGCCCGTGCCCGCCGTCGCCGATCCACAGGGCCGGCTCGTCCCGGACGACCGGGGCCCGTCCTTCCGCGTCCCCTCCTGGGTGACCCCGCCCGGCTTCCTGATGCCGCACCTCGAAGCCCGCGCCGCCGTGGGCCTCGCGGACCTCCCGTACACCGTGGAGAAGGCGCTGCACTTCTCCAACGGCGGCGGGGTCTACCTCGGCCGCGACACCCGCACAGGCGAGCAGGTCGTCCTCAAGGAAGCGCGGCCGTACGCCGGTCTGGCCGCCGACGGGGCGGACGCCGTGGCCCGGCTGGAGCGCGAACGGACCGCCCTGGAGCAACTGGCCGGGCTGGACTGCGTGCCCGCCGTCCGGGACGTGTTCGAGGTCGGCGACCACCACTTCCTGGTCCTCCAGCACATCCCCGGCGCCACCCTCAACACCGTCTTCGCCCGCCGCTTCCCGCTCGCACGACAGCACCCGTCACCCGAACTGCTCGCGGAACACGCGGCCTGGGCTGCTGAGTTGTACGGGCAGGTCGAACGCGCCGTCGCGGCGGTGCACGACCGGGGCATCGTCATCAGCGACCTGCACATGAGCAACGTCATGGTCGACGAGGAGAACGCGCGCATCGTCCTGCTCGACTTCGAGGCAGCCTCCCCGGCCGCCGAACGCCGCCGCCAGATCGTCGCCAACCCGGCCTTCGTCGCCCCGCCCGACCGGCGCGGCGCCGACATCGACCGCTACGCGCTGGCCTGTCTGCGGCTCGCCCTGTACCTGCCGCTCACCACGCTGTTCGGCATCGACCGCACCAAGGCCGCCGGTCTCGCCCGGGACATCGCCCGCGTCTTCCCGGTCACCGAGGAGGCGCTGCGGCCCGCGGTCGCGGAGATCCTGCGCGACACAGGGCAGCCCGGGGCGGGCGTCACCGCCGTGCCCGCTCCCGTATCCGTTCCCGACCCCGGCGACTGGCCGCGCAGCCGTGACGCGATGGTCCGGGCCATCACCGCCTCCTGCACACCGGAGCGCGAGGACCGCTGCTTCCCCGGGGACATCGCCCAGTTCGCCACGGCCACCGGGGGCCAGTCCTTCGCGTACGGGACGGCCGGAGTGCTCTACGCCCTCCACGAGACGGGCGCCCCGCCGTGCGAGGAGGCCGAGGACCGGCTCCTGCGGCACGCCAAGGACCCGGCGTCAGGCAGCCCCCTCGGCTTCTACGACGGGCTCACCGGCATCGCCTGGACCCTGCACCGGATCGGCCGCACCGCCGAGGCCGCGGACCTCCTCCGGATCATCCTCGCCCAGCCCCTGGAAGGCCTCGCGCCCGGCCTCCACAACGGGTACGCGGGCATCGGCCTCGCCCTCGACGACCTGGCCCGCACCGCCTCCGCCACCGACGCCCCGGCGCTGTCCGCCGCGGCCGGCCGCTGCACCGCCCTCGCCGTCCGCGCGCTCACCGACGGTCCGCCGTCACCCCGCACCGGCCTCCTGCACGGCGCGAGCGGCATCGCCCTGCTCCTCGTGCGCCGGTACGCGACCACCGGGGACCCCGCCCTGCTCGACCTGGCGGCCACCGCCCTGCGCCGCGACCTGGAACGCTGCCGGACCGGCGACGACGGCGAACTCCTCGTCGTCGAGGGCAAGCGGCTGATGCCGTACCTCGGTTCGGGCAGCGCCGGCATCGCGGCCGTCATCGACGCCTACCTGGCCCACCGCCCGGACCCCACGCTCGAAGCGGCCGGCCGCGCCCTCCTGCCCGCCGCGCTCTCCGCCTTCTACGTCCAGCCCGGACTGCTCCGGGGCTCCGCCGGCCTCCTGCTGCACCTCGCGGCCACCCCGCTGTGCGACGAGGCCGACCGGCAGCGCGCGATCGCCCGCCACACCGACCTGCTGGGCAGCCACGCCCTCGCGTACGGAGACGGACTCGCCTTCCCCGGCGAGCAGTTGATGCGCCTGTCGATGGACCTGGCCACCGGGACCGCCGGCGCTCTCCTCGCCCTGGGCGCCGCGCTCGGCGGCTCCACCGGACTTCCCTTCCTGCCCGCCGCTCCGGCGGTGGGCCCCGGCCGCGCGAGCGGCCCCATGGACCGGCCCCGCCAGGGGTCGTAGCAACACACCGTTCAGCACCACCAACGTCCCCGAAAGGACACATCATGGCGCTTCTCGACCTTCAGGCGATGGACACCCCGGCCGAGGACTCCTTCGGCGAGCTCGCCACGGGCAGCCAGGTCTCGCTGCTGGTCTGTGAGTACAGCTCCCTCAGCGTGGTCCTCTGCACCCCGTGACCCGCACCGGCCGGCCCATCGGTGTTCCTCACCGGTGGGCCGGCCGGCCCACGTGCACCCCTCCCCAGGGGGCGTCCTGCCAGAAAGGCCACCCCGTGCGGCTGCACCCACGCCCGGCCACGGAGTCCGGCACCCGGCGGCTCGCCCGGCAACACCCGGCGGCCCTTCTCGGGCTCCTCCTCTGCTCCACCGGCGGGGCGCTCGCCGCCCTCGCCCTGCCCGCCGCCCTCGGCCACACCGTCGACTGGCTCGTCGCCGGCGGCCCCGTGCCCTGGTCGGGACTGCTGCTCTGTGTGGCCCTGACCCTGGCTGAGACCGGGTTCGACGCGACGGCCGCCGTGACCGGCACGAGCACCACCGCCCGGCTCACCGCGTCCCTGCGCACCCGCACCACCGCACGCGTCCTGGCCGCCGAACCCCGCCGCGCCCTCGCCCTGCCCACCGGCGACCTCACCGCCCGGCTCACCGCCCGCACCGCCGACGCCGCCTCCGCGCCCGTCACCGTCGCCGGGGCCGTCTCCGGCGTCCTGCTGCCGCTCGGCGCGATCGCCGGCCTCCTCCTCATCGACGTCTGGACGGCCGCGGCCCTCCTCCTCGGCGCACCCCTCCTCGTCGCACTGCTGCGCGCCTTCACCCGCCGGACCGCCGACGCCGGGGCCGACTACCAGCGCGCCCAGTCGCTCATCGCCCACCGGCTCACCGAGGCCCTCGACGGCGCCGACACCATCCGCGCCGCCCGCACCGGCGCACGCGAGCACCGCCGCGTCCTGGAACCCCTGACCGCCCTCGCCGAACACGGCAGGCGCACCTGGTCCGTGTACGGGCGGGCCGTCGGCACCAGCGGCCTCCTGCTGCCCCTGCTCATGCTGCTGGTCCTCGCGGTCGCCGGCCTCCGGCTCGGCGCGGGCGCGATCGGCGTCGGCGACCTGGTCGCCGCCTCCCGCTACGCGAGCCTCGCCGTCGGCATCGGCGCCCTGACCGGAGCGCTCGGCGCCCTCGCCCGCAGCCGCGCCGCCGCCCGGAGCCTGGAGCCCCTGCTCACCCTCGCACCGCTGCCGCACCGCGGCTTGGGCCCGGCGCCCGACGCCCCCGGGCACCTCGAACTCCGGGACGTCGGCGTCGAACAGGACGGCGACCCGCTGCTGACCGGCGTCCACCTCACCGTCCCCGGCGGCACCTCCCTGGCGGTCGTCGGGCGCTCCGGCTCCGGCAAGTCGTTGCTCGCCGCGGTCGCCGGGCGGCTGCTCGACCCGGACACCGGCAGCGTGCTGCTGGACGGCGTCCCGATGGACGGCATGGAACCGGCCCGGTTGCGCCGCGAGGTGGCGTACGCCTTCGCCCGCCCGGCCCTCCTCGGCGCCACCGTCGAGGACACGATCGCCTACGGGCCCTGGACCGCCTCGCCCGAAGCCGTACGCGACGCCGCCCGCGCGGCCCGCGCCGACGGGTTCCTCGCGTTGCTCCCGTACGGCTACGCCACCCCGGTCGCCGACGCCCCGCTCTCCGGCGGCGAACGTCAACGCCTCGGCCTGGCACGGGCGTTCGCCCACCCCGGCCGCCTGATGATCCTCGACGACGCGCTGTCCAGCCTCGACACCGTGACCGAACACCACGTCCGGCGCGCGCTCGACGCGCGGGCCGGACACTGCACCCGGGTCATCGTCGCGCACCGGCTGTCCTCGGCCGCACGGGCGGACCGGGTCGCCTGGCTGGAGGACGGGCGGATCCGCGCGACGGGCCGCCACGACGAACTCTGGGCGGACCCGGACTACCGGGCGGTCTTCCGCACGGACGCCCCCGCCGCGGGCTCCGCGCCCGCGAGCCGTACGCCCGTGACGCCGACCGCCGGAGCGGAGGCCCGGTGATGGCCGACAAGGCACACCCCGGGCGCGACGAGCAGGAGCACGAAGTGCACCCCCGGCGCGACGGTCACCGGCACGGCGCACGCCCCCGGCGCGACACGTCGCTGCGGCGGGTCGGCCGTGAGGCCCGGCCCTTCCTGCGGGCGCGGACCGGTGTGATCCTGCGGCTGGCCGGCTGGTCCCTGCTGGAGTTCGCCCAGACCTTCCTCGGCGGATTCGGGGTCGCCCGCGCGCTCGACGACGGCTTCCTCGCCGGACGCCCACCGACCGGCCTCCTCTGGCTGGCCGTCGCCGCGGTCGCCGTGCTGCCGTCCGTGCCCGCCGCCCGCGGAGTCTTCGGCCGACTCGCGGACCTGGTGGAGCCGCTGCGCGACGGACTGGTCCGGCGCGCGGTGTCCCGGGCGCTGTCCGGCGCGCTCGACCGGGCCGGCGACGTCAGCACCCGGTCCCTGTCGCAGGTCACCCATCAGAGTGAGATCGCCCGCGACGGCTGGGCCGGACTCGTCCTGACGCTGCGCTCGTTCGTCTTCACGGCGGCCGGGGCCGTCACCGGCCTGCTGGCCCTCTCGCCCGCCCTCCTCCTGATCGTGCTGCCCCCGCTGGTCCTCGGGGCCGCCCTGTTCCTCGGCACCCTGCCGCCGATGGCCGCCCGCCAGCGCGACTACCTCGCCGCCGACGAGGCGTACGCCGCCCACGCGGGCCTGCTCGCCGCCTTCGTACGCGACATCGCCGCCGCCGGGGCCGCCGAGCGGACGGTGGCCGAGTCCCGGACCCTCGCCGAGGCGCAGCTCGCCGCCTCCCGTTCGCTGGCCCGCTGGTCGGGCGTACGGGTGCTGGCCCTCGCCGTCTGTGGCCGGTTTCCGCCGCTCCTGCTGCTCCTGGGCGCGCCCTGGCTGCTGCGGAACGGGCTCACGCCGGGCGCCCTGGTCGGCGCGCTGACCTATCTCACCCAGGCGCTCGCCCCCGCCGTCCAGGCGCTGATGACCATGCTGGGCACCGCCGGGGGCCGGCTCGTCGTGGTCCTGGACCGGTTCACCGACGCGCCACCGCCGCCCGCCGACGACCCGCCGCGGCCCGCCCGGGAGGCCGCCCCGCCGCCGCGCGGGACCCCGGTCGCCGAGCTCCACGAGGTCACCTTCGCGTACGGGCCCGGCGCCCAACCTGTCCTGGACCGGCTCTCCCTGACGATCGGGGCGGGGGAGCACCTCGCGGTCGTCGGCCCGAGCGGCAGCGGCAAGTCGACCCTGGCCGCCGTCCTCGCCGGGACCGAGCGGCCCACCGGGGGAGCGGTGCGGTGGCGGGGGCGGCCGGTGCGCCCGGCCGACGCCACCTCCGTACGCGTCCTGCTGCCCCAGCACGCCTATGTGTTCAGCGGCACGCTGCGGGACAACCTCCGCTACCTCCGCCCCGACGCCCGGGACCGGGAGATCGCCGCCATGGCGGACGCGCTCGGCCTGGACGCGCTGCTCTCCCGGCTCGGCTCCCTCGAAGCGGCCGTCGAACCGGACCGGCTCTCCCAGGGCGAACGGCAGCTGATCGCCCTGGGCCGGGCCTACCTCGCCGCCCCGCCGCTGCTGATCCTCGACGAGGCGACCAGCCGGCTCGACCCGGCCGCCGAGACCCGCGCCGAGCTGGCGTTCGGGGCGCTGCCGGGCGCGCTCGTCGTCGTCGCCCACCGGCTCAGCTCGGCCCGCCGCGCCGAACGGACCCTGGTGATGGACGGCCCGCGCACTCAGTGCGGCACCCACGGTGAACTCCTGGACTCCTGCGCCCTCTACCGGGACCTGGCCGGTCTCTGGGAGCCGGCGGACGGGAGAGGGAAGGGGCGCGGCATCAGATCCACCCCGCCTCCTTCGCCCGTCTGATCGCGTCCAGCCGGTTGCGCGCCCCGGACTTCCGTATGGCGGCGGCCAGATAGTTGCGGACCGTCCCCGGCGTCAGGTGCAGCCGACCGGCGATCCCGGCCACGGTGTCACCACCCTCGGCCATCGAGAGCACACTCAATTCCCGCGGCGATAACGGCATGTCGGCCACCTGCAAGAGACTGAAGGCCAGCGACTCGTCGATATGCCGTCCCCCGTCCGCCAGTTTGTGCATCACCTCGGACAGGTCGTCCACCGGGCGGTACTTGTCGATGTAGCCGAGCGCTCCCGCCTCGTACGCCCGCCGCAGGCCGCTCGGCCGGTCGCTGCGGGTGAGCACGGCGAGCGGAAACGGCTCGCCGTGCGGTGTGGTCATCGTCTTCACCTCGTCGAGGACGTCAAGTGCGCCCGGACAGTCGAGGTCGGTGAGGAGCACATCGGGACCCGGCCCGCTCAGCGCGGCACGTATCGCACCGTGTTCGGCGGTGCGGACCTCTATCCCCCGCCCCGTGCCGAGGAGCGACGCCAGCGACGCGCGCCACAACGGCACGGTGTGGACCAGCAGCACGGTAGTCATCAGTCTGCCCTCAGCTTCTCTCTTCCGGCCCCGCCCGACGCGGAACGCGACGGGCCGTACGCATCCGGTGACGGATATCCAGTTGAGCGCATGGGCATTCGCGTACGACGACAAACGGGCTGAATACCGCTCCCGTTGGGCGCGGAGGGGGGCGTTCGGATGCAAAACGGGAGCGCACATCGCTCACGGACCCATCCGTCTCGCCACCGCGGGGACACCGGAAGGGCCGGCGGTGGGCAGATTCCCGCCGCATTCCGGCCGGACGGCCGGGTTCAGTTCAGCAGGGCGCGCGCGGCGTGGGCCTTGCGCCGGACGTTCTCGGCCGTCGTCGGCTCGATTCCGTCGAGGATCTCCGCATATTCCTCCATCTCCGCCGCCCCGCGCAGGAATTCACCGCGCTGGACCAGGAGCTGGGCGCGCTCGTAGCGGAGCCTGGCCGGATGCGAGGGCAGGAGCAGCGACAGCTCCACCGCCCACAGGGCCACATCCGTGCGCTCGGGCCGGGCCGCCGCCCACGCCCGGACGTTGTTCAGGATCCGCAGCACGATCTCCAGCGGCCGTGCGGGCGTCATCATCGACGGCTCCAGGGCCGCCCCGGTGACCCCCGTGACCAGCAGCTCCGCGTCCTGACCGGTCAGCGGCGCACCCCCGGCGAACGGATCGGCCAGCACCGGGTGGTCCCGATCGCCGAAGCCGACCACGAAGTGACCGGGCAGCGCCACCCCGTACACCGGTGCGCCCGCCCTCCTGGCGACCTCGATCCAGACGACCGACAACAGGATCGGCAGGCCCCTGCGGCGGCGCAGCACCTGCTGGAGCAGCGAGGAGTCCAGCCGCTGGTAGTCGACGGAGGAGCCGCCGAAGCCGCAGCGTCCGCCCAGCAGTCCGGCCAGCGCCGAGGCCCAGTCGGCGGGGGAGCGGGAGCCGTACGGCAGCAGTCCCGCCAGCCGGTCCAGCTCGATCTGCGCGGCATCGATGCCGTACGGGTCGGGGACGGCCTCCCCCGGAGTCACCGGGCGGACCTCGGCCGGGCCCACCGGTCCGGCCTCCGCGCCCAGCAGCAGACAGAGGAGGGCGAGGTCCGGCCGCTCGGACCGGGCCTCCTCGGCGAACTGCCGCCGCCGCTCGGCCGTCCCGGAATCCAGCGCGCTCATATGCGACCCATGTTCCTGTCCCTGCTCCTGTGCGTCGATCCGCCGGAGGGCCCGGCGCGGGGCCCCCGGCGCCCGTCACGCCGAGCGGTAGTGGTGGTAGCGGTGGTGGGCCGCGAAGCCCATGCCGTCGTACAGCGCCCGCGCCCCCTCATTGTCCTCCTCGACCTGGAGCCAGGCCGCCGAAGCGCCCTCGTCCAGTGCCCGGCGCGCCAACGCGGCCATCACGGTGGTGGCGAGGCCGCGCCGCCGCTGCTCCGGGGCCACCTCGACGGCCATGAACCCCGCCCACCGCCCGTCCACGACACACCGCCCGATCGCGGCAGGCGGGGCGGCCGGATCCGTGTCCGGGGCCGCTGTGTCCCCGGTGTACCCCGGCACCGTGGCGAACCAGACCGAAGGGCCGCTGCCCAGCACCCGCAGCACATGGGGGCCGGGGGTGGAGAAACGCTGGTAGCGGGCGAGCCAGGCCGCGTCCGGTTCGCGGGTCAGACGGACCGCCCGTACATCCGCCTCCAGGTCACCGACCGGCGCCAGCGCGGCGATCCGCACCTCCGCCGAGACCTCGCGCCGCCAGCCGTGCCGCTCCAACTCCGCGCACAGCAGCTCCTGCGTGCCCTCGGCCCCGGTCGCCGTCTGCACGTACGCGGGCAGGCCCCGCTCCTCGTACCAGTCCCGGACCCGTCCGAGCGCCTCGCCGACCGGCAGCCCCGGATCGCCGAGCGGCAGCGCGGAGTTGGCGCGCCGGGTGAAGCCCCCGGCGGCGCGCAGCCGCCAGTCGCCCAGCGCTTCGCTCTCCACGGGCTGCCAGGCGCGCGCGGTGACGGACGCGAGTTCCCCGAAGGAGGCGGCGGGACCACGACGGCGGGCCGGTGCGGCGGGAACGACCTTGCCCGCGACCAAGGAGGATTCCACGATGTGGACGGATTCCCCGCTCTTTCGTGTGATCGACAGCACGTTGTTGTTCCATGATGTGAGCACCCCGACCACGTCGGTGAACTGCGCGCCCGTGCCCCCGCCGTCCGTCCGGCGTCGAACGGACACGCGTTTGCCCACGTCAGCGGGTGTGATGCTGACTTCCAGCCGTCCGCCGATGGTGAATTCCACAGCTCTGTCCGCCCCTCCTGTTCGGATCGTGCCCGAGAACGGAGATACTAGAGGCGGGCATCGACGACGCCGCGCTCCCGCGCGAGAGCCAACGCCCTACCGAGGAGGAACGACAGCGTGACCTACGTCATCGCGCAGCCTTGTGTCGACGTGAAGGACAAGGCCTGCATCGAAGAGTGCCCCGTCGACTGCATCTACGAGGGCCAGCGGTCCTTGTACATCCACCCGGACGAATGCGTCGACTGCGGAGCCTGTGAGCCGGTCTGCCCGGTCGAGGCGATCTTCTACGAGGACGACACTCCGGAGGAGTGGAAGGACTACTACAAGGCGAACGTCGAGTTCTTCGACGACCTCGGCTCTCCGGGCGGTGCTTCGAAGCTCGGTCTCATCGAGCGCGACCACGCGTTCATCGCCGGACTGCCGCCGCAGAACCAGTAAGCGGCGGCACCACGCGCGCGGCCCGGTCCCGTACGGCTTGTCACCGTGCGGGGCCGAGGCGTTTCCCGGACCTCCGGGGCCGCCATCGGGCCCCGGTAGCGCCGGGGCCGCCGACGGGTCCCCGTACCGGGGGCCCGTCACCGCGCGTCCGTCCCGCCGCCCCGTAGAGAACACCCGAGAAAGCAGAGCGCCGTGTCCGCAGTCTCCTCCCGCCTCCCGGTCTTCCCCTGGGACAAGCTCGCGCCCCACAAGTCGACGGCCCAGGCCCACCCGGACGGCATCGTGGACCTGTCCGTCGGCACCCCGGTCGACCCGGTCCCCGAGCTCGTCCAGCGGGCGCTCGTCGCCGCCGCGGACAGCCCCGGCTATCCGACGGTGTGGGGCACCGAGGCCCTGCGGGACGCGCTCACCGGCTGGGTGGAGCGCCGCCTCGGCGCGGTCGGCGTGACCCATGCCAACGTGCTGCCGGTCGTCGGATCCAAGGAGTTGGTGGCCTGGCTGCCGACCCAGCTCGGGCTCGGAGCGGGCGACAAGGTGGCCTTCCCCCGGCTCGCCTACCCGACGTACGAGGTCGGCGCCCGGCTCTGCGGAGCGGAGCCCGTCGTCTACGACGACCCGACCGAGCTGGACCCGGCGGGGCTGAAGCTGCTCTGGCTCAACTCGCCCTCCAACCCGACCGGCGAGGTGCTGTCCAAGGACGCGCTGACCCGGATCGTCGCCTGGGCGCGCGAGCACGGCGTGCTGGTCTTCAGTGACGAGTGCTACCTGGAGCTGGGCTGGGACGCCGAGCCGGTATCGGTGCTCCACCCGGACGTCTGCGGCGGCCACTACGACGGCATCGTCGCCGTCCACTCGCTCTCCAAGCGCTCCAACCTGGCCGGATACCGGGCCGCGTTCATCGCGGGCGACGCGGCCGTCCTGGGCGAGCTGCTGCTCATCCGCAAGCACGGCGGGATGATGGCACCCGCCCCCGTCCAGGCCGCGGTCGCCGCCGCGCTCGGCGACGACGTGCACGTGTCCGAGCAGCGCGCCCGCTACGCGGACCGGCGCCTCGCCCTGCGCGCCGCGCTGGAGACGCACGGCTTCCGGATCGAGCACAGCGAGGCGAGCCTCTATCTGTGGGCGACCCGCGACGAGCCGTGCTGGGAGACCGTGGCGTACCTCGCGGAGCTCGGCATCCTGGTGGCGCCCGGCGACTTCTACGGCCCGGCGGGCGCGAGTTTCGTCCGGGTGGCGTTCACCGCGACCGACGAGCGGGTGGCGGCGGCGGTCAAGCGCCTGTCCTGACTCCAGGGCGCCGTGAGGCGACGCAACGCGCCGAGGGCCTCGGGAGTGCGCACTCCCGAGGCCCTCGGCGCGTTCCTGGTGCTGCGGTGGATCAGCCGCCGATCGGCAGACCGCCCAGCGGGAGGCCGCCCTTGGTCAGGGAGTCGGTGGGCAGGCCACCGCCGAGCGCGTCCGTGGGCAGACCGCCCTGGGTGAGCGCGTCGGTGGGCAGACCGCCGCCCAGCGCCTCGGTCGGCAGGCCGCCGCCGACGGCCTCGGCCACGCCGCCCACGGCCTGGCCCGCGTTGCCCGCGGCCTGGCCGGCGGTCTCCTGGGCGGCCGGGATGGCCACCCCGGCGGACGTGCCGACGGTCTTGCCCGCGGCCGGGAGCGCCGTGCCGACGAGGCGGCCGCCGGTGTCGCCGACCGCCTGGGTGCCCTGCTGGACGGTGCTGTCCACGGTGTCGCCGAGAGCGGCGCCGTCCAGCGCGGTCAGTCCGCCCAGGTCCGGGGTCGCCGGGAGCTCTGCGGCGCTCGCGGCGCCGGCCGCACCGACCACGGGGGCCGCGCCTGCGGCGATCAGCAGCGCGGCACGAGCGATCCGACGGGTCAGGGGGAGGGACATGATGCTCCTTCAGCGGGTTGTGCACGATTCTGTCTGTCCGGTGATCGGACGCACTGACAACCGCTTCGGGGGAGGGGGAGGTTGCGGTGGGCGAAGGTAAAGACTGAGTAACGGGTCCGATTATCCGCAGCGGAAGAACCCGGGCAAACAATCCATACCGCCGCAGTCCGATGAACCGTCACTTCCCTTGGGCGGCAAGGGAATCGGGGCAGGTCCCCAAGGTTGTGAGGAGTCGCGCGGAAAGCGTCCGGGGCCATGGCCCCCAGGGCCCGTACGGGTGACGGGGCGTACTACTGAACGACCTGGATCCTGACCGCCGTCGTGCCCGTTTCCTTACCCTTCGCGCGTTCCGTCCGCCAGCCCGAACCGGCGTCCCAGACCCGGTCCGCGTAGCTCACGCGCTCGATCCGCAGGGCCTCGGACTGCGCCACGGCCCAGTGCGCCAGCTCCCAGCCGCGCTGCGGAGCGCCCTTGTCCTCGGACCGCGCCGCGGCGGCCGGGACCGGCACCGAGACGGTCGACGCCGCGGAGGCGCCCGCGGCCACCGCGCCGGGCAGCACGTCCTTGCCGAAGGCGCGCACCAGCTCGGTCCGCACCCGCGCGGCGTCCCCCGGGCCGTCCGCCGTGGCCGTCGACGGGGTGCAGTTCAACGAGGCCGGCCTGCGGCCGGTCAGCGCGGCGGCCAGCAGCGCGGCGTCCGGCTCGTGCTTCGCGTACGCCTGCGGGAATCCACTGCGCTGCACCCGCTGCGCGGCCACGGTCAGCGGCAGCCGCGAGTAACCAGGGACCTCGGCGAGGTGGTCGTAGAACTCACCGGAGGAGTAGACCGGGTCCATGAGCTGCGCGGGCGTGCCCCAGCCCTGCGACGGGCGCTGCTGGAACAGCCCCAGCGAGTCCCGGTCCCCGTAGTCGATGTTGCGGAGCGTCGACTCCTGGAGCGCGGTGGCCAGCGCGATCGTCACCGCCCGCTCCGGCATGCCCCGGGTGGTGCCCACCGCGGAGATCGTCGCCGCGTTCACCGCCTGCGCCAGGCTCATCTCGTACGTGTGTGACGTCCCGCCGTCCCCGTCGGAGGCCTCCACGAGACAGCGGGGCGGGTTCTTCGAGCCGGACGAGTCGTACTGCACGGCCAGATAGCCGCCCAGGGCACCGAGCACGGCGAAGGCCGCCGCGAATCGGATGAGGCGGCTGCGACGGGCGGGGCTGGCTGTCCGGGGCACGAGCCCACCGTACTGGAGGGCCCGGCCCGGGCCGATACCCAAGTCCCTTAGGGTCGGGTCCATGGCCGACAGCACCCTTGACCTCACCCTGGACGGACCGGCGCTCACCGCCCGGCTCGTCGACTTCCCTTCGGTCAGCGGGGAGGAGAAGGCCCTCGCCGACGCGATCGAATCGGCCCTGCGCGCCCTGCCCCACCTCACCGTCGACCGCCACGGCAACAACGTCGTCGCCCGCACGGACCTGGGCCGCCCCGAGCGCGTCGTCCTCGCCGGGCACATCGACACCGTGCCGATCGCCGACAACGTCCCCTCCCGCCTCGACGGGAACGGGATCCTCTGGGGCTGCGGGACCTCCGACATGAAGTCCGGCGTCGCCGTCCAGCTCCGCATCGCCGCGACGGTCCCCGAGCCCAACCGCGACCTGACGTTCATCTTCTACGACAACGAAGAGGTCGCCGCGCACCTCAACGGCCTCGGCCACATCGCCGACGCCCACCCCGAGTGGCTAGCCGGGGACTTCGCCGTCCTGCTGGAGCCGTCCGACGGCGAGGTCGAGGGCGGCTGCCAGGGCACGCTCCGGGTCCACCTGCGGACGGCGGGGGAGCGGGCCCACTCCGCGCGCAGCTGGATGGGCTCCAACGCCGTCCACGCCGCCGCCCCGATCCTGGCGAAGCTCGCCGCGTACGAGCCCCGCCGCCCGGTCATCGACGGCCTCGAATACCACGAGGGCCTCAACGCCGTCGGCATCGAGGGCGGCGTCGCCACCAACGTCATCCCGGACGCCTGCACCGTCGTCGTCAACTACCGCTACGCCCCGGACCGCACCGAGGAGGAGGCCATCGCCCACGTCCGAGAGGTCTTCGCCGACTGCGGCGTGGCCGAGATCGTCATCGACGACCACTCCGGCGCGGCCATGCCCGGCCTCTCCCACCCCGCGGCCCAGGCGTTCATGACCGCCGTCGGCGGCACCGCCCGGCCCAAGTTCGGCTGGACCGACGTCTCCCGCTTCGGCGCGCTCGGCGTCCCCGCGGTGAACTACGGACCCGGCGACCCGATGTACGCCCACAAGCGCGACGAGCATGTGGCGGTTGCGAAGATCACCCACTGCGAGGACCGCCTCCGCTCCTGGCTGACCGGCTGACCGCCCGACGTACGGCATTCCCCCGTACGTAACCTCCGCCGATCTACGCTGGCCGTACGCAGTACGACACGACCCTGCGCGACGCGGGTCGGTGGAGGGAGCGGAACATGGGCAACGCCGAAGACGCACGGATCCCCGAGGGTGCGGAGGTTCCCGAGGGCGCGGTCAGCCCCGAGGAACAGTGGCTGGGCCCGGTCCTGCGCCGCAGGGAGCAGGTCCAGCCCGGCACGACCGACCAGCGGCTGCTGGACTCCGAGGGCGACTCCGAGTGGGTGCACACCGACCCCTGGCGGGTGATGCGCATCCAGTCGGAGTTCGTCGAGGGCTTCGGCGCGCTCGCCGAACTGCCGAGCGCGATCAGCGTCTTCGGCTCGGCCCGCACCCCGGACGGATCACCGGAGTACGAGGCCGGCGTCCAGATCGGCAAGGCGCTGGTCGACGCGGGCTTCGCGGTGATCACCGGCGGCGGCCCGGGCGCGATGGAGGCCGCCAACAAGGGGGCCCGGGAGGCGAAGGGCGTCTCGGTCGGCCTCGGTATCGAGCTGCCCTTCGAGTCGGGCCTCAACCCGCACGTCGACATCGGCGTCAACTTCCGCTACTTCTTCGTCCGCAAGACGATGTTCGTGAAGTACGCCCAGGGCTTCGTGGTCCTGCCCGGCGGCCTCGGCACCCTGGACGAACTCTTCGAGGCACTGACCCTCGTCCAGACCGGCAAGGTCACCCGCTTCCCGATCGTCCTGTTCGGCACGGCCTACTGGGGCGGCCTGATCGACTGGCTCCGCGACACGGTGGTGGCCCAGGGCAAGGCCTCGGAGAAGGACCTGATGCTCTTCCACGTGACGGACGACGTGGAGGAAGCGGTGACACTGGTCACGAAGGAGGTCGGGCGCTAGCCACTCCAAGCCCGCCCGTCCACTCCAGGCCCGCCCGGCCACTTCAAGCCCGTCCGGCGATTGAGGACATCCTTTCCAGCCCCTCCGGCGCTTGAGGAGCGGGGTCCAGGGGCAGCGCCCCGGACCCCGCCCGCCGCGGGCAGGCGGCCCCCTACGCCAGCCCCCTCCGCGCCACGGCCGGCGCCCGATGCCCGGCAACGGACGCCACCATGTCCAGGACCTGCCGCGTCTCCGCCACCTCATGCACCCGGTACACCCGCGCCCCCAGCCACGCCGAGACCGCAGTCGTCGCCAGCGTGCCGATGACGCGCTCCTTCACCGGCCGGTCCAGCGTCTCGCCCACGAAGTCCTTGTTGGACAGGGACACCAGCACCGGCCACCCGGTCTCCGCCATCTCCCCGAGCCGCCGCGTCGCCTCCAGCGAGTGCCGGGTGTTCTTCCCGAAGTCGTGCCCCGGATCGATCATGATCCCGTCCGGCCGCACCCCGAGCTCCACCGCCCGCTCGGCCAGTCCCACCGTCACCCGCAGGATGTCCGCCATGACGTCCTCGTACGCGATCCGGTGCGGCCGGGTCCGCGGCTCCGCGCCGCCCGCGTGCGTGCACACGAGGCCCGCCCCGTACCGCGCGGCGACCTCCGCCAGCTTCGGGTCCACCCCGCCCCACGCGTCGTTCAGCAGGTCGGCCCCGGCCTCGCAGACCGCCTCGCCCACGTCGTGCCGCCAGGTGTCCACGCTGATCACCACGTCGGGGTGGCGGCGGCGGACCTCGGCGACGAACCCGACCGTGCGGCGCGCCTCCTCCTCGGCGCTCACCTCCTCGCCGGGACCTGCCTTCACCCCGCCGATGTCGATGATCGCGGCGCCCTCGGCCACCGCCTGCTCGACCCGGGCCAGCGCCGGCTCGTCCCCGAAGGTGGCGCCCTGGTCGTAGAAGGAGTCCGGGGTCCGGTTCACGATCGCCATGATCACCGGCTCGTGCGGTCCGAATTCCCGCCGCCCCAGCCTGAGTGCACCGCTTCGCATCCCGTGTTTCCTCCTCAGATAGCCCGCCTGCGACCCTAAGGCCTCATCGGGCCGGCCCCGACTTGTCCGTGCCGCATGGCACGATCGGAGCCGGACGAGGTTTCCGCCCCCGGGGAGATGCGCGTGTTCTGGTTCTTGCTGCTCACGATGGTCGTGGTCGTCACCGCGGTCACCCTCGCGGTGGTCGGAGGCGGTGGGAGCGCCGTGCTCCAGGACGTCCCGCCCGACCGGTTCACCGATCCGCTGCCCGCGACCCGCCCGGTCGGCCGGGCGGACATCGAGGCGCTGCGCCTGCCGATGGCCCCCCGTGGCTACCGGATGGCGGACGTCGACGAGGCGCTGTCCCGGCTCGGCGCCGAACTGGCCGAGCGCGACGCCCGGATCGCCGAGCTGGAATCCGCCCTGGCCGGGGTGCAGGCGGCCGCGGTGACGACGGGCACCGACCTGTTCAAGCAGCCGGGCGACCGGCAGGGCGACCGCCCCGCCGAGCGGGCCGGCCAGGAAGGCGTCCAGGACCGCGCCGAGGAGGACGGGCGATGAGCGGCGCGGCCGTGGCCGCCCCCGACGGTGGGCTCCGCTGCCCGTGGGGCCTGTCCACCGAGGACTACCTCGCCTACCACGACACCGAGTGGGGCCGGGCGGTCCACGGGGACGACGCCCTGTTCGAACGGCTCTGCCTGGAGGCCTTCCAGTCCGGGCTCTCCTGGATCACGATCCTGCGCCGCCGCGAGACCTTCCGTACCGCGTTCGAGGGATTCCGGATCGAGGCGGTCGCGAAGTTCACCGACGCCGACCGGGAGCGGCTCCTGGCCGACCCGGGGATCATCCGCAACAAGGCCAAGGTCGACGCGACCCTCGCCAACGCCAAGGTGCTCGCCGACTGGTCGGAGGGGGAGCTGGACGAGCTGATCTGGTCCTACGCCCCCGACCCGGCCGGCCGCCCCGCCCCGCGCAGCCTCTCGGACGTCCCGGCGATCACGCCGGAGTCCACCGCGCTCGCCAAGGCGTTGAAGAAGCGCTCGATCCGCTTCGTCGGCCCCACCACCGCCTACGCGCTGATGCAGGCCTGCGGACTGGTCGACGACCACCTCGCGGACTGCGTGGCGCGCGGCGGCGGGGCGGCGCCGCGCTGAGAGGCTGTCGGGTGTCCTCGGGTCGGACAGCCTCTGAGCCGCGGCTACTTCCCGAGGTAGACCGGCTTCTCCTTGGCCAGGAACGCCTCCACCGCGATGGTGTGGTCCTGCGACGCGCCCGCCCGGGTCTGGAGTTCGTCCTCCTTCTCCAGCGCCTCGGCGAGCGTGTGCCCGGCGCCGTACGCCATCGACTCCTTCAGCGCCGCGTACGCCACCGTGGGGCCGTCCGCCAGGGCCCGGGCCACCGCCGCCGCCTGCTCGGCGAGCTCGACCGCGGGGACGACCCGGTTGACGATCCCCAGCTCGTACGCGTCCTGCGCGGAGATCGACCGCGGGAAGAACAGCAGATCGGCTGCGCGGCTCTGCCCGATCAGCCGGGGCAGCGTCCAGGACACGCCCGAGTCCGCCGTGAGTGCGACGCCCGCGAACGAGGTGTTGAAGGAGGCGGTGTCGGCGACCACCCGGTAGTCGGCCGCGAGCGCGAATCCGAACCCGGCCCCGGCCGCGACGCCGTTCACCCCGGCGACGACCGGCTTGGCCATCTCCGTGATCGCCCGCACGATCGGGTTGTAGTGCTCCCGCACCGTGCTCAGCGCGTTCCCGCCGCCCGCCTCGCGGGTGGCCGAGAGCGTGGCGACGTGCTCCTTGAGGTCCTGGCCGACGCAGAAGGCGCGCCCCGTGGCCGTGAGCAGCACCGCCCGGACCCCCGCGTCCGCCGACGCCGCCAGCAGCGCGTCCCTCAGCGCGACCTTCGACGCGGTGTTCATGGCGTTCATCGCGCCGGGTCGGTTGATCGTGATCGTCGCGAGACCTTCGCTCACGTCGTACAGGACGGTGTTCGCCGGCTCGTCGGCCATTCCGGTATCCCCTCGCTGCTCGGGCATCGTTGCCACTGCAGGCAAGCATGGCCGATCCGGAGCTGGGCAGAGATGTGACCTGCGTCTAACAATTGGCTCTCACCTGGGGGTCCGGGGCGGCGCAGTATCGCAGCCGGATCGCCGAATTGGGTGGTTTTGAGAGAGCGCGTTGCGCAAGCGATGCACACCGATGTTGGTCATCGGGGTCATTGATGCGGGATAATGGCGAAGAAGCAATGTGTTCGATGCCGGTGAGGCAGCGCCTGTCATGGGGCCGCCGGTTGCGATGAGCTGGTTTCAGGAAGGGGAACGAGCATGGCGGCCATGAAGCCGCGGACGGGCGACGGCCCGCTCGAGGTGACAAAGGAGGGGCGGGGCATCGTCATGCGCGTTCCGCTCGAAGGCGGCGGTCGGCTTGTTGTCGAGCTGACTCCGGACGAGGCCGATGCCCTCGGCGACGCGCTGAAGAAGGTCGTCGGCTGACGCGGAACGCCCATCACCTTCACCACTGCCCGGTACGGATTCCGTACCGGGCAGTGGTGCGTCCTTGTGAGGATCTCCGTGCTCACCACGGGGTTCTCCGTGCTCAGCCGCGCCGGACCGCGCAGAGCAGGCCGTCGCCGACCGGCAACAGGGTCGACATCAGCTCCTGGCTCTCGCGCACCGCCCGCAGCAGGTCCCGCAGCCGCAGCACCTCGGCCGGCTGGGCCGCGGAGTCGACCGTGCGGCCGTCGGCGAAGACGCCCTCGAAGCAGACCAGCCCACCGGGCCGCAGCAGGCGCAACGATTCAGCGAGCACATCGAGACTCTCCAGCCGGTCGCCGTCGCAGAAGACGAGGTCGTAACCGCCGTCCGCGAGCCGGGGCAGGACGTCCAGGGCGCGGCCGGGGATGAACCGGGCCCGGTTGGTGGCGAAGCCCGCCTCGCGGAACGCCGCCCGGGCGAACTGCTGACGCTCGGGCTCCGGGTCCACCGTGGTCAGGACCCCGTCCGGCCGCATTCCGTGCAGGAGATAGATGCCGGACACGCCGGTGCCCGTGCCGATCTCCGCCACCGCTTTGGCGTCCGCTGCGGCTGCCAGCAGGCGCAGCGCAGCGCCGGTGCCCGGTGACACCGAGCGAAGCCCCAGCTCGCGAGCCCGTTCCCGGGCCCCGTGCAGTGCTTCGTCCTCGGCGACAAAGGCGTCGGCGAACGCCCAGCTCGTCTGCCGGTTGGCGGTAATGACCCTCTCCTGTCCCCGTAGTTGGCGCAACGGTGACTGTATCCGCTGGACCCGGGAACCCGCAGATGGGACCGGGCGTTGTGCAAGCAGTGGGGAAAGCGCAGTGACCGGGTCCGCGGATCGGACCGGCGAGCTGCGGGAAAGTCCCGGGCGACGCCCGGCCCCAGCAGGGAAAAAGGCTTATCCGGAGCTAACGGGCGAGGTGGCTATGGTAGGGGCTCCACTGGACACCACCAGAGCCGATAGGGGAGGTGCGGCTGCGCCTGTGGACCGGGGAGGGATGCTGCGGCGTCTCCTCAGGTCGGCCGGTGAGCCGAAATCCGTGACCAACATTGCTGACCGTTCTTCCGAAGACTCCGCACCGACCGCGACCTTCGCCTCTGATGCGGATTCTCAGGCGTGGACCCCGCCCTCATGGGAAGAGATCGTCAGCACGCACAGCGGCCGCGTGTACCGACTCGCCTACCGGCTGACGGGAAACCAGCACGACGCCGAGGACCTGACCCAGGAGGTCTTCGTCCGGGTGTTCCGCTCGCTGTCGACGTACACACCCGGCACCTTCGAGGGCTGGCTGCACCGCATCACGACCAACCTCTTCCTGGACATGGTCCGGCGCAAGCAGCGCATCCGCTTCGACTCGCTCGGCGACGACGCGGCCGAGCGGCTGCCGAGCCGTGAGCCGTCCCCGCAGCAGGTCTTCAACGACACCCACTTCGACGCCGACGTGCAGCAGGCGCTGGACACCCTCGCGCCCGAATTCCGCGCGGCCGTGGTCCTCTGCGACATCGAGGGCCTCAGCTACGAGGAGATCGCCGCGACCCTCGGGGTGAAGCTCGGCACCGTCCGCAGCCGTATCCACCGCGGCCGCTCGCACCTGCGCAAGGCGCTCAAGCACCGTTCCCCCGAGGCACGCGCCGAGCAGCGCTCCCTGGCGGACGCGGTCCTGGCAGGGGAGGGCGGAACGGCGTGAGCGGCACAGGACCCACCCCCGCGGAAGCGCATCTGGGGGACCGACTCGCCGCGCTGGTCGACGGCGAGCTGAAACACGACGCCCGTGAGCGGGTCCTGGCCCACCTGGCGACCTGCGCCAAGTGCAAGGCCGAGGCCGATGCCCAGCGCCGCCTCAAGAGCGCCTTCGCCACGTCCGCCTCGCCCTCGCCCTCCGAGGGGTTCCTCGCCCGGCTACAGGGCCTTCCCGGGGGTCCTGGCGGTGACGACACCGGCTCCGGCGGACCGTTCGGCGGCCGGAGGCCCTTCGCCGACGAGTTCTTCCCCGGGCTGCGGCCCTCCGGCGGCAGCACCCGCGCCGACACCGCGCCCTCCCCCCTGGACGGCTTCGGATACCTCCCCGCCACCCACGGCTCCACCACCGTGCTGCCCGGCGGCCCCGCTTCCGGTTCGGTCTTCCGCATACACGAGGTGGCCCGAGACGCGGACCGCTCGCCCTGGCGCGGTCGGCGCTTCGCGTTCGCCGCGGCCAGCGCCGTCTCCCTCGCGGCCATCGCGCTGGGCGGCACCCTGCCGCTGGACTCCGGCCCCGAATCGTCCCTGCGCGCCGAGGGCACCGGGAACAACGCCACCCCGCTCGACGCCGCGACCCGCGCCGAGAACGGCGCGAAAGCGGTCAGCCGCCGGGGCGGCGGCGCCCTCGCGGTGACCGGTGACGGCCGGGCCGCCGAGCGGCCCGCGTCCGGCACGGCCCCCGCCGGGACGAACCGGGTGCCCTCGACACTCACCGGTGCGACACCGGTGGTTCCGGCCGTCACCCCTCCGGTGAACCGGCAGGGGCCGCCGACCGCCCCGTCGCTGTTCGGCGTCCAGGCCTCGGGCGGGCACCCCTTCACCTTCCCCGTGCTGAACGTGTCCGTGTCGCCGCTGATACGCCCGGCGGTGTCCGGTACCCCGCTGCTGGCGGCGGCGCTCGGCAGCGGGGCGGCGCCGAAGACGGGCCATTCCTCGGGACCGCCCGCCAACGATCTGGCGAGCCCGCTTTCCCCCCGGCCCTGACCGGACCCTGCGCGGGGATTCGCAAACCTGGTTGAATTCCGGTGAGGGACGCCTCGGTGGGGCGTACAGAGGCCAGTTGCGGGGAGAGCATGGACGACGGGAAGCCCACCGGACCGCAGGCGAAGTGGTGGAGCCGCCCCACGGCGGGGCGCGCCGACCGCACGGAGCCGGACAGCGGGCCGGCCCCGTCGGACGCTCCGCCGGCCGAGGACCGAGAGCCGACGCCCCCGGGCCCGGCCACGCTCCCGGGCCCGGACGCCGCCTCGACCCCGGCCCCGGACAGCACGAGGGACAACACGACCCCGGCCCCGGACAGCACGACGCCGGCTCCGCCTTCCGACGCCGCCGGCCGACCGGCGGTCCACGGCGGCCAGGAGGTTCCGCGCCCCCGCCCCTCCGGGGCCCCGCTGCACGAGCCCGACGAGTACAGCACCCCGCCCTACGGCGGCCCCGGCCCCTGGGCGCCCGCCCCGCCGGTGCAGCGGCCCACCCCGGCCCACGGCACCGTCGTACCGCCGGGGGCCGGAGCACCGGCCCCGCAGTACGCCGCGACGAACGGCGCCGGAATCCCGGCCCCCGCGTCGGCGCCCGCCCCGGCACCGCAACCCGCGCCCGCCGACGGCTTCACGCCCCCGCACGCCCAGCCCGCCGACGGCTTCACGCCCCCGGGGCCCCACGCACAGCCCCAGGCGCACGCCGCCCACGCACCGCACCCGCCGCAAGGAACCCCCGGGCAGCCCCAGGGAGCCCCCGAGCACCAGGGGCAGCACCCCGCACCGAACCCCGCACCGCAACCGCACGCGCAGCAGCACACGCAGTGGCTCCAGTACGACCCGTGGGGCGCTCCCGGACAGCCGCTGACCCGGCCGGGACCCCCCGAGGGCACCGAACCCGGCCGCAGGAAGAAGCGCCGGGGCGGGGCCTTCATGGGGGTGCTCCTGCTGACGCTGGTCGCCAGTGGCATCGGTGGCGGCGTCGGCGCGTACATCGAGCGCAACGGCGGCCTGACCACCGTCGAGCTGCCGCAGGCGGGCCGCGACAACGGTGACCGGGCCCCCGAGAGCGTCGCGGGCATCGCCGCCAGCGCCCTGCCCAGCGTGGTCACCCTGCACGTCAGCGGCACCGCCGAGTCCGGCACGGGCACCGGCTTCGTCCTCGACGCCCAGGGCCACATCCTCACCAACAACCACGTCGTCGCCCCGGCCGGCTCCAGCGGGGACATCACCGTGACGTTCAGCAGTGGCGAGACGGCCTCCGCCGAGCTCGTCGGCAAGGACAGCGGCTACGACCTCGCGGTCGTCCGGGTCCGCGGGGTCTCCGGGCTCAAGCCCCTGCCCCTGGGCAACTCCGACAACGTCCAGGTCGGCGACCCGGTGGTGGCCATCGGCGCCCCCTTCGACCTGTCCAACACGGTGACCTCGGGCATCATCAGCGCCAAGCAGCGGCCGATCACCGCAGGCGGCGAGAAGGGCGACGGCAGCGACATCAGCTACGTCGACGCCCTCCAGACCGACGCCCCGATCAACCCGGGCAACTCCGGCGGGCCGCTGGTCGACACCCAGGCCCACGTCATCGGCATCAACAGCGCCATCCGCGCGGCCGACAGCGCCCGGGGCCCCGAGGCGGGCGGCCAGTCCGGCTCCATCGGCCTCGGCTTCGCGATACCCATCAACCAGGGCAAGCGCGTCGCCGAGGAGCTGATCAGCACCGGCAAGGCCACCCATCCGGTCATCGGCGTCACGCTGGACATGAAGTACACCGGCGACGGGGCCAAGGTCGGCACGGAGGGCGCCGACGGCGCGCCCGCCGTCGCGAAGGGCGGCCCCGCGGCCGAGGCGGGCATCCGGTCCGGCGATGTCATCACCCAGGTCGAGGGCCAGCGGGTGCACAGCGGCGAGGAGCTGATCGTGAAGATCCGGGCCCACCGCCCCGGCGACGAGCTCGACCTCAAGCTGACCCGCGGCGGCGAGGAGCGGACGGTGACCCTGACGCTCGGCTCGGCGAGCGGCACGTGACGTCCACCGCGAGGTACCGCCCGGACACCTTCGACAGGTACCTTTGAGCGGTCCGGGCAGCTGGGAGACCCGGGCCGCGATCGCACGGAGAACACGCGGAGAACACGAGGAGCAACAAGGTGTTCAATGACATTGGCGCACTGGAGCTGTTGACGCTCGGGGTGCTGGCCGTGCTGGTCTTCGGCCCGGACAAGCTGCCCAAGCTGATCCAGGACGTCACGCGCACCATCCGTAAGATCCGCGAGTTCTCGGACAGCGCCAAGGAAGACATCCGCTCGGAGCTCGGCCCCCAGTTCAAGGACTTCGAGTTCGAGGACCTCAACCCCAAGACGTTCGTCCGCAAGCAGCTGATGGACGGCAACGACGACCTGGGGCTGAAGGAGATCCGCGAGAGCTTCGACCTGCGCAAGGAGATCTCCGACGTCACCGACGCGGTCAACGGGCGCACCCCGACCGCGTCCGATACCGCCAACAGTGCGGCGAACGGCTCGGCGGGCGCGGCGGCCGACGGCTCGACGACCAGCCTCACCAAGACCGGCGACACCGCTCCTGACCTGCTGAAGAAGACCCCGCAGCAGGACCGGCCCGAGCGCCCGCCGTTCGACGCCGACGCCACCTGACCCCGGTCAATCCCGACTCGTCCGGACGGTATGGCTATTCTCCATCTGTCCGGTTGCGAGGATGCCCAAGCCCGCGGGGGGCGGGCCGCTCCGGATCCTGACTGATCGAGGAGGCGGCCGCGCAGATGGAGACGACGAGTCGGATTGATACGGACGGTGTCCCGGGCACGGCCACGGCGGAGGAGGTGCCGGCGACGCGGCGTACCGTCGACGGCTACCGGGAAGCGACCTTCCCCTGGTACGGCCTGGACGAGGCCTTCACCGGCCCGCGCTGGCTGATGCAGGTCGGCACCGCGGCGGACGGCACGGTGCAGCACGGTGCGACGGGGCACGGCGACGAGCCGTCGGTGAAGTCGGACGGCTCCGCGGACAAGGAGCGGTTCGCGGCGGTGATCACCGTGGCCGCGAGCCCGGTGAGACGCAGCGGTGACGGTACGGGCGTGCTGGACGCCACCACGGTGTCCTCGGCGGCCTGGCTCGCGGGCTCCGGCCTGCTGGCGTACACCTGGCCGCCGCAGATGGACCACACCCTGCGCGACGACTGGCTGGACCAGCAGACGGAGACGGCGTTCACCCTCGCCGACGACCTCGGCAGCGCGCCCTGGTCGACGCTCTCCCTCCCGGTGGACGGGGTACCGGTGGAGTTCCACTACCGCGAGTCCGAGTTCGGCTGGGTCCTCGCCGGGTCCGCCCACGAGGGCGTGCACATCGGCGCGTACGGGCGGGGGATGAGCGCGTACGGTCTCGGCTTCGCGGCCATCAAGGACATCGGGACGTACGCGTAACGACGCACGGGGGGCGGGCCGGTCGACTGCCGGCCCGCCCCTGTTCCGTACAGGCGTCAGAACTTGTTGCGCGGGGTGATCCCCAGCGACATGCCCGACAGGCCGCGCTGACGGCCGCCCAGCTTCTGTGCGATCGAGCGCAGCGCGCTGCCGGCCGGGGAGTCGGGGTCGGACAGGACGACCGGCTTGCCCTCGTCGCCGCCCTCGCGCAGCCGCAGGTCGATCGGGATCGAGCCGAGCACCGGCACCTCGGCGCCGATCGTGCGGGTCAGCCCCTCGGCGACCCGTGCGCCGCCGCCCGAGCCGAACACGTCGACCATCTCGTCGCAGTGCGGGCACGGCATGCCCGACATGTTCTCCACCACACCGACGATCTTCTGGTGGGTCTGCACGGCGATCGAGCCGGCCCGCTCGGCAACCTCCGCCGCCGCCTGCTGCGGGGTCGTGACGACCAGGATCTCCGCGCCCGGTACGAGCTGCGCGACCGAGATCGCGATGTCACCGGTGCCCGGCGGCAGGTCGAGCAGCAGGACGTCCAGGTCGCCCCAGTACACATCGGCGAGGAACTGCTGGAGCGCCCGGTGCAGCATCGGACCGCGCCAGACCACGGGCGTGTTGCCCGGGGTGAACATGCCGATGGAGATGACCTTCACGCCGTGTGCGGACGGCGGCATGATCATGTTCTCGACCTGGGTGGGTTTGCCGTCCGCACCGAGCATCCGGGGCACGCTGTGCCCGTAGATGTCCGCGTCCACGACGCCGACCTTCAGTCCGTCGGCAGCCATCGCCGCGGCGAGGTTCACCGTCACCGAGGACTTGCCGACGCCGCCCTTGCCGGAGGCGACCGCGTACACCCGGGTCAGCGAGCCGGGCTGGGCGAAGGGCACCTCCCGCTCGGCGGTGCCGCCGCGCAGCGAGCTCGCCAGGTCCTTGCGCTGTTCGTCGCTCATGACGTCGAGGGTCACCTCGACCCGCGAGACGCCCTCGACCCGGGCGACCGCCTCGGTCACGTTCCGGGTGATCGTCTCGCGCATCGGACAGCCGGAGACCGTGAGATACACCGTGACAGCGACTACACCGTCAGGATCGATCTCGACCGATTTCACCATGCCCAGCTCGGTGATCGGGCGGTGGATCTCCGGGTCGTTCACTGTCGACAGTGCCTCAAGCACCGCGTCTTCCGTAGCCATACAGACGATGTTACGGCGCGGAGCGCTACGGGCGGGTAGCTCTTCAGCGGTCGCCTTCGTCACTCTCGCCCGGGAAGAGCACCTGCCGGTCCTCCATGTCCCTCACCATGTCCTGGAGTTCCGAGCGGATCCAGTCCCGGGTGGCGACCTCGCCCAGGCCCATGCGCAGGGCCGCGATCTCCCGCGTCAGGTACTCGGTGTCGGCGATGGAGCGCTCGTTCTGCTTCCGGTCCTGCTCGTGCGTGACCCGGTCGCGGTCGTCCTGCCGGTTCTGCGCGAGGAGGATCAGCGGCGCGGCGTAGGAGGCCTGGAGCGACAGCATCAGCGTCAGGAAGATGAACGGGTACTGGTCGAAGCGCAGGTCCCTGGGCGCGAAGATGTTCCACAGGACCCAGATGATGATGATCAGCGTCATCCAGACGATGAACCGCCCGGTCCCCAGGAACCGCGCGATCCGCTCCGAGAACCGGCCGAACGCCTCCGGGTCGTACTCGGGCAGCAGCCGCCGGCGCGGGTCCTTCGGCTGGTCCAGCCGGGTGCGCGGGGGCCGCACCAGGCCCGAGGCGCCGGTCGACGCCGCCTTCGCCCGCTCATCACCCGCCATGACCGATCCCCTCCTCCCCGTGCAGATCCGTCTCGCGCCAGTCGTCCGGCAGCAGGTGGTCCAGGACGTCGTCCACGGTCACCGCGCCCAGCAGCGAACCGGTCTCGTCCACGACGGGCACCGAGACCATGTTGTACGCGGCGAGATAGCTGGTGACCGTCGGCAGCGGGGTGTCCGGCGACAACGGCACCAGGTCGCTGTCGACGATCGAGCTGACCAGGGTGAACGGCGGGTCGCGCAGCAGCCGCTGGAAGTGCACCGTGCCCAGGTACTTCCCGGTCGGGGTGTCGTCGGGGGAGCGGCACACGTACACCTGGGCGGCGAGCGCCGGGGACAGGTCCGCCTGCCGCACCCGGGCCAGCGCGTCGGCCACCGTGGCGTCGGGCAGCAGCACGATCGGCTCGGTCGTCATCAGACCGCCCGCCGTCCGCTCCTCGTACGACATCAGTCGGCGGACATCGGCGGCGTCGTCCGGCCGCATCAGCGCCAGCAGCCGTTCCTTGTCCTCCTCCGGCAGCTCGGAGAGCAGGTCGGCCGCGTCGTCGGGGTCCATCGCCTCCAGGACGTCGGCGGCCCGCTCCTCCGCGAGCTTGCCGATGATCTCCACCTGGTCGTCCTCGGGCAGCTCCTCCAAGACGTCGGCGAGCCGGTCGTCGTCCAGGGCGGCGGCGACCTCCGCCCGGCGCTTGGGCGAGAGGTGGTGCAGGGCGTTCGCCACATCGGTGGGCCGCAGCCGCTCGAACGTGGCGACCAGGCTCTCCGCGCCCTGGCCGTGCTCATCCAGCGAGAAGCCGCTGACCGCCGACCACTCCACCGTCAGGGTCTCGCCCTTGCGGCGCAGCGCCCCGCCGCGCCCCTTGCGGACGAAGTACTTGTCGATCTCCCAGTCGCGGCGGGCCGGCAGCTGCTGGATGGCCACGTCCAGGACGGTGACCTCCTCACCGTCCTTGTCATGGCCATCCACCAGCCGCACCCGCCGGTCCAGGAACTCGCCGAGGACGAGACGTTCGGTGGGCCGCTGTTCGAAGCGCCGCATGTTGACGACGCCGGTGGTGATGACCTGGCCGGACTCGACGCCCGTCACCCGGGTCATCGGCAGGAAGATCCGCCGGCGGCTGATCACCTCGACCACCAGGCCCAGGATGCGCGGCGGACGCCCGCCGACCCGCAGCATCGCCACCAGATCACGGACCCGGCCGACCTGGTCCCCGTTCGGGTCAAAAACGGGTACGCCGGACAGGTGCGAGACGAAGACCCTGGGGGTGACCGCCGCCATCCTCGGCCTCCTTCGTCCGTCCGTGTCCACTGTGTCGTCACGTATCCCGTGACCGTCCGCGCCCGGTCGTCCCGGACCGGCGCCGCCGGCCGGCCGAATCCGCCGGTACGCCGGGATCAGGCTAGCCCGTACCGCCGCACCGCGCCCCGGCGGACCGGTCCGTACGGCTGGCTGCCGGGAGGCACACGCCTCCCGGGTACGCTGCCGTCTGCCACCCCCGATCGCAGTTGAGAGGCAGTGCGCCCGTGACCTCTTTCGCCCCGGCCGTGCGGAACCATCGCCGGACCGCCCTCGCTCTCGTGCTGTGCGGAGGGCTCACCGCGGCCCTGGCCGCCTGCGGCACGGAGGAGGACCCGGACAAGGGGACCAACGGCGTCGCCAAACTCTCCGCCACCGAGATCGACGAGAAGGCCAGAGCGGCGGCCGAGGCGGCGAGCGCCGTACGCCTGTCGGGCACGCTCGTCAGCAAGGGCGGCACCTACCGGCTGGAGATGAAGCTCAACGCGGAGGGCGGCATGGGCTCGGTGACCTCCAAGAAGCAGAGCTTCGCCCTGCTGCGGGTCGACGACGAGCTCTATCTGAAGGCGCCCGCCGCGTTCTGGACCTACGAGGAGAGCGGCGGCGAGGGCGGGTCCTCCGACGTGGCGGCCGCCGACAAGCTGGGCGGCAAGTACGTGAAGGTCCCCGAGGGCGACCCCAGCTACCGCCAGCTACGCGGCTTCACGGACAAGAAGGTCCTGCTCGACGGGCTTCTCGCGCTGAACGGAAAGGTCAGCAAGGGCGGCCGGGACACGGTCGCCGGGCAGCGCACCATCCAGATCCTGGGCGGCAAGGGCGAGGGCGGGGCGTTCGACGTCTCGCTGGAGGACCAGCCGTACCCGGTCCGGGTGGCCCGGGGCGGCGGCGGGGGCACGGTCACGCTGGCCGACTGGGGGCAGGCCTTCCCGCTTGAGGCGCCCCAGGAGGACGACACCGTCGACTACGGCGGCCAGCTCCCCAAGTCCTCCGGCTGAGCGCCCCGGACCGCGAGGGCCTGTTCGAACCGCCGCCTGCCGCGCGACGCCGGGCCCTGGCTCAGCGCTTCCCGCGACGCTTCAGCAGCAGCCGGGGGAGCGCCGCCGGGGCCGGCTGCCGGGTGGTGGCCCCGGTCGGCAGCGGGACGGCCGCCAGCGAGGTGTCCGGCAGCGCGGTGCTGACGGTGTCCGGCGTCAGCCGCACCACGGTGCACTCGCGCGCCCACCGCTCCGTCATCGACTCGGCGTCCGGCGCGTTCAGCCGCTTGCCCTTCAGCTCGGCGACCGCCGCCTCCCACTCCTCGGAGTGCGGCGGGAGGAAACGGCACGCCGCACTCCAGGCGACGATCCGGCCGCCCTTGTCCTTGCTCCGTACGGTCACCTCGGCGCGGCCGCCGTCGGCCAGGCCCTCGGGCAGCGGCTGCTCGCCGGGGCCGCCGCCGACCAGGTGCGCCGCGCCGTCGTGCCAGATGTGCCAGACGGCACGGGCCGGCCCGTCGCCCCGCACCCAGACGAGACCGGACTTCTTCGTGGCCTCCTCGACGAGGGCCCTCTCCAGCAGGTCGGCGGCGGCATCGGGTGCGGCGGCGTCAGTCATGAGCGCGAGCTTAGACCCACCGGCAATCGGGGGGCGGGCGCGCTCAGAGCCAGCCGTTGCGCTTGAGGATGCGGTGGATGGAGAAACAGACCGCCCCGATGACGCCCAAGACCAGCGGATAGCCGTACTTCCACTGCAGCTCGGGCATGTGGTCGAAGTTCATGCCGTAGACACCGCAGATCATCGTCGGCACCGCGATGATCGCCGCCCAGGAGGTGATCTTGCGCATGTCCTCGTTCTGCGTGACGGTCGCCTGCGCCAGATTCGCCTGGAGGATCGAGTTCAGCAGCTCGTCGAAGCCCAGGACCTCCTCCTGGACCCGGGCGAGGTGGTCGGCGACGTCGCGGAAGTACTTCTGGATGTCGGGGTCGATCAGCCGCATCGGTCGCTCGCTCAGCAGCTGCATCGGCCGCAGCAGCGGCGAGACGGCCCGCTTGAACTCCAGCACCTCGCGCTTGAGCTGGTAGATCCGGCCCGCGTCCGAACCGCGCGGGCTGCCCTTGGCCGGGGTGGAGAAGACATCGATCTCCACCTCGTCGATGTCGTCCTGCACCGCCTCGGCCACCGCGATGTACCCGTCGACCACATGGTCGGCGATGGCGTGCAGCACGGCGGAGGGGCCTTTGGCGAGCAGCTCCGGATCGTCCTGGAGGCGGTGGCGCAGGGCGCGCAGGGAGCCCTGGCCGCCGTGCCGGACGGTGATGACGAAGTCCCGCCCGGTGAAGCACATCACCTCGCCGGTCTCCACGATCTCGCTGGTCGCGGTCAGTTCGGCGTGCTCCACGTAGTGGATCGTCTTGAAGACGGTGAACAGCGTGTCGTCGTAACGCTCCAGCTTGGGCCGCTGGTGGGCGTGGACGGCGTCCTCGACGGCCAGCGGGTGCAGCCCGAACTCCCGGGCGATGCCCGCGAATTCGGCCTCGGTCGGCTCGTGCAGACCGATCCACGCGAAGCCGCCCTCCTCCCGCACCTGGAGCATCGCCTCGTGCGGCGTCGGGGCCGCGGGCGTCACCAGCCGGCGGCCGTCACGGTAGACGGCGCAGTCGACGACCGCGCTGGAGGCGGACGGGTCGCGGGTGGAGTCGTACGCGCTGTAGGGGGCGCTGTTCTTACGGAGGGACGGGCGCAGGGACGGGCGCACGGCGGCGCGCAGGTCACGGATCATCGACATGGCTGGCTCCTTCACGGAGGGCCGTCGGCGAGGGCGTGGAACAGCCCGGAACGAGGACGTGTGCTCACGTCCGCAAAGCGGGCGGCACCGCGCGGGCGCGATGACGGCGTTCGCTACAGACAGGCAAAAACGAAGGGCTCTTCCGTCGCGCGAACTGCTGTCGAGGAGTCATCCGGATACGACGGCGATGTCGGCACCGGGCGACCGACGAGGCGTCGGATCAACGGGAAATACGAGGCGCGGAAGAGCGATTGGTACTGCACGGTCGACTTGGATCCATAGCAGTCCCCACCTCCTCCGGCCGGTCCCCCGTGGGGGACGACGTGTCGTCGGGACGAAGAAGAGCAACGCTTCTGCGTGCTGTCCCGACCGGCGGCCAGGCTATCAGCCGCCCAAGGCCCAATCCCGTACTTTGCCCATTCCCTACGCGATCTATGCTCGCGGCATGGCAGAAATTCTCGCTCTGGTCGAGGCCCGGCTCCGTTCCGCCCTCGGGGAACCGGACGCCCGCGCCGACGTGACGTTCCTGGGCACCGACCGCATCGAGGTGCTGCGCTTCCTCGACGGCGACGTGGTGCGCTACGCGACGCTCGGCATGTCCGGTCAGCCGATGGCCGACCCCACCTCCCCGCTCGCCGACCCCGTGGAGGGCCCCCGCGCCGAGCTGATCCTCTCCGTACGGGGCGGCCTCGCCGACACCGACCAGGTGCTGCGCCCGCTCGCCGTGCTGGCCGCTTCCCCGCAGGTCGAGGGGTTGATCGTGGCCGCCGGCGCCTCGCTGGACCTGGGGGAGCCGCTGTGGACCGGGGCGCCGTTCACCTCGGTGCTGGTCGCGGAGTCCGGTGGTCTGGTGGAGGACCTGGAGCTGGACGAGCCGATGGATCCGGTGCGCTTCCTGCCGCTGCTGCCGATGACGCACAACGAGGCCGCCTGGAAGCGGGTGCGCGGCGCGCAGGAGCTCCAGGAGCGGTGGCTGACGCACGGTACGGACCTGCGCGACCCGCTGCGCACGTCCGTAGTCCTGGACTAGCGTGAAGAATGCGTAGTTTTGACCCCCTCACCCGTCTTTGTGGGTGATTTCCCTGATCGGCCGCTGACTGGCTGCCGGTCGGGGACTGGTTCCTGCTTCGTCGCGCTCTGCCCTGATTGCCGACCAGGGTCTTACGTACGCTCCACAGGCGTTTACCTCACGCTGGTGTGAGGGCCCCCGGCCCGGGGGTGGGTGGTGCGGTCTGTAGGGCCTTCGCTCGGATACGACGGCCTTCTTCACGCAGGTTCTGACCTGCGTTCCAGTCTCGGTCGAGCAGGGCCCCGCACCGCGGGCAAGTCCACGTGCGCACGTTCAGCGGTTTCGGGCCATCACGGTGGCCGCACGCCGAGCAGAGCTGGCTGGACGGGAAGTCTGGCGCGACCCGTGTGAACTCACGGCCATAGCGCTTCGCCTTGTAGTCCAGCATCCTCAGGAACTGTCCCCAGCCCGCGTCGTGCACGGCCTTGGACAGCGCGCCGCGTGACAGGCCTTGCACATTCAGTGTTTCCACGGTGACCGATTGGTTTTCTCGGACCAGCTTGGTGGAGAGCTGATGATGGAAGTCCTTACGAGCGTCAGCTACGCCCGCGTGCGCGCGAGCCAGACGAACCCGTGCCTTCTCCCGGTTCTTGCTGCCCTTCTGTTTACGTGAAAGCGTGCGGTGCCGCTTCTTGATCTTTTTTTCGGCTCGCCGTAGAAATTTAGGTGAGCGAGACCGTGACCCGTCTGCCAGTACCGCGAAGTGTGCCAGGCCCAGATCGATGCCCTGATCACCTGCAGCGGTGGGGAACCGGGCCGCATCGGCCTGGGCGTCGCTTCTTACGACGAAGGAGGCGAAGTAGCGCCCCGCTCCGTCCCGGATCACCGTGACGCTGGACGGAGCGCAGGGCAGTTGCCGGGACCACCGGACCGGGATGTGCCCGATCTTCGGAAGGCTCAATTTGCCCGCCGGGGTGATCTTCCATCCGGCGTTCGAGGTGAACCGCACGGATTGTCTGGAGTCTTTGCGCGACTTGACTGCCGGCACGCCGACCTTCGCTCCCTTCCGGGAGCCCTTGAGCGAGTCGAAGAACGCTCGCCAGGCCCGGTCCTGGTCCCGTAGTGCCTGTTGCAGCGGCACCGAGGAAACGTCGGCCAACCAGGCCCGCTGCGTGGTGCGCTTCGCCTGCGTGATCAGTGACTTCGACAACTCGGATGTCCGGGGAAAAGGCAGGCCGGCCGCGAAAGCCGCCCTACGGACGGTGAGCGCGTCGTTCCACACCACTCGCGCGCAGCCGAATGCGCGGGCGAGTGATGCTCGCGCGCCTGGGCCGGGCTCGAGGCGGAACGTGTACCGCAACTCCACCTCGACCCCTTTCCTTGGGTGTGTGAACGTCAGATCTGACCGGGAACGTATGTCTCTGACAGCTGCTACAACGCTGCGATTCGCGTAAAGGTCACGCTGTCTCTTTACGCTCGCGCGGTCGGGGCCACGCTGCGGACGGGTGATCGTCCTTGACGCGAGGACCGGCGGGGAGGACGGTTGGTCCCTATGAGGGGCGAACCCAGTTGCCCGAAGTGCGGTGGCCGGGTCAGGGCGCCCGGTCTCTTCGCCGACGCCTGGCAGTGCTCCGTGCACGGCCAGGTCCACCCGATGCAGCCGGTCATCCCGCCGAGCGTCGAAGGTCTCGGCGTCGTGGTGCACCGCGCTCAGGTTCCCGTCTGGATGCCCTGGCCGCTCCCCGTGGGCTGGCTGTTCACCGGGGTCGCCAGCGCGGGCGACGACCGCAGCGGCGGCCGCGCGAGCGCCGTGGCCTGCTCCGGGCCCGGACCGCTGGGCGGGATGGGCGAGCTGCTGCTGGTCGCCGAGGAGCTCGGCGTCGGGCTCGGTGCGCGGTACGCCGGGATCGACGGCCCGGACCCCGGCCTCCACCTGGACGTCGACTCCGCCCCCGACGCCAAGGTCCACGCCGCCGGCCGCCCCACCCCCCTCTGGCACGTCCGGAACGCTCCGTCGGACCGCGCAGTCTTCGCGGGCGAGGCACGGGGTCTGTGGCTGTGGGCGATCCTGTGGCCCGAGCAGTCGGGGCTGCTGATGTACGACGAACTGGTGCTCACCGACCTGCGGGACGCCGGGGGAGAGGTGGACCTCGTCCCCTGCGGCGCGCTCACCCCCCGCCTGCTCACCGCCCCCGAGACGCCGCCCCGACAGGCGACGGGCGAGCGGTAGCGGCAGCGGGCGCGGCCGGCGGCGAGCGCGGCTCCGGCGCGGGCCGGGAGCTGGGCCGCGGGCGGCCGGAGTCCCGGCGCGCGGCGGTTATCCTTGAGCGGTCCCCCGTCCGCCCGCGAGCCCCGGAGTCAAGCGTCGTGCGCATCGACCTGCACACCCACTCCACCGCGTCGGACGGCACGGACACCCCCGCCGAGCTGGTCGCGAACGCCGCCGCCGCGGGGCTGGACGTCGTCGCGCTCACCGACCACGACACCGTGGGCGGCCACAAGCAGGCCATAGACGCGCTGCCCGAGGGGCTCACCCTCGTCACCGGCGCCGAACTCTCCTGCCGCGTCGACGGCGTGGGCATGCACATGCTGGCCTACCTCTTCGACCCCGCCGACGCCGAGCTGGAGCGCGCCCGGGAGCTCGTCCGCGACGACCGGGTGCCGCGCGCCCAGGAGATGGTCCGCAAGCTGCGCGCCCTCGACGTTCCCATCACCTGGGAACAGGTCGCCCGCATCGCCGGGGACGGCTCGGTCGGTCGGCCGCACGTCGCCGCCGCCCTCGTCGAACTCGGCGTCGTACCCACGGTCTCCGATGCCTTCACGCCCGACTGGCTGGGTACCGGCGGCCGGGCGTACGCGGAGAAGCACGAGTTCGACCCCTTCGAGGCGATCCGCCTGGTGAAGGCGGCGGGCGGGGTCACCGTCTTCGCCCACCCGGCCGCCGTGAAACGCGGCGCCGTGGTCCCCGAGTCCACGATCGTCGCGCTCGCCGAAGCCGGTCTCGACGGCGTCGAGGTCGACCACATGGACCACGACGAGCCCACCCGGGCCCGACTGCGCGGTCTCGCCCGCGAACTGGGGCTGCTCACGACCGGCTCCAGCGACTACCACGGCACCCGGAAACCCGTCGAGCTCGGCGCGTGCACCACCGACCCCGAGATCTACGGCGAGATCACCCGGCGCGCCACGGGAGCCTTCCCGGTGCCGGGCGCCGGCGGAGCCGGCCCCCGCTAGGGTTTTCCGGCGGATCACGGCCGGACAGCTCCTGGGCCCCGCCCACTCTCACCGCACCACCTTCCGCACTCCCCGCGCGCCCCTGTGCGTACCGCCGCGTGCCCGACACGGCGACGGCCGCCGCCCGGACCCCGCGCCACCTCCGTACCGCCCGCTCTTCTCTCGCAAGGCTCACTGTGTTCGACGTCGCTGTCTTCGGATCCCTTTTTCTCACCCTATTTGTGATCATGGACCCGCCCGGGATCACGCCGATCTTCCTCGCGCTCACCGCGGGCCGCCCCGCCAAGGTGCAGCGCAAGATGGCGCTCCAGGCGGTCACGGTCGCGTTCGGCGTGATCGCCGTCTTCGGTCTGCTCGGTCAGCAGATCCTCGACTACCTGCATGTCTCCGTGCCCGCCCTGATGATCGCGGGCGGACTCCTGCTGCTGCTCATCGCGCTCGACCTGCTGACCGGCAAGACGGACGAGCCGACGCAGACCAAGGACGTCAATGTGGCGCTCGTACCGCTGGGCATGCCGCTGCTGGCCGGGCCCGGCGCGATCGTCTCGGTCATCCTCGCGGTGCAGCACGCCGACGGCGTGGGCGGCCAGCTCTCGGTGTGGTCCGCGATCGTCGCCATGCACGTGGTGCTCTGGCTGACCATGCGCTACTCGCTGGTCATCATCCGCGTGATCAAGGACGGCGGCGTGGTGCTGGTGACCAGGCTCGCCGGAATGATGCTCTCCGCCATCGCCGTCCAGCAGATCATCAACGGCGTCACCCAGGTCATCGAGAACTCCTGAACCTCCCCCACGCACCACAGCGCCCCCGCACGGACGTTCCGTGCGGGGGCGCTTCGTCTTTAGCGGCGCAATGCGGTGAGGCGCGAGGCCCTCGTCAGGCGTCATGAGCCCAGATGCGTTACGAAGCCGAGCTGTCGGCCGGCCGGATGTAGATGCGCTGGCCCGTAGCTGCGGCCTGCTGCACGATCCGGTTGACGGAGGCCGCGTCCACGACGGTGCTGTCCACGGCGGTACCGTCGACGTCGTCGAGTCGCATGATCTCGAAGCGCATAGGGCTTCCCTTCGTCTGATCCTCCTGCTGGAGAACTGCTGGCGCCGGTGGGGCGTCCCACCGGCAAGACTAGGAACGCGAGGCTTCCCTCGCGTTCCACGTGGGTTACAACGGCTTGTCCTCTGCAAACATTCCCTACGCTAAGGAAATTTTTTGGATGTCTAAGTACCCGTCGGTAGTCACGCCACCACAGACCATGAGGTTCGCATGAACGAGGCGGACCCGCGGTCCATCGGCGGAGCCGGTCTCGGCGCCCGCCTGGACCGCACCAACGAGCTGCTCCAGCGGATGCTCATCGAGGTCTCCAAGACCCCGTCGACGCACGCCATCTTCGTGGACGCCGGCTATGTGTACGCCGCGGCCGGGCTGCTCGTCACCGGCACCGAGGACCGGCGCTCCTTCGACCTCGACGCCGAGGGGCTGATCGAGGCCTTCATCGACAAGGCCCGCACGATCTTCGCGGACAGCAGGCTGCTGCGCGTCTACTGGTACGACGGGGCCCGCCGCCGCATCCACACCACCGAGCAGCAGGCCATCGCCGAACTCCCCGACGTCAAGGTGCGGCTCGGCAACCTCAACGCCAACAACCAGCAGAAGGGCGTCGACTCGCTCATCCGCACCGACCTCGAATCCCTCGCCCGGCACCGCGCCATCAGCGACGCGGCGCTCGTCGGCGGTGACGAGGACCTGGTCTCGGCGGTCGAGGCCGCCCAGGGCTACGGGGCGCGCGTGCACCTCTGGGGCATCGAGGCCGGCGAAGGACGCAACCAGGCCGAACCGCTGCTGTGGGAGGTCGACAGCCAGCGCACCTTCGACCTCGACTTCTGCCGCCCCTACGTCACACGCCGGCCCGTCACCACGTACGAGGACGACAGCCCGGCCCCCTCCCGGGAGGACGTCCGCTTCGTCGGCGCACAGATCGCGGCCGCCTGGCTCGCCGCGCGCGGCCGGGAGTCCCTGGCCGACCTGCTGCCCGGCCACCCCTATCTGCCGGGCTCCGTCGACCAGGACCTGCTGGTGGAGGCGGAACGCCTGCTCCAGCACTCGCTGCGCGGCCACGCGCACCTGCGACGGGCGCTCCGCGACGGCTTCTGGCAGCACCTGCAGTCGCAGTACTGACGGAAGTGGGGCCGGTGGCGGCGCCTCCCACGGGCCGCGGGACGCGGCGGGGGGCGCCGTCGGCGCGTCAGACGGTCGGCAGACCGTCCCAGAACGCGGCCAGCGCCTTCGCGGTCTCCAGCGGGCGGGCGGTGTTGGGGGAGTGCTCGGCGCCGGCGATCGTGGTGCGGCGGGCGCCGAGACGCCGCGCCATGGAGTCGAACAGCTCCACCGGCCACACGTCGTCGCGCTCCCCGGACAGGACGTGGACGGGCAGCCCGACGGCGGCCAGCTCGTCCACCCGGTCCGGTTCGGCGGCCAGCTGGGCCCCGGTGGCGATCAACTGGGCCGGGTGGTGGGCGAGCCAGCGGTGGCGCATGTCCGCACCGTCGCCGGTGTCCGCGTCCTGCGGCGGATCGAGCGCCCGCATCGCCTCCCACACCTCGTCCATGGACAGCACGGACAACGCGTCGCTCAGCATCTTCACCTTGTCCCGCTGGGCCGCGACGACCTCCGCGGGGCCCGAGGACATCAACGTCAGCGAGCGGAACGGGGTGGCGTCCAGCAGTACGGCGGCGCGGGCGATCTGACCGCCGAGCGAGTGCCCGAGCAGATGCAGCCCGCCGTCCCCGCCGCCCAGGGCCGCCGCCTGGGCCAGCACATCGCGGGCCAACTCGGCCTGCGCGTAACTCTCCTGACGGTCCGTCCCCTTCGATTCGTACTGCCCCCGGCCGTCCACCGCGACCACCCGGTAGCCCGCCGCGCACAGCGGCTCCAGCAGCGCGATGAAGTCCTCCTTGCTGCCGGTGTATCCGGGCAGCAGCAGGGCGGTGGCCCGTTCCGGGGTACGCGGTACGGCGTCCAGGACGGCGAAGTCGCCGCGCTCGGTCTCAAGGACACGGGCGCGGGCACAGGGCGGCGGGGCGAAGGTGGGCGGGCGGCTCATACGGCGAGGCTATCCCCGCCGCACCCGTCCTCGCCTCACCGGGCAGCTCATCCTGCGGGAGCGCCGGGGGCCCTCACGGCGGCACCGGTCAGCGCTACGGCCCCGGCCCCCCGCGTGCGCGGGGGGCCGGGGCCGTAGGTGGTGCTGTGTCGCCGGGAGCGTCAGCTCTCGGTCGTCGCCGATGCCTTGCCCGCCGGGCGGGTGGCGCGACGGCGGCGCGGCTTCGTCTCGGCGGCGGCCTCGCTCACCACGGCCTCGGCCTCGGAGACCACGGCGGCCTCCTGGGTCGCGGTCGAGGTGACGCTGCGGGTGGCGCGGCGGCGGCGCGGCTTGGCGTCCGCCTCGGCGGCCGGGGCCTCCACGGCGGGCTGCTCGACGGCGACCGCCTTAGCGGTGGCCTTCTTCGCCGTGGCCCTAGTGGCGACCTTCGCGGTGACCTTCTCCGTGGTCTCGGTGGTCTCCGCCGTCTCCGCCTTCGCCCGGGACTTCGTCGTCCTGGTCGCCCGGGCCTTCGGCTCGGCCGACGTGGCCGCGGCCTTCGGCTCCGACTTGGCCTTCGTCGTGGCGCGGGCCGGACGACGACGCGTCTTCGCATCGGGCTCCGGCTCGGCGGCCGGGGCGATCTGGAAGTCGACCTCGTCGGCCGGCTTCACGATCCGGGTGCGGCGGCGCGGCTTGACGGCCTTCGGCTCGGCGACCGGCTCCGCGACGCCCGCGGCGACAGCCACGGTCTGGAACTCGGCCGGGGCCGGTGCGGTCGGAGCCGCGGCGACGGGCGAAGCTGTCTCCTCGGCCACCGGCTTCACTGCGGCGCGGCTGCGACGGCGGCGCGGCTTGGTCTCCGGCACGGCCTCCGCGACCGGCTCGGCCACGGGTGCGGCCACCGGTGCGACCTCGATCACGGGCGTGGCCTCGGCCACCGGAGCGGGAACCACCGGAGCCTCGGCGACCGCCACGGCCGCCTCGGTGACGGCCTCGGGGACGCTGACGCGGGTACGGCGGCGACGGCGCGGCGTACGCGGCGCCTCGTCGGACGCCCCGTCACCGGCCGGTGCGACCGGTGCGGCTTCCTTGGCGGGTGCGGGCACCGTCGCGGCGCCCTCCTCCGCCGCGGAGCCGCCACGGGTGCGGCGACGCTGACGCGGCGTACGGGTGCGGGGCTCGCGCTCCTCACGGGCGGGGGCCGGTGCGGCGGCCTTGCGGCCGCGGCCGCCGGTCTCGCCGAGGTCCTCGACCTCCTCCGCGCGCAGACCGGCACGGGTCCGCTCGGCGCGCGGCAGGACACCCTTGGTGCCCGCCGGGATGCCGAGCTCCTCGAAGAGGTGCGGCGAGGTGGAGTACGTCTCGGGCGGGTCCGGGAACTTCAGGTCCAGGGCCTTGTTGATCAGCTGCCAGCGCGGGATGTCGTCCCAGTCGACCAGCGTGATCGCGATGCCCTTGGCGCCCGCGCGGCCGGTGCGGCCGATGCGGTGGAGGTAGGTCTTCTCGTCCTCCGGCGACTGGTAGTTGATGACGTGGGTCACACCCTCGACATCGATACCGCGCGCGGCGACGTCGGTGCAGACGAGCACGTCGACCTTGCCGTTGCGGAAGGCGCGCAGCGCCTGCTCGCGGGCGCCCTGGCCGAGGTCGCCGTGGACCGCGCCGGAGGCGAAGCCGCGCTTCTCCAGCTGTTCGGCGATGTCGGCGGCCGTGCGCTTCGTACGGCAGAAGATCATCGCGAGCCCGCGGCCGTCGGCCTGGAGGATGCGGGAGAGCATCTCCGGCTTGTCCATGTTGTGGGCGCGGTAGACGTGCTGGACCGTGTTCTTCACGGTCGTGCCCTCGTCGTCGGGCGACGTGGCGTTGATGTGCGTCGGCTGCGACATGTAGCGGCGCGCGAGGCTGATGACGGCACCGGGCATGGTGGCCGAGAACAGCATCGTCTGACGCTTGGGCGGCAGCATCGTGATGATGCGCTCGACGTCGGGCAGGAAGCCCAGGTCCAGCATCTCGTCGGCCTCGTCGAGGACGAGCCCGCGGATGTGGGAGAGGTCGAGCTTGCGCTGGCCCGCCAGGTCCAGGAGACGGCCCGGGGTGCCGACGATCACGTCGACGCCCTTCTTGAGGGCCTCGACCTGGGGCTCGTACGCCCGGCCGCCGTAGATCGCGAGAACGCGGACGTTACGGACCTTGCCGGCCGTGAGCAGGTCGTTGGTGACCTGCTGGCACAGCTCGCGGGTGGGGACGACGACGAGCGCCTGCGGCGCGTCGGTCAGCTGCTCGGGCGTGGCACGCCCCGCCTCGACGTCGGCGGGGACGGTCACGCGCTCCAGGAGCGGGAGACCGAAGCCGAGCGTCTTGCCGGTGCCGGTCTTGGCCTGGCCGATGACGTCGGAGCCGGAGAGCGCTACGGGGAGCGTCATCTCCTGGATGGGGAAGGGGGACATGATGCCGACAGCCTCAAGGGCTTCGGCCGTCTCGGAAAGAATACCGAGGTCGCGGAACGTAGTCAGGGTGCTGCCTCTTCTGTGAGACGCGGTCCGAGGCGAACGCTGGGGGTCGTACCGTGCCGGGGTTGGTCATCCGGCCGTGGATGGGCCGGGTGGCGCGGGACCACTGCCGTCGCTCGAGCGCTCGTGCCGCTGAGGGGGCCCCTCAGCTGCGGTCGTACGTGTCGTACGCACCGCGTGGAGGGCTGTCGGGTCGGAGCCGATCGGGCCACCGACCGGGCATCCTCATTCAAGGGCGCGCCTCTGGCACAGCACAGTGCTCAGTAAGCGCAATACCACTGTACCCCGGATTCGCGCATGTGTGTTGGACGAATTCATCGGAACGGTATGAGGCCCCCGGCTGACCAGGCCCTTCCGCCCTGCGCGGAGCGGGCTATCGTTCCGTTCATGGAGACGCCTGACCACGCCACTGAGACCCCCGCCGAAGCTTCCGCACCCACCGGGATCGCCGCCCAGGACTGGGCCACCGCGGCCGCCGACCCGCAGTACCGCGCCGCGGTCGTGGACCTGCTCGGCGCCCTCGCCTACGGAGAGCTGGCGGCCTTCGAGCGGCTGGCGGAGGACGCGAAGCTCGCGCCGACACTCGGCGACAAGGCGGAGCTGGCGAAGATGGCCGCCGCCGAGTTCCATCACTTCGAGCAGCTCAACCAGCGGCTCACCGCCGTGGACGAGGACCCCACCGCCGCGATGGAGCCGTTCGCCAAGGCGCTCGACGACTTCCACCGCCAGACGGCGCCGTCCGACTGGCTGGAGGGCCTGGTCAAGGCGTACGTCGGCGACTCGATCGCGAGCGACTTCTACCGTGAGGTCGCGGCCCGGCTCGACACCGACACCCGGTCCCTGGTGCTGTCCGTGCTCGACGACACGGGCCACGGGAACTTCGCCGTGGAGAAGGTGCGCGCCGCGATCGAGGCCGACCCGCGGCTCGGCGGACGGCTCGCGCTGTGGGCGCGCCGGCTGATGGGCGAGGCGCTGTCGCAGGCCCAGCGGGTGGTCGCCGACCGCGACGCCCTCTCGACGATGCTGGTGGGCGGCGTCGCGGACGGCTTCGACCTGGCCGAGGTGGGCCGGATGTTCTCCCGGATCACCGAGGCCCACACCAAGCGGATGGCCGCGCTGGGACTGGCCGCGTAACACCCCGCTACTGGGCCGCCGCCGACCGGGCGAGGCGGCGGCCGCGTGGTCGGATCAGGAGCGACAGCGTCACCGCCCCGACGGACACGGCTCCGATCAGCGTCGTCAGGACATGGCCGGTGCCCAGCGCGGCATGTGTCAGATACGCGCCGAACAGGGCGCCCAGCGCGCCGGTGAGATAAACCGCACGGCCGGACGGCAGTCGGTCGGCCAGTGATCGGAGCGCCGCCCAGGACAGGGCGAGTCCGAGGACGGCGGCGCCGAAGGATTCCCAGATCACAGAGGATCACCTCGCGGGGGTGTGCGGGGCGGGCAAATCGGTCGTAGGCGGTACTACCCCCAGCCTGTGGGGAGCAACCCTCCAGCGGCCCGTTCCGACCCGTACGGGATCCGGGGCGGGCAGGGATCCGCGCACAACGCGGGAGCGGCCCGGCGGGGACATCCCCGCCGGGCCGCTCCTGTGATCAACGCGTCCGGTGGACTACAGCGCCCCGAATCCCACCCGCCGGGTGGTCGGCTCACCGATCTCCACATACGCGATCCGGTCGGCCGGCACCAGGACCTTGCGGCCCTTGTCGTCCGTGAGGCTGAGCAGCTCCGCCTTGCCGCCCAGTGCCGCGGCGACCGCGCTCTCGACGTCCTCGGCGGAAAGCCCGCTCTCCAGAACGATCTCGCGGGGCGTGTGCTGCACCCCGATCTTGACCTCCACGGCTATGTCCCTCCGACGGTCAGTCCTTGCGCGGCGAACCGCGCCGTACGCAGCCACATTAGCCCGGCGGGAGCAGGGCTCAGGGCCCGACCGGCAACGCCCGCAGCGAACACGGCGTCAGTCGTTCCCCGCCGGAGGGCTCACGTCTGCTCGGCGCCGTGCAGCGGGAAGCCCGCGATGCCCCGCCAGGCCAGCGAGGTGAGGAGCTGGACGGCCGTGTCGCGGGGGATGGTGGACCGGCTGGAGAGCCAGTAGCGCGCCACCACCTGGGAGACGCCGCCGAGGCCCACGGCCAGCAGCATCGACTCGTCCTTGGACAGACCGGTGTCCCCGGCGATCACGTCGGAGATGGCCTCTGCGCACTGGAGGGACACCCGGTCGACGCGCTCGCGCACGGCGGGCTCGTTGGTCAGGTCGGACTCGAAGACCAGCCGGAACGCGCCGCCCTCGTCCTCCACGTACGCGAAGTAGGCGTCCATGGTCGCCTCGACGCGCAGCTTGTTGTCCGTCGTGGAGGCCAGCGCCGTGCGCACGGCCTGGAGCAGGGACTCGCAGTGCTGGTCGAGCAGGGCCAGGTAGAGCTCCAGCTTTCCGGGGAAGTGCTGGTAGAGCACCGGCTTGCTGACTCCGGCCCGCTCGGCGATGTCGTCCATCGCGGCGGAGTGGTAGCCCTGCGCGACGAAGACCTCCTGTGCGGCGCCCAGCAGCTGATTGCGCCGGGCGCGGCGGGGAAGGCGTGTACCCCGCGGGCGCGCGGCCTCTGTCTGCTCGATGGCTGTCACGCCGCCTCCCAAATATGTGTTCCAGCACAGCCGGTCCGTGCACGCTGCGCCGTACAGCCATCGTACTTTTGGGTAACCCGGGTGTGCGCGGCGCGGACGCAGAATTTCATGGACCGGACGGCTGTGGAAGCCACAGTTCTTCCTGGTCGTGAGCAAACCGGGGCGTACTACCGGTAATCGTCCTCATCCAAGGGAATCACCCTGCGCTGTTCCGCCACATCGGCCTCATTGGCGGTGTCCGGATCGACGCTCTCCGCCCGTTCGTCGTCCTCGGGCCGGACATCCGTACGCTGCTCGGCGGCGTCCGCCTCCGGAGCCTCGGGCCCCGCCTCTTCCGGTTCGGCGTGCTCGAAGGTGTCCGGGTCGCTCGGGTCGACCGTCATGTGCAGCTCCCTTCCTTCCCTTGAAGCCTAGGAGCTACCCGTCTGCCCCGCGATGCGGCCTGTGATGGCGAACACATGAATGAGGGCGTGATCGTCTCGTAACATTGCCGCATGTCTTCGACCGAGCTGCCGGGTGTCCAGGCCGCCGCCGCCGCGGTGGCCCCCACGGTCAGTGCCGTCCGGGTCGCCGACGGCGAACGGCTGCGCTCCGTGTCGCTGCCGGGGATCGGCCTGAACGTCCGCTGCCGGCCGGGCGACCGGGCCGGACTGCCCCCCGCGCTGTACGTGCACGGGCTCGGCGGCTCGTCGCAGAACTGGTCCGCGCTGATGCCGCTGCTCTCCGACCTGGTCGACGGCGAGGCGGTCGACCTGCCCGGATTCGGGGACTCGCCGCCGCCGGACGACGGCAATTACTCGGTGACCGGACACGCCCGTGCGGTGATCCGGCTGCTGGACGCGGAGGAGCGGGGGCCCGTCCACCTGTTCGGCAATTCGCTGGGCGGCGCCGTCGCCACCCGGGTCGCCGCCGTCCGCCCCGACCTGGTGCGCACCCTCACCCTGATCTCGCCCGCCCTGCCGGAGTGGCGGGTGCAGCGACCCGCCGTCCCGACGGGTCTCCTCGCGGTGCCGGGGGTCGCATCCCTGTTCGCCCGGCTGACGAAGGGCTGGACGGCGGAGCAGCGGACGCGCGGAGTCATGGCACTCTGTTACGGCGATCCGGCACAGGTCTCCGACGAAGCCTTCCGCAACGCGGTGGCCGAGATGGAGCGACGGCTGGAGCTGCCGTACTTCTGGGACGCGATGACGCGTTCGGCCCGGGGCATCGTCGACGCGTACACCCTGGGCGGCCAGCACGGACTGTGGCGCCAGGCCGAGCGGGTGCTCGCACCGACCCAGCTCGTGTACGGCGGACGGGACCAGCTCGTCTCGTACCGGATGGCACGCAGGGCGTCCGCGGCCTTCCGCGACGCCCGGCTGCTGACGCTGCCCGACGCGGGGCACGTGGCGATGATGGAGTACCCGGAGGCGGTCGCCCAGGCGTTCCGGGAACTGCTGGACGATTGCGGCGGGAGCTGATCCGGGGCGTGGGACGACACAGTCGAAAGGGCTCCGGGGCGATCCGCCCGGACGCGGCGGCAACGGAACCGGGCGGCGAGCGCGCCGCGGCGAGGCCCGCGCCCGGCGGCGGCCGACGCAGGCGGACCGCTCCCGCGCCGACCAGTGACGGGCGGGGCCCGTTCTCCGCCGACGCCCCGCAGGTGCGCGGCGGCCACCCCGAACAGCGTGAGCCGGGCGGCGGCTGGGGCACCGGACCGGTACCCCGCTACGACCAAGGGCCCGGCGCCCCCGCGCCCCGCAGCGCCCCTCATCCCCATCCGCCCCACCAGAACCCGGGCCGGTACGCCGGTCCGGACAACCGTCCCGCCGACGCCCGGCCGTATCCCGGCGGGCCCACCGGCCCCCAGGACGCCGCCGCCCGCCAGCAGGCCGTGGCCCGCCAGGTGTCCGCCCAGCGCGCGGCCCAGCGCGCCGCGGACGGCCGGGCGGCGCAACAGCCGACGCCCGCCGGGGCCGCGGTGCCGGGCCCGCGCCGGGAGTTCGTCGACGCCTTCGACGCCGACGCCGACGTCGACGCCCCGCCGGGCGCACCCGCCGCGCCGTCGGCCGGGACCCCGGACGACGTGGACGACACCGGCACCGAGGCCGGGGAGCCGGACGAACGCGCCGCGACCCGGGGCGGCAAGGGGCGCACGTTCACCGGCATCGCCGCCGCCGCGGTGACCACCGTGCTCGCGGTCGTGGTGGCCGGACAGGTCGCCGAGGACTCCGGCGACCGTGCGGCCGCCGCGCGCGCCGCCGATGTGGAGCGGCAGGGCCCGGGCGACGACGCCTCGCGCTCCGACGCCCGCCCGACCCCGAAGCAGCCCTCGGCGAAGCCCGAGGTCAAGCCCCTCTCGTACGCGGACAAGATGGCGCAGCCGTTTCCGCTCGCCGCGGACCTGAAGGCGAGCGGCACGTTCGAGGCGGTGCCCGGGCTCGCGAAAGCCCCAGGAAAGGGGCAGAAGCACCGCTACCGGATCGATGTGGAGAAGGGCCTCGGCCTCGACGCCGGCCTGTTCGCCGAAGCCGTGCAGAAGACGCTCAACGACGACCGGAGCTGGGCGCACAACGGCGCGATGACCTTCGAGCGCATCTCGTCGGGGACCCCGGACTTCGTGATCACGCTCGCCAGCCCCGGGACCACCGGCGACTGGTGTGCCAAGTCCGGTCTTGACACCACGGTCGACAACGTCTCCTGCGATTCCGCCGCGACCGACCGCGTCATGATCAACGCCTATCGCTGGGCGCAGGGCGCCGCCACCTTCGGCCCGGAGAAGCTGCTGTCCTACCGTCAGATGCTCATCAACCACGAGGTCGGCCACCGGCTGGGCCACAACCACGTGAGCTGCCGCACGCCCGGAGCCCTGGCCCCGGTCATGCAGCAGCAGACCAAGACACTGAAGCTGGAAGGCGTCACGTGCAAGCCCAACCCCTGGGTGCACCCCGAGGGTTGACCCCCGCACGTCCCCGCGTCGGGCCCGCGGCGGCCCGCGGGACGGCCGCGAGGAGCTGGCCCCAGCCTGACTCTCCGTAACAACCGACCGCTGTATCGCGACTGAACGCGACCGGGGCGGGAAAGTTACGACGGTTCACCCCTTTCGGTGGCGCGACGGACAACCGTCCGTCGCGCCACCGGCGTATCCGCTTACGGTCGTCCCGCTGTGAGTCGCCATTTCAACGGCGGCCGCCCACAAGGGAGATCGGGGGTGCATTCGTGCGGATCGGACTGCTCACCGACGGTGGTTATCCGTATGCGACCGGTGAGTCCAGACTCTGGTGCGACCGACTGGTGCGCGGGTTGCCGCAGCACGAGTTCGACCTGTTCGCACTGAGCCGTTCCGCCCACCAGGAGGACCAGGGCTGGGTCCGGCTGCCGCCCCAGGTCAGCCGGGTGCGCACCGCGCCGCTGTGGACCCCCGAGGACGGCACCCTGCGCGGCAGCGGCGAACGCGGCCTGCTGGCCCGGCTGGTGACCGGGGGCGAACAGTCCTACGGGCGGCGCGACCGCAGGCGTTTCACCGACCGCCTCACCGCCCTCGCCACCGCGATCTGCACCCCCGACGAGGCCGGTACGGAAGCGGGTGAGGGCCCCGGCGCGGAGCTGTTCGCCGAAGGGCTCTACGGCCTCGCCGAGCAGGCCCGCGAGCGCGGCGGACTCCATCTCGCCCTGCGCTCCGAGGACACCGTCCGGATCCTGGAGGCCGCCTCCCGCGCCCGGGGCGCCGGCCGCACCGTGCAGAGCGCCACCGTCCCCGACCACCTCGCCTTCGCCGCCGAGCTGGAACGCGCGCTGCGACCGCTCTCGCTGGACTGGTACGACCAGGAGAGCCTCGGGGCGGTCGACCTCTGCCATGCGGCCTCCGGTGGAGCGGCCGCGCTCCCGGGGCTCCTGGCCAAACGCTTCTTCGGGGTGCCGCTGCTGGTCACCGAGCACGGCGTCCCGCTGCGCGCGCACTACCTGGCCGCCTGCGACACCCCCTACGGAACCCCCGTGCGCGCCCTCCTCGCCGGATTCCACGGCCGCCTCACCACCGAGGTCTACCGGCAGGCCGCGATCGTCACCCCCGGCAACACCCATGTCCGCCGCTGGCAGCAGCGCTGCGGAGCGGACCCCGCCAAGCAGCGCACGGTCTACCCGGGCATGGCGGCCGAGCGGTTCGGCCAGGTCGGCGAGGACGCCGAACGCCTCGCCGCGGCCGGTGAGGGCGAGGGTGCGGGCGGCCCCGACACGCTGGTCTGGGTCGGCCGGATCGAGCCCGCCAAGGACCTGATCGCCCTCCTCCACGCCTTCGCCGAGGTCCACCGCGCCGAGCCCGGCGCCCGGCTGCGCGTCTTCGGCGCCCCGGCGGACGGCGACGAGGCCGCCACCTACCTCGCCCACTGCACGGCCCTGGCCGCCCAGCTCTTCCCCGACGAGGCCACCGGCGCGCACACCGAGGGCGTCAGCCCGGTCACCTTCGAGGAGATCGGCGGCCCCGAGGTCCCCGACCTCGCCGAGGCCTACGGCGCGGGCGGCGTGATCGTGCTGTCCAGCGTCGTCGAGGGCTTCCCGGTCAGCCTCGTCGAAGCCATGTTCTGCGGCCGGGCCACCGTCTCCACCGACGTGGGAGCGGTCGTCGAAGTCATCGGCGGCACCGGCCTGGTGGTGCCCCCGCGCAACCCCAAGGCGCTCGCCGACGCCTGCGTCGCACTGCTGCGCGACCCCGAGCGTCGAGCACGCCTGGGGGCCGCCGCAAGGGCCCGCGCGCTCGAACTCTTCACCGTCGAACAGAACCTCGCGGCATTTCGCGGCATTTACCTGGAGCTGATCTCCCACACCCCGGTGCGCCGCGAGGCCGACATCGTGGACGCCCACGGCGACCCGCTGCCCTTCGCCACCCCGCCGGAAGCCCGCCTCCTCGGCCACTGGACTCAGCCCGGGCCGCACCTCCGTCCACGGCCGGACCCGGGACAGTCCGACGCCTCCGTGCCGAGCCGGGCGCCCGCGCCCGGGAGCCGGCTGCCGGACCGGCCCGGAGAGCCCGAGCCGCAGCACACGCGGGAGCCGGAGCCCGAGGGCGTCTGCGCGGTCGCGGCCGGACCGGCGGGGGACGGCGATGCGTGACACCCCGGCCTTCTACGAACCGGCCTTCTACGAACCGAGCTTCCCCGGCCCCGGAGGCCGCCCCGACCACGGAGACCCCTCGATGACCCGTCCGGACGACCCGGCGACGCCCCCCGCTGCCGCCCCGGAACGCCCCGCGGAGATCCGGCCCCGCACCACGGCGCGCCGGGGCCCGGCCGACCCGGTGAAGTCCCTCCTCCACCACCACCGCGACCTGTGCGAACGGGCCGTGGACCCCCTGGAGATCGCCGCCGGACTGGAGGCGCACGGCCTCACCGACCGCACCGCCGCCCGCTACCGCCACCGGGACGTCTTCGCCCTCGCCGAGGAGCTGTACGCCCGTATGCCGCCCCGTACGCGGGAGCCCGCCGGCGGCGGGCCCCCCGGCCCCGGTCCCGACACCGATGCGCGGGCCGCGTGGACGCTCCTCGCCCTGCTCCCGGGCGCCGCCTGCCTGGCGACCGCCGGGGTGCTCCGGGTCACCGAGGGCGTCCTCGGCGACGGGACGCGGGCCCTCGTCACCGTCGTCGGCGCCGTCCTGGCCTGCCTGGCGCTCCGGGCGTGCCTGGGCCGCGGCCCCCTGCGCGCCCCCGAAGGAGCGGGCCGTGCCGGGATGTACGGCTGCTGGCTGCTGAGCTACGCGGTGTACGGCGAGGAACTGCTCGCCCAGGTCATGACCGGCGGCCCGGACGGTCCGTGGGACGGCACCCCGGCCCCGCTGCTCGGCCTGGCCGCCGCCGTCGCCCCGGCCGCCTGGTGCGCCCATCTCTTCACCGTCCACGCCCACCGCAAACTGACCGGCAGCCGTGCCCTGGAGGAGTTCGGCGCGGGCGTGCGGCCCTTGCTCCTGGCGGCTGTCACCCTCTTCCTCGGCGCGCTGCTGCCCCTGCTGTACCTGGCCGACCTCGGCCTCGGCGGAGGCGGCACGCCCGTCGCGGCCGCCCTCGGGGTCCTGTTCCTCGTGGCCCGGCTGCTCGCCGCGCACGGGCTGCCCGAGCCGGGCACCGTCGCGCTCGCCGCCGCCTGCGCCGTCGAGGCCGGGGCCCCGGCCCTCGTCCTCGCCGCCCGGCTCCCCGGACTCGAACCCCTCGCCCAGCCCGTGAACGCCCTCGTCTCGGCGGGCGGGACCGGAGCCGTGTCCGCCCTCGCCTGCGGCGGGGCCGCCGGCGGCCTGCTGCTGCACGCCGCGTTCGCGCTCTCCCGCGCCTCCGCCCACACCCGGACCTGAGCCGGCCCCACCGACGTACCACCGCACGACCCACCGACGTACCACCGCACGACCCGCCTACCGACCACCGCACCAGCCACCCCGACCGTTCCACCGCTTCACCGCCCCACTCCCGCGGAGCCGACGCCGCGGGCTCGTCCAGCACCGCGCACGACCGACTCGATGACCTAGGAGAAACCCGCCATGACCCCCCAATCCCCCGCACCGGCAGTGAGCCGTCGGCACCGAGGCGGTGCGCGATGAGGGTGCTGCTGCTCGGAGCCAACGGATTCCTCGGCCGCTTCGTCGCCGACCGTCTGCTCGCCGATCCGGCCGTCCACCTCACGGCTCTCGGCCGCGGCGACGACGCCGACGTCCGGTTCGACCTCGCGGGCGGCAGCCCCGGGGCGCTCACCCGCTTCCTGGACGCCGTCCACCCCGGAGTCGTCGTCAACTGCGCGGGCGCCACGCGCGGCGGGGCCCGCGACCTCACCCGGCACAACACCGTCGCCGTCGCCACCGTCTGCGAGGCCCTGCGCCGCAGCGGCTGCGGGGCACGGCTCGTCCAGGTCGGCTGCGCCTCGGAGTACGGGCCCTCGCAGCCCGGGTCCTCCACCGCCGAGGACGCGGTCCCGCGCCCCGGCGGCCCGTACGGCGTCAGCAAGCTCGCCGCCACCGAACTGGTCCTCGGCTCCGGCCTCGACGCCGTCGTCCTGCGGGTCTTCTCGCCCGTCGGCCCCGGCACCCCCGCTGGTTCCCCGCTCGGCCGGCTCGCCGAGGCGATGCGCCGGGCCATGCAGTCCGGCGACGGCGAGCTGAAGCTCAGCGGTCTCGGCGTGCAGCGGGACTTCGTCGACGTACGGGACGTGGCGCGGGCCGTCCACGCCGCCTCGCTCTCCGCCGCCCAGGGCGTCGTCAACATCGGCACCGGGCGGGCCGTCCGCCTCCGCGACGCTGCCGCTGTCCTGGCGAGAGTCGCCGGGTACGCGGGCGCGCTCCACGAGCTGGACACGCCCCCCGCGCGCCTGCCCATCGGGGCTCCGCGCACCTCCGCCGAGTCCGTCATGGAGCACCTCGCCGCCACCCCGTCCCCGTATCCCGACGGCTGCGGCGCCTGGCAGCAGGCCGACGTCCGCACCGCGCGGGACCGGCTCGGCTGGCGGCCCCGGATCAATCTGGAGGAGTCCCTGGCGGACATCTGGATGGAGGCGGCGTGCCGTATCTGACCGCTCCCGCCGACGCCCGCCGCACCGCGGGCGGCGAACAGCTCGGCTTCGGCGTCCCCGGCTACGCCCACCCGCTGCTCGCCCCCGCCGAATGGGCCGAACTGGCCCGCCCCGGCACCCCGCTGCACTGGGCCGTCCTCAATATCGCGGACGGCCCCGGCTCCCGGCCCGACCCGCACTGTCTGGAGGCGGCGGGCAGGCTGCGCAACGCCCGCGAACGCGCCCTGCACGGCGGCTCCCCGGACGACACCGTCCGGGCCTCCGGCGGCAGGCTGCTCGGCCACCTCGACCTGGCCTGGGGCGAGCGGCCGTTCGAGGAGCTGATCGCGGACGCCCGGTCCTTCATCGACTGGTACCGGATCGGCGGCTTCTACCTCGCCCGCTGCCCCGCCGAGCGGGCCGAGCTGCCGGCCGTCCGCAGGCTCACCGGTACGCTTCACGCCCTGCTGTCGGAGAGCGACAGCGCCGACGACGGGGGCCGTCTGGTGCTGGGCCACGGCACGCACCCGTATCCCGGGTACGCGGAGGCGGCCGACCAGCTGGTCACCTTCCAGGGCCCGTGGACCGACTACCGCTGGTCCCAGGTGGCCGAGTGGACGGCCGACTATCCACCGGAGCGGTTCGCCCACTTCGTCCACGGGGTGCCGCGCACCCACCTGGAGGAGGCCATGCGCATCGCCCGCTGGCAGGGCGCCGGGACGATCTTCTTCACCGACCGGAACGACCGGAACGACCGGAACGACCGGGACGGCCGAAGCAGACAAAGCGACCCATTCGCGGCGCTGCCCAGGTACTGGGACGAAATCGTCTCGCGGATCGGACCTGGTATCTCGGAATGAGAAGGGGCGTGGCAGTGTTACGGGGAGAACAACCGTACGTAGTCGACCGTAAGAAGCCGGTCTACGTAGAATCCGACCACCTGCATTGTTGAGGTTCCTGTGTCGCTGCCACCCCTGGTCGAGCCAGCTGCTGAGCTCACCGTCGACGAGGTCCGCAGGTACTCCCGCCACCTGATCATCCCGGATGTCGGGATGGACGGACAGAAGCGCCTGAAGAACGCCAAGGTGCTGTGTGTCGGCGCCGGCGGCCTCGGCTCGCCGGCCCTGATGTATCTGGCCGCGGCCGGTGTCGGCACGCTCGGCATCGTGGAGTTCGACGAGGTCGACGAGTCGAACCTGCAGCGCCAGATCATCCACAGCCAGGCCGACATCGGCCGGTCCAAGGCGGAGTCCGCCAAGGACTCCGTGCTGGGCATCAATCCGTACGTCAACGTGGTCCTTCACGAAGAGCGGCTCGAAGCCGAGAACGTGATGGAGATCTTCGCGCAGTACGACCTGATCGTGGACGGCACGGACAACTTCGCCACCCGCTATCTCGTCAACGACGCCGCGGTGCTGCTGAACAAGCCGTACGTCTGGGGCTCGATCTACCGCTTCGACGGCCAGGCCTCCGTGTTCTGGTCCGAGCACGGCCCCTGCTACCGCTGCCTCTACCCGGAGCCCCCGCCGCCGGGCATGGTCCCCTCCTGCGCCGAGGGCGGCGTGCTGGGCGTGCTCTGCGCGTCCGTCGGCTCCATCCAGGTCACCGAGGCCATCAAGCTGCTCGCCGGGGTCGGCGACCCGCTGGTCGGCCGCCTGATGATCTACGACGCCCTGGAGATGCAGTACCGCCAGGTCAAGGTCCGCAAGGACCCCGACTGCGCGGTCTGCGGCGAGAACCCCACCGTCACCGAGCTCATCGACTACGAGGCCTTCTGCGGCGTCGTGTCCGAGGAGGCGCAGGAGGCGGCGCTCGGCGCGACGATCACTCCCAAGCAGCTCAAGGAGTGGATCGACGGCGACGAGAAGATCGAGATCATCGACGTCCGCGAGAAGAACGAGTACGAGATCGTCTCGATCCCCGGCGCGAAGCTGATCCCGAAGAACGAGTTCCTCATGGGCACCGCCCTCCAGGACCTCCCGCAGGACAAGCGCATCGTCCTGCACTGCAAGACGGGCGTCCGCAGCGCCGAGGTCCTCGCGGTCCTCAAGTCCGCGGGCTTCGCCGACGCGGTGCACGTCGGCGGCGGCGTGATCGGCTGGGTCCACCAGATCGAGCCCGAGAAGCCGGTGTACTAGAGCGTTCCGTACGACATGTGTACGGAAGGGGGCGGGGCCCCCCCCGGCGGCGCACGGCCCCGTACGGGGGGCCCGCCGACACGGCCCCGCCGACCAAACAGGGGGGCCCGCCAGCGGGGCCATCCCGTCCACG